>PXRY01000057.1 GCA_003022925.1 Halobacteriales archaeon QS_8_65_32 | reverse complement strand
GTTCGTGCTCGGCGTGCTCATCCTGCCCTCGCTGTTCTCGGCGGTCTGGCTGTCGACGTTCGGCGGGAGCGCAATAAACAACTCGCTGTTCGGCAACGGTGCGGCGCTTTCGACCTACAACGAGGTCGGCCAGACCGTTGCGATGTTCGCCCTGTTGGAGCAGTTCCCGCTCGGTGCCGTTTCGGGCCTGCTCGCAACGCTGCTCGTCATCACCTTCTTCGTCACGTCGTCCGACTCGGGGTCGCTGGTCATCGACCACCTGACCTCGGGCGGCAAGCACGACGTGCCGAAAAGCCAGCGCATCTTCTGGGCGATCACCGAAGGTGCCGTGGCAGCGGTGTTACTCATCGGCGGTGGTCTGACGGCGCTGCAGGCGGCGGCCATCTCGACGGGGCTGCCTTTCGCCGTTATCCTGCTGATAATGTGTTACACCGTCTATCTCGGGCTCGATCGCGAGTACGAGATCTTAGAGTCCGAGGCCTTTGCCGACCGGATCGAGCAGATAACCGAAGAGGGTGACAAGGACGTCGCCACCACTGGCAGGGAGACGGTTACGGGCGTCACCGACGGCGACTCGACGACCAGCGACGACTGATCACACGGCTCGTCAGCTTCCCTCGTTTTCGTTTCGGCGATCGACCCGCTTTGACCGGCCGGTACTCGATCAGCGACGCGAGCGCGACCGATCGATCTCCCGGGTTTCCTATCGGCCGCTGATAATTCGTCTCTAACTCGTCCGAGTCTCATCCGAGTGTCGTCCGCACGTTAGGCGGGTGCTGTCGGTGTCGTTCGGACGCTCCGTTCCCGATACGAGTTCGTCAGGAGTACTTCCACTCGTCGTCGTGGCTCCTCGTGACGCCCTCGTTGTCGGCCTCCTCGTCGGCGTCGTCCGGCCATTCGATCCCGCCGGTCAGACTCCGGTAGACGAACGCACCGAACGCGACGATCATGAGAACCAGTACGAGACTGGCAACGATCGGCAACAACTCCACGGCGGGACCGAACACGTCGCCGCCGAACGCTCCCCCCTGCAGGACGATGTGTTCCATGCCGGCTGATCGTCCGCTACAGATATGAGCGTTATCCTCACACCACAGCTACTGACGGGCGGGGACGACGGGTGCCGACCGGTGGGAGCAGGTCAGGCGTCCGGGTCGGTGCCGGCCTCGACGCCCCGCGAGTCGTGGAACCACCGTCTCGCCGGGCCGCCGATGCCCATCGAGACGACGACGGTCCAAGTCCCTAACGCGAGCAGAACGGTCGGGAGCACCCAGACGGCCGCGCCGATGGCCGCCCCGATGGCCAATCCGGACCACAGTTGGCGTTCGCCCGCGGCGTCGGTGAGCGCCGACCCGACGACGACGAACCCGAGACCGGCTACCATCAGCCACACGAAGGCGAGGACCGCTAAACCGGCCGTCGTGAGTATCGACCCGCCGACGCCGATCGCCGCGAGCTGACTGAGGCCGTAGAACCCGAAGAAAGCGAGGAGACCGTGTGCCAACGCACCGTACCCGAGCGACTTTAGAGGGTGCTCCATCGAGGCCTCGACCGATCGGTCGACGAACCCCTCCGAGCGAACCAGCAACGCCCCGCCGAACAGCAGAACGCTCAGGAACGCCACGACCACCCGGATCGGCGTCGCAACGTTGGTGATGGCGGTCGGATCGACGAGTTGTGCAACGGCGGTCCCCGGGAGTACCGCCAGCGTCACTACCGCCACGTTAGCCACCGGAGACGTTTCGACGTCATGGTATCTATGTACACGGTCGAGCACGAAAGGCTGTCGAAAGACCCGACGGCTCCGAGCACGCTCGATCCAACGGACGACTTATACCGACTGCGCCTCTGGGTGGTCCTATGTCCGGGAAGCGCCAGCAACTCACCCACATGGCACACAGCTTGGCTGAAACGGCTAGGCACGTCGGACATCTATTGGTCGAACCGCTCAGAGTCGACCCGGACATGGAGTTCGGTTTGGCGATCCCGGACGCGCAGACCACCGCCACGAGAGGCGACGTCGGATGGTTCGACCGCCCGCCCGCCGTGGTAGAGTGTTTAGACTGTGAGAGCGAGATCTACCAGCACCGACCCACGACCGACCTCGACTGCCCGGAGTGCTGGCGCGAGTTCCCCTGTGAGGAGTTCCCGGAGTTGGAACTCGTCCACCTGGTCTGTCCCGCCTGTCAGGAGCGAATGAAACACGGCCGGCGTCATCCCCAGCAGTTCGACGTCCCCGAGTGGGCGTCGTGTACCAACTGTCAGTACCACTGGGAGTTCGAGCACTTCTGACGATCAGTACCTTCGCTCTTCTCGTCACCTCTCCGTCGATGATCGAACGGATCGGAGATCGGTGTTTCGAGACGGCTGCCGTGGGTGTTCCCCACTGGACGACGAAGCCAATCTATACGTTCTCGGGGTCCTTCGGTCACGACGGAGCAAGGCAGCGATGTCGAGAAAAGTCACGGTGGCACTAGCGATACTGGCCGTTGCGTTGATGATCGTGGCGCTGGGGGCGATGACGATAGGCGAGTTAGGGGTCGCTGGTGTCTGTTTCCTTTCAGCGAGCATCGTTATCTATCTGCGAGAAACGAGAACGTGAACCGCACAGCGAGAACGCCGATCGGCGCGCGAACATCGGTTCGTCGCGTTTTCCGGCAGTGTGACTCTACTCTTCGGTCTGTTCCCGAAGCGATTGGGTCAGCTTGTACGCGTCTACCACGTCCGGGTCGTAGCCCAGCCAGACGGCAAGCACACAGGACGCGAGGACGAACACTGCTGGAAGCACTACCATAGCGAGGACGGCCCCGCTCAGAAGCGTTACGCTCCCACTCCGTACCGCGAGCGCGATGGCGAGGACGGCGAGGACAACGGCCGTTGCGAGGCCGAACGTGAACGCCGTGTCCGCGTCAGGCCCTGGGGCGGGGTTCGAAGTACGCATTACTCTTCTATAGGTGCGCAGGCGTTTTGAACCTCACGGCGACCGCCGGCCCCTCTCTCGTCCGTGTCTACGACGGCGATCCAGAGGGCCAGTATCGGGCCGGACGACGGTTCGACACCCGTCGCTACCACGCTACTGGACCCGATCCGACGAGGTGCGAGGGGCCCGATGGAACCACCCGTCGGTACTGCTCGTCGAGAACCCGCACTCGAAAGGAAAACCGATGGCGATAACCACTGAGTGGCCGGATCAGATCCGCAGATGTGCGGGCGGATCGACGACTTCGACCTGTCTGAGCAGCCCGAGTCGGTCCTCTTCGAGCCAGATCTCGGCGATCTCGCCGTTTTCGACCCGGTACATCGCCATCCCGGTCCACTCGACTGTGTGGCCGGTCGGTTCGACGTCCTGATACTCGCCGGTGTGGGTCCCGCGCACCGTATACCGGACGGCAACGATATCGTCCTCGGCGATCACGGCGTCGGCGGTCCCTGAATAGTCCGGAAACGACTCGAAATGTGCATCGCGGAACTCGACGATCTCCTCGAAGCCGTGTAACTCCTCGTGAGCGCCGTGTTCGACGACGTCTTCGGCCAGGATCTCCGAGAGCGCATCCCGGTCCTGTTCGTTGAACGCGTTCAAGTACTGTCGGACGACGTCCGTGTTCTCCTCAGCTGTTGACATCGTTGTTACTCTCCTGTGACGCTCCAGTTGATCCTTTCGATCGCCGGTTCGGCCCCTCGGGAGCGCCGTTCGCCCCGTCGCTGGCCATCATAATAATCGTTACCACGACACTAAATCAGCAGTAGCGAGCGCCCCGTCACCCGCGGTGCGGCAGAACACTGGCCGCCGTTGCCATCGACATCGGCGCGTGAACCGTAGCCGCGGCGCGGTTGCCATCGGGTGATCGGTAACTCGAACCGACGGCAGTTCGTTCGCCGCCGAGCGCGTCGTGTCCGTCGTGTCGGTTGTGAAACCGGAGTCGACACTCGTTTCGGATGAACCCACAGCGAGAGGGCAGACCGCTACGGCGTCGACCGACCAGCAACAGGAGGTCGGGCCCACTTACTGGTCTTCTCGCATCCGAACCGTCGTCACGGGTACGGTCGAAGTCCGGACGACCTTCTCAGCCTCGCCGCCGAGCAAAGCCCCGACCTTCCCCCGGTAGGGGGTGCCCATAACGATCACGTCGATGTCCTCGTCCTCGGCGTAGTCGCTGATCTCTTCATGTACCGAGCCGCTTTTCATGGCAGTGACGCATTCGACGTCGGCACCGGCGGCGACGTCGCGGACGTCCCCGGTTACCTCCTCGCCGAACTCCCGGTACCGTTCTCGCATCTCCTCTTCGTCGTCCCTGAGCGCCAATGCACGGGGTATGCCCGGTAGATCGATCACGTACAGCGCGTGGACCGTCGCGCCGAGCGCGGCCGCGAGTTCGATAGCATGATTGGCACCTTTCTCGGCTGGTGCGCTTCCGTCGGTCGGAATCAGAATCCGATCATACATATCATCAAGTATAGTGTCGACCCGCGATAAGAACCCTGCGGATGGTTCACTCAACACATATAAGTAGCTGCCGGGGACCTACGGCAGTGTTCGTGTCGCCGCTCGGCGGCGGAGAACTGCTGAAGCCGTCTCGTCGCCAGTCACGTCCTCGTAGACCCCGTCGTCGTTCGAGTTTCCGGTGGCCTGACCGAAACGTCGCGCCGTTGAACGCAAGGGAGGTCGGCGAGGGCAACACGAGCACCGACGCTGCGCCGACGAGGGGCACGCCGGGCGGAAGCGACGCGCCGACCCGTTGCTGGGGCTGAGAGGGCAGAACTGCGAACGGAAGCCGAAGGAACACCGAAACGCTGGAGGAGTCGTCTACGGATCAGGCCCGCTCGGTTTTCTCGGATCGATCGGGGGAAATCCGCGAGAGACGTATCGCGTTGCCGGTGACGAGCACCGTCATGCCGACGTCGCCGGCGAGTACCGCGAGCACGACCGAGACGTACCCGAAGGGCACACCGATTGCGAGCAGCGCTTTCGCTCCGAGGCTGCCCCAGATGTTCTGTCGGATCACGCCGTTGGCCCGATTCGAGAGGTCGTAGAAGTAGGGTAGTTTCGAGAGGTCGTCGGCCATCAGCGCGATATCGGCGGTCTCGATCGCGGTGTCGGTGCCCGCCGCGCCCATCGCTATACCTACCGAGGCGGTCGCCATCGCCGGCGTGTCGTTGATGCCGTCGCCGACCATCGCTACTGTGTCGAACTCGTCAAGGAGGTCGTCGATCGCCGCGACCTTCTCGTCCGGCAGGAGTTCGGCGCGGTAGTCGTCGACGCCGACCGCCTCGGCGATCGCGCTCGCGGTGCCTTCGTTGTCGCCGGTGAGCATTACCGTTCGGAGACCCGCCTCGCGGAGGCCCGAGACGGCGGCCCGCGCGTCCGGACGGACCTCGTCGGCGATCGCGATCACGCCTTCGAGTTCCTCGGCGGTGCCGACGAGCACGATCGTCTTGCCCTCCTCTTGCAGGCGCGGGATCGTTTCTTCGAGCAGATCGAGGCAGTTCGCCTCTTCCCCGTCGGCGCACTGGCGCTCGGTCTCGTCGAGGACGACGCCACCGTCGGTCGTCAGGTGGACGTGGTCGAGGTCGAAGCCCAGATCCTCGAAGAGGCCGGGCTTGCCGGCGTAGTGCGCCCGCCCGTCGAGATCGGCACGCACCCCCTTGCCGGTGATGCTCTCGAAGCCGTCGATTTCCCGCTTGCCGACGTCACGTTCGTCCGCGCGCTCGACGATCGCGTCGCCGATCGGGTGTTCGCTTCGCTCCTCCAATCCGCGCGCACACCGGAGCACGTCGGCTTCGGTGTTGTCGTTGAGCGCGATTACGTCGGTTACCGCCAGCTCGCCCTTCGTGAGCGTTCCTGTCTTGTCGAACGCGACCGCCTCGACTTCGCCCATCGACTCTAAGTGATCGCCACCTTTGATCAGGACACCGTTCTTCGCGGCGCTCGTGATCCCCGAGACCACCGATACCGGCGTCGAGATAACGAAGGCACACGGACAGGCGAGCACGAGCAGTGTGATCCCGCGGACGAACCAGGTGACCCATGCCCCGCCGAGAAAGAGGGGCGGGACGACCGTCGTGAGAACCGCGAAAACGACGACGACGGGGGTGTAGTACCCCGCGAAGCGCTCGACGAACTGCTCGCGGTCGGTCTTGCTCGACTGGGCCTCCTCGACCATCTCGATGACTCGCGAGAGCGTGTTGTCCGAGGCCTCGGACGTGACTTCGATTTCGAGGTAGCCCTGCTCGTTGATCGTCCCCGCATAGACCTCTTCGCCGGGGGTCTTGTCGACTGGGACGGACTCGCCGGTGATCGGGGCCTGGTTGACCGCACTCTCGCCTTCGACGACCGCGCCGTCCATCGGGATCTTCTCGCCGGGTTCGACGAGGACGACCTCGCCGATCTCGACATCGCCGACCGGGATTTCGATCTCTTCGCCATCGCGGCGGGCGACGGCCCGATCGGGCGACAGTTCCATGAGTTCCTCCACGGAGTTCCGCGCCCGGGTAACCGAGTAGCGTTCGAGCAACTCGGCGACGTTGAACAGCACGGCTAAGGAGGCGGCCTCGATGTACAGCGACGCCCCGACGAAGAACAGCGAGATGCCCGTCGCACCGAGGATCGCAGCGCTCATCAGGAAGTCGATGTCGAGACTCAGATTTCTGGCCGAGTAGTAGCCGTTGCGAAGAATGACCTGCCCGGCGATCGCGACCGCGACGAGCATGAGCGCGTCCCCGATTAGGAGTTCGCCGCCCGGGATGCGCAGGAGGACAGCGTTCCCTCCTGACAGGAAGAACTCGAAGAGCACGCCGAAGCCGAGGAAGACGGCGCTGATCCAGGTCTTGATCGCGCGGGAACTCCCCCAGACGCTCGACCGCTCCTCGTCTGCTTTGCTCGCCGCGCTCGTCGCTCCGGCCTCGCCGTCCGTACCAGTTACCTCGTAGCCGGCCGCCTCGGCGCGGTCGGCGATCGCGTCCGGATCGGTTCGATCGGCGTCGTAGCGAACGTCAAGCGTCCCCGAGGTGGGTCGCGTCTCGATTTTCTCTATCCCCGCTACCTTCTCGACGCTGGTGGTGACTTTGGCGGCACAGGACGGACAATCCATTTTCGGAACGTCCAATCGAACCCTCCGGCTCCCGGTGCGCTCAGTGTCGCTCCGGTTGCAGTCGCGATCGCCAGGAGGGGAGGGCGGCGAGGACTCGCTCATCAATCTACCCTTGGCGCTGAAAAGTTATCAACGTGACTGCTATCAGACGTCCGCTGAGTGCTATGGATTATTATCCACGAACCGTTTAGTTAACAACTTCGCGCTGCCACAACGCCGCTATCCGTTCGCGAACGGCGGCGCGTCCGTTCCCGTCCGCTGCTCACGAACGGGTCGATACGGGTTCGGGTCGAGCGGACGACGTATGCTGCGTCGCATTCAGTTAGCTGTCCCCGGTGAACGAACCGCTGGGACCGTTTAGCAAGCCCCCGACACGCTCGGCTCCCGCGGCTCGTTGCGCGCTTCGCTCCCTCACTCCGTTCGGTCGCTGTAGTGCTTACTTCGCCGGGGTTCGCCGACCGGTCGGCCCCTTCCAGTCCCACCCGAAACGGTTGCTATCAGTCCTCGTCGCGTAACAAGCATCACCGCGTGCCGATGGTAAACGCTTAAGAACTGTGTTAGTGGATAGCGTGGTATGACTCGATACCTCCCGAGTTCCCGTGCGGGGAAGATCACGACCGTCGTTTTGATCGTGTTCGCGATCGCGATGAACCCGCCGGTCATCGGGGTTGTCGACGCGCCGGCGCTGATCGCCGGGATCGATCTCTTGTACCTGTGGACGGTCGCGTGGGGCATCGGTATCTCGCTCGTACTCATCTGGGCGGCGTGGCGCGACGCGTTTGCACTCACCGAGAATCAGGTCCCGCCCGAACTCCGGGAAAGCGAGGACGTGGCGACGACGGAAACCGACGCCGGGGACGCCGTTGCCGGGAGCGGGGACTGATGGTCTCGTTACAGACGACGGTCGCGCTCGCGACGATCGGGGTCTATCTCGCGATCGTGCTCGCGCTCGGCTATCGCGGCTGGCAGGTCGGCACGCTCGACGTCGACGACTGGATGGCCGCCGGTCGCGGCCTCGGCATCGTCGTTCTCCTCTTCACGTTCGCCGCCTCCTATCACTCCGCCTTCGCCTTCCTCGGCGTCGGCGGGTTCGTCTACGCGAACGGGATCGGGATCTTCAGCGCGTCTACGTTTTACTTGGTGATCTCCGGACTGATCCTCTGGATCGTCGGCTCGCGCGTGTGGCTGCTCGGCAAGAAACACGGGTACATTACCCCGTCGGATCTCTTGGGCGATTTCTACGAGTCACCCCTGTTAGGCAAGCTCGTGAGCCTCGCGCTGATCGCCTTCACCTTTCCCTACATCGCGACACAGTTGATCGGCGGCGGGATCATCTTCGAGACCGCGACCCAGGGAGCGATCAGCTTCGAGGTCGGCGCGGCGCTGTTCGTCGTCGCGGGCGTGATCTACGTCTGGCTCGGCGGGCTCCGCGCGGTGGCGTGGACCGACGCCCTCCAAGGGGTCTTCATGTTCGGCGCGATGTGGATCGCCGGCTGGTTCTTCGTCTTCAGCGCTTATCGGGGCCCACAGGCATTCTGGACGGAGGTCGTCCGGGAATTCGGCGCGTACGTCTCGCTGCCCGGCCCGGCGGGGACGATCACGCCGGCCTTCTATATCTCCTTTGCGATCATGACCGGCATCGGCGTCTCGATGACACCACACCTCTTCTTGCGATACGTCTCCGCGCGTTCCCCCCGGGTACTCAAATGGGTTGCCGCCTTCGGAACCGGGTATCTGATCCTCTTTTACCTGCCGACCGCCTTCTTAGGACTGGGCGCGGTTCAGGCGTTCCCGGACCTCGCACAGGCCGATTCGGCGATCCCGATGGTGCTGTACGAGTTCACCCCGGTGTGGTTCGCCTCGATCGTCGTCGCCGGCGCGGTCGCGGCCGCGATGAGTACCGCCGACTCCCAGTTACACGCGGTGTCGGCGCTTCTCACCCGCGACTGGTACGAAGCGTACGCCGCCGAGGACGTCGACGAGGAGACCGTTACCCGCGTCGCACAGTACACGATCCCCGTTCTCGGCGTCATATCGTACGTCATCGCGATCCAGCAGTTCGAGTTCATATTGTTACTGACGGCGCTCAGCTTCTACGGAGCGGCCCAGCAGCTCCCGATCCTCTTAGGGGCGCTGTTCTGGCCGCGTGCCTCCCGGGAGGGAGCGCTCGCCGGATTCTCGTTGGGGATTGCGGTCACTGCCGTTATCGAGTTCGGCGTCGTTACGTTGCCGGCCGTTCTCCCCGGATTCGTGAGCGGCTTTTACGGTCTGCTCGTCAACACAGTCGTGTTCGTCGCGATCAGCCTCGCCGTTGGCGGCGTCTCCGAGGACACGCTCGAAGACACGCAGGGCTACATCGACTACGCGATCTCGCGCGGCTGGGAGACCGGCGGGGACGTAACCGCCGGGGACGTGACCACCGATGACGACTGAGGAAAGCGAAAGCGGGAGCGAGAGCGAGGGCGAAGGCGAGAGCAAGGTGAGGGACGACCTCCGGGTCGGCGTCGATATCGGAGGGACCTTCACCGACGTCGTGACGATTCGAAACGGTGCAATCGAGACACACAAGACGCCTTCGACGCCGCAGTCGCCCGAGCAGGGCGTTCTCGACGGGCTGCGAGAAGCACGCGAGCGCGGGGACGAAAACGAAAACGAGGCCTGGCGGTACGACGCGATTAGCTTTCTCGGTCACGGGACCACCGTGGCGACCAACGCCGTCTTGGAGGAGGCGTGGGCCGACACGGCCCTCGTTACCACCGAGGGGTTCGGTGACGTCCTCGAGATCGGTCGCCAGGATCGCCCGGACATCTACGATTTCCAAGCCGAGAAGGCGACGCCGATCGTCCCCCGCGATCGCCGCTACGAGGTGACCGAACGCCTGGACGAGCGCGGAGCCGTTCTGACCGACCTCGACGAGTCGAGCGTTCGAGCGGTCGCCGACCGGCTTCGGGAGGAAAACGCCGAAAGCGTCGCGGTCTGTCTACTGTACGCCTTCGAGAACACGGACCACGAACGCCGGGTGCGCGAACTCCTGACCGAGGCGGGTGTCGAGGCCTCCGTTTCGCTGTCGAGCGACGTGCTCCCCGAGATCCGCGAGTACGAACGAACGCTAGTGACGGCAATGAACGCCGCGCTCAAACCGGTGATGGAGGGGTATATCGCCACCCTTGGAACCGAGATAGCGGACGCGGGTGTCAGCAGCGAGCTCCGGATCATGCAGTCGAACGGCGGGATCATCGACGCCGACGTTGCCCGTAATCGTCCGGTCCGAACGTTGTTATCGGGGCCGGCCGCGGGCGTCCAGGGGGCGACCGCGATCGCGGAGCGATGTGGCTCGACCGACGTGGTTACGATGGACATGGGCGGGACCTCCTGTGACGTCTCGCTCGTCGAGAACGCGGAACCGGTGGTCTCGACCGACGTCGAGGTCGGCCCGTACCCGATCGGCGTGCCGATGATCGACGTTCACACTGTGGGCTCGGGCGGCGGGTCGATCGCCTGGATCGACGCCGGTGATGCACTACGTGTCGGGCCCCGATCGGCCGGCGCGGACCCCGGCCCGATATGCTACGGGCGGGGCGGCACCGAACCGACGATCACCGACGCACAGCTCCTGCTCGGACGCCTCACACCCTCTACGTTCCTCGGCGACGAGGATGCCGCTGACATCGAGACCGTCCGCCGGGTCACCGACGAGGCGATCGCCGGTCCCCTCGGTCGGTCCGTCGAGGAGGCCGCCCAGGACGTCGTCGACGTCGCGAACGCGAACCTCCAGCGCGCGCTCCGGGTAGTGAGCGTCGAACGCGGGCACGACCCCCGCGAGTTCGGTCTCGTCGCCTTCGGTGGGGCGGGGCCGCTTCACGCGCCCGAACTCGCCGCCGAACTCGACATCCCGCGGGTCATTATCCCCCGGACGGCGGGCGTGCTCTCGGCATTGGGATTGCTCGTGAGCGACGTGCTCTACGACTACAGCACCTCCCGCCTTCGCCGCCTCGATGCGATCGACACGGCGGAACTGGAGGTAACGTTCGGCGAGTTTGAAGGGGAGGGCCACGAGCGGTTAGCCGACGAGGGGTTCGCGGCCGAAGAGACCAGCTTCGAACGGACGCTCGACCTGCGATACGTCGGCCAGGCGTTCGAACTCTCAGTCCCCGTTCCGGACGGGGAAATCGATGAAGCAGCCATCGAAACGGTCGAAGACCGCTTTCACGAGCGTCACCGACAGCGCTACGGCCACGCTTACGGCGACGAACCGATCGAACTCGTGACGGTCCGGCTCCGTGCGCGCGGCGCGGTCGACGCGCCGACCCTCGGCGTCGAGGACAGGGAGGCGGCAGGAGCAGGCTCGGGGTCCGTCGAGAACGCGATCCACGAGACCCGCGAGGTGATCTACGACGGAAGGGGGTACGAGACGCGAATCTACGACGGCACCCGGCTCCCGGTCGGCGGGACGTTCGACGGGCCGGCGGTTATCGAGGCCGCAGAAAGCACGACCGTCGTGCCGCCGGACCAGCGCGTCCGCGTCGACGACTACGGGAACCTGCTCATCGAGGTGTTCCCGGATGAGTAACCGTAATACTCCTTCCGATCGCGGGACCGAAACCGACGGCTTCGAGGTCGACTCCGCTACCCTCGAAATCATCCGCAACGCCTGTGCGGCGATCGCCGAGGAGATGAACGCGAACCTGATTCGCACGGGCTACTCGCCGAACATCAAAGAACGGCGAGACTGTTCGTGTGCGCTGTTCGACGCGGCGGGCGAGATGATCAGCCAGGCTGAGAACATGCCCGTCCACCTCGGCGCGATGCCCTTCTCGGTGGCCGCCGCGATCGAGGCCTTCCCGCCGGAAACACTGGAACCGGGCGACGGTATCCTGTTGAACGACCCGTTCCGCGGCGGTGCCCACCTCCCCGATCTGACGCTCGTTACGCCGGTGTTCGCCGGCGATAGTGGCGATAGCGACGAGAGCGACGAGCGGATCGTCGCGTACGCGGCCAACCGCGCCCATCACGCCGATATCGGTGGCGCGCGCGCCGGCAGCGTCGCCGCCGACTCGACGGAGATCTATCAGGAGGGGCTTCGGATCCCCCCGATACAATTCTACGAGAACGGCGCGGTCGACGAGACCGCACTGGAGATGATCCTCGCGAACGTCCGTACGCCCGACGAGCGTCGCGGCGATCTGCGCGCCCAGGAAGCCGCCAATCGGACCGGCCGGCGACGGTTCGGCGAACTCGTCGGGAAGTACGGCACCGAGTACCTCCGTAGCGCGCTCGAGGAGATCAAGGAGTACTCCGAGCGACGGATGCGCGCGGAGATCGACGCCCTTCCGGACGGCAGCTACCGGTTCGAGGACGTCCTCGACGACGACGGCCAGGGGAACACGGACCTCCCGATCGTCGCCGAAGTGACGATCGACGGTGATTCCGTTTCCGTGGACTTCGACGGCACCGCGGCCCAAACTGAAGGACCGGTCAACGCGGTCTTCGCCGTGACGGCATCGGCGACGTACTACGCGGTTCGGTGCGTGACCGATCCGGATATCCCGCCGAATCACGGCTGTTACCGACCGATCGATATCCACACGCCTGAGGGGACGATCGTCGATCCGACCCTGCCCGCCGCCGTGGTCGGCGGCAACTTGGAGACCTCCCAGCGCGTCACCGATGTCGTGCTCGGCGCGTTCGCCGAGGCCGACCCCGAGCGCGTGCTGGCGGGCTCTCAGGGAACGATGAACAACGTCACCTTCGGCGGGATCGATCGCCGGAGTTCCCGGGGTTCGGCGAGGGACGGATCGACGGGGAACGGATCGGCGACCGATGAGTCGGTGGCCGACGGGCCGGCGGGCGGGGACGGGGACAAGGGAACGCCGTACGCGTTCTACGAGACCCAGGGCGGCGGCTTCGGCGGACGAGCGGGGCTCGACGGGATCGACGGCATTCACGTCCACATGTCGAACACGATGAACACGCCCGTCGAAGTCCTGGAGACGGCGTACCCGCTTCGGGTGATTCGCTACGAGTACCGGCCGGATTCGGGGGGTGCGGGGCAGTATCGCGGCGGGTTGGGGCTCCGACGTGATATCGGCGTTCGAGACGGCTGGGCGACGTTCAGCCTTCTCGCCGACCGCCGTCGCCACGCGCCGTACGGCCTCGCCGGCGGAACCGAGGGAGCGCCCGGCGACGCGTACTGCTTCGAGGACGCACTGTCGTCGAACGGGCCGATTGCGAAGGCAACGACCGGTGCCAGAACCGAAAGTGACGACGGCGAGCGCCTCCCTGGCAAGGTCGTTCGGGAGCTCGCGCCCGGAACGGTCGTGAGCGTTCGCACCCCCGGTGCCGGCGGCTATGGCGATCCTGCCGACCGGGACCGCGAGGCGCTCGCCCGCGACGTCGAACTCGGGAAGGTTTCGAGCGACGCCGCACGGCGGGCGTACGGGGTCTCGGGTCTCCCTCTCGATGATACCGATGCCGACCGCGAGGCTGACACCGACGGCGGTGTCGACGGTACCGATGTCGAGTAGTCGTCGCCGAACACGTTTTCCCGTCGCTAACACGTTGGCTCGAACAGATCCCTGGGGTCGCACCGAACTTCGCTGCGACGACCGACGATCGGTCGGCGGCTGATCAGTCAGCGGTCGGTCGATTCGATACTTGTTAGCTTGAGTCGGGAACAGAGGAGAAGCAAATCGTTTACGAGGCCCCTGAGCGCTCGAATCCCGTGGCTCGCTGCGCTCCGGTGCTTGCATCGTCACAGGATCGCGTCACGATCCTGTTGGCTCACGAGAGCGAAGCTCTCGTGAACGCGGTCGGAGCAAAGCTCTTCCCTGCTCTCGCTCGCTCGTGGTTCGAGAGACGCGAAGCGTCTCTCGTCATTGCGGGAAATCTGCGATTTCCCGCTTGCAGCAAAAACGCTCCGCGTTTCTGCCACATCACGAAAGGCGCGAAGCGCCTTTCGAACAACTACGCTCGCTCACGGGAACGCCGGGGTTCGCCGACCGGCCGACCCCCTCCAATCCTACCCGAGACGGTCTGCAGTGACTTTCGTCGCTCAACGAGGACTATGCCAATGTCCGAAAAAATCGGATCGTGAGCGGATATAGCGCGACCAATCTCCACGATCGCTGATGCGGAGACCGATCAGCGACGGACGGATCGGGGTAACGGACTACGGTGTGAGCACGACTTTGCCGCTGCTCTCGCGGTTTTCGATGTAGGCGTGGGCGTCGCCGGCTTCCGCGAGCTGGAAGGTCTGGCCGACGATTACCTCGAGATCGCCGGACGTGAGCGCCTCGGTCAGATCGGGAACCGCGCCGAGCACCCGCCCTGGAACCTGGCCCATCGCCTGGCCGAGATGGTAGCCGAGTACGGTGTGGTTGTTGAACAACAGCGTCCCGGTATCGGGATGGCCGGGTTCGCCGCTCGCCGCGCCGTACACCGTCATGCGCCCGAAGTCGGTGAGACACGAGAGGCTCTCCTGGGTGGTGTCGCCGCCGACGCCGTCGAGGACGAGATCGACGCCCGCGCCGTCGGTGGCGTCGTTTACCGCGTCGGCGAAGTCCGTCTCGGTGTAGTCGATCGGGATCTCACAGCCCAGTTCCTCGGCGAGGTCGAGTTTTTCTCGACTGCTCGCCGTCCCGAAGACCGTTGCGCCCGCGCGACTGGCGAGTTGGGTGGCGGCGGTCCCGACGCCCCCGGCGGCGGCGTGGATCAACACCGACTCGCCGTCGGTCAGCCCGCCCCACTCGAACAGCGTATTGTGTGCGGTGAGGAACTGAACCGGAAAGCCGGCCGCTCCCTCGAAGCCCATTCCTTCGGGTACGTCGAACAGTGCGTCGACGCTCGCGGTCGTGTACTCGGCGTACCCCTGCTGGGTCATCGCAACGACCCGTTCGCCGACCTCGCGATCGGCGTTCTCGCCCACTGCCTCTACCGTCCCAGCGGCTTCCATGCCGGGGACGTACGTTGGCTGTGGACCGCCGGGGTAGTTGCCGCGCCGCTGCATGATGTCCGCGAAGTTCACGCCCACTGCCTCGACCGCGATGCGGACCTCGCTGGGGCCGGGCTCGGGTACGTCGTGTTCGGCCGTCGAAAGGACGTCGCTGTCGCCGAACTCGGATACTTCGATTGCTTCCATCGATGCTGAATACGCCGGCGTGCCCGATAAAACGACGTGATCGGAGCCGAGCGTCAGCGGGCGTCGTCCCTATCGTTGGGGTCGTCCGCCGTCGGTCGCCGAGGAGTCGTCGCCCCAGGTCGAGCGGACCCGATCGGCCGACGAATCGGGCTCCGAACTCCGTTCGGTCGTCGGTCCGGACGCGGACGCCGAGGTCGGCGTGACGTCGGGTTCGCTGTCGGTCGGCGTCTCCGCGTCAGTATCGACCGGTTCGGGTTCGGGCGCGGCGTCTTCCTCGCCGGTTGGATCGAGGGGGCCTTCGGTCGAAGCGCCGCCGGTCAATGGCGCGCCGCGAGCGAGTTCCGGGAGGACGATGCGCGCGAAGTGGATCCGCCCGGAAACGTACGGTCTCAAGAGGAGATCCGGGAACGTATCGATGACGAACAGTGACGCGCCCAAAAAGACCGCAGGGAACCACAGCGCCGTTGTGCCGCCCGTAAACGCAGCGGCGGTGATAATGAGCGCAACGGGAACGTAGACGATCTTCATGCCGACGACGGGGATCAGGCTACCGACCCCGACGAGCAGGCCGACGAGCACCGGCGAGGGGATCGCGACGCCGCTCGGCGCGAATACGTTTAATATCACGTAACAGATCACCGCCAGGATCGCGACCGCCATCGCGTTCAGGATGTTGCCGAAAAAGACCGTCTTCAAGTCGCGGTCGACCGTCGAGAAGTACGCGTCGGCGGGCGTGCCGGTCCCGATGAGCTGCTCGCGGGTCCACCCCGCTAGCCGGTGGTCGTCACGAAGCAAGTAGAAGGCGAGCGTGAGCACGATGAACAGCTGAATGAGCCCGGTGCCGAGCACGCCGAGCGCTGAAAGGGCGATCCCTCCCGCCTGCTGGATCGCGTCGGAGACGCTGCCGGTGGTGAGACCGTCGGCGAAGGCCTGTGGGTCGCTGACTGCTTGTGAGACCAGTGCTTCCGGGTTGCCGATACCGGCACCAGCGCCGGTACCGGTCCCGGTTCCGGCACCGCCCAGCAGCGGGCCGAGGATCTGACTGACTTGCTCGGGGCCGATCAAGCCGCTGAGTTGGCTGATGCCGACGGCGACGGTGTAGGCGATGATCAGGATGATCGGCAACGCGATCGTCAACAACGAGACGATCGCGGCGAGACTTGACGTCGGGACGCGATCGGAGAGCCGGCGGTGGACCGGCCGAGTAATGTAGTAGACGAACAGCCCGAGAACGAACGCCCCGAGATACGAGTACATGATGTACGCGAGTACCCCGCCGAGCGCGAGCGCGAGCACCCACATCGCCGTTCGGGATCGCGATGATATCCCCGTGTCCGATACGGTAGCCATGACCTCGGTAGCCCGCCAACGTATAAAAGCCCCTGGCGATAATATGCATGTTGCGCGCCGATCGACACGTATCCGACGGAGGTGGACGAGAGCGGACGAGAGCGAACCTCGGCGAACGATCGAAGGGTAACCGACGAGCGACCGACCGTCGCTCATCGAACCGATAGATCGATTCAGGTAATTTTCGTCCGTCACACGAGGCACTTATCATGTGATTCCGAACGATCGGTTGCACGGGAGCGGGCTCGTTGCCCTCGGGTTGTACTGTCCGGGCGACTCCGCGTGCTGCGATGGGGTTCCGTTCTTGTCGCTGACGCGTCCCTCGCCGCCGACTCTCGGCTTTCGTTTCGTCGTTCCGCCCCGTCGTCTCGTTGTCCCATCGTCCTGTCGTCGCGCCTCGCGTTCCGTCAGTCGTCGCCGCCCGCCCGGGGCGTGCGCGCGGTTCGTC
Source organism: Halobacteriales archaeon QS_8_65_32 (assembly GCA_003022925.1). Classification (GTDB taxonomy): domain Archaea; phylum Halobacteriota; class Halobacteria; order Halobacteriales; family Halococcaceae; genus PXQR01. Next base: position 22,441 of record PXRY01000057.1, on the reverse strand, counting down.
GCGTCGGCGCGCTCGTCGCGATCCGATCGGCACACGCGTAGCCCGCCTCGACGCCGCCGTTCAGGCTGCGTTCGGGGTACTGCGCGCGACTCGCCATCCCGGCGTAATACAGTCCCTCTGCGACCTCGCTGCCGAGATCGTAGGGAATCACCATATCGAGGTAGCCTCGCTCGTAGACCGGTGCCGTCCGCGGGTTTCTCGCCGTCTCGATCCAGTTCACCGACGACTGATCGAAGTCGGGAAACAGGTCTTCGATGCCGGTGAGCCACAGTTCCTCGACTTCGACGTCGGTCATTCCCCAGACCGCTTCGGAAGGCGACTGGACGTATCGGGGCACGTACAGCAGGTGTTCGCCGCCGTAGTACTTCGGGGGAACGAAGTTCGTGTGCTCGATCAGCGCGCCGAAGGGTGCGTCGTCGCCGATATTGAGCCAGTAGGTATCGGTGAGCGACGCCTCGACGCTGAGTACCGAACAGACCGTCCCCTGAAAGTCGATGTCACACTCGTAGCCACAGAGCGCTTCGAGAACGTTCGGCATCGCCGCGACGACGCACGCCTCGACGTCGTGCGTCGTTTCGCCATCGCGTGTCGCCGTCCCCTCGTTTCGTGCCGCCGCTTCGCCGTCTTCGTGAGCCGTCGTCTCGCCATCAGGTTCGCTTCCCGTCGGTTCGGTCGGTTCGACCGTGAGCGAGGAGACCCGCCCTCCCGAAAGGTCGAGGTCGGTGACTCGAGTACTCGTCTCGATGACGTCCTCGCCGACCGCCTCGACGAGCCGGTCGAGCAGCCGTCCGAACCCGCCCCTGAGATATCCCAGGGGTTCGCCGCGTAGCAGGTCGCGCTCGCCGCGGAACTTGATCCGGCCCAAGAGCCAGGCGGCCGAGACGTCCTCGACGCGCGAGCCGAACTTCGCTCTCAAGAGAGGTTCGAAGAAGTTCTCGTAGACGCCGGAGGTGGTGTGTTCGTACAGGAACTCGCGGATCGGGACGTCCTCGAAGGCTTCGAGGTCGTCGTACGTGTCGAAGTCGGGCACGCCGCCGCGGACGTCTATCTCCTGGGTCAACATCGCGAGCCGGAACTTGTCGTAGAAGCTCAGGTATGGATAGGTCGCGATCTCCCAGGGCGTGTCGAGCGGGTAGACCGTTCCGTCCATGTAGTAGGCGTTCTTGCCGATTGGCCAGGCCAGCTCCTCACCGAGTCCCAATTCCTCGATCAGCGAGACGATCGTCCCCTCCGACGCCGAGAGGTGGTGATAGAACTTCTCGATGCGATCGCCCGCCGTCTCGTAGGTCGCCGCCAGCCCCCCTACCGCTTGTGCAGCCTCGAAGACGCGTACCTCATAGCCCCGCCTTTGGAGGCGGTGAGCCGCCGCGAGCCCCGCGATCCCGCCGCCGACGATCCCAATCATGACCGCCTGTTTCCGGTCCGAGGGGATGGCCCTTTCCGTTCGGGCCCGTCGGGCGCTCGGGTCCTCTCGATCATCCCGCTGCCTCGCTCGGTCGCCGTCACCATCACCGTCGCCGTCGCTGACGCCGGTGGCGGGTTCGTAGCCGACGGCCGGCAGCGTCGATCCGGCACGTCCCCGACAGTGGGACGAACGGAGGGGAGCCGACAAGTACGGCGGGGCCCAGAGGCCGACCATGGACGTAATCGCGACGGTTCGAAGCCGAGCGGTGGACGGCCGATGACCGCCGGCGACGGCCCCGGTACCCCCGCTGACGACGGCGGGAACGAAGGGGACGACCCGGACGACGGCCGAGAGCGCCCAGACGACGGCCGGTTCGAACGCGGGCGAACCATCGAACTGTTCGATCGCTTGGACGACGTTCGCGCTCGCTTGGCCGAAAGCACCGGCTTGCTCCTGTGTACGGACTTCGACGGGACGCTCGCACCGATCACCGACGATCCGGACGAGTCCGGGATCACGCCCGCGAACGACGAGGCGCTGCGCGCGCTCGCCGAGCGCGAGAACGTCGCGATCGCCGTGATAAGCGGTCGGGGCGCCGAGGACGTCGCCGCGCGGGTCGGAATCCCGGAGTTCGCGTACGCCGGAAATCACGGGCTCGAACTCACACGCAAGGGCGGGACGACCACCCACCCGATCGCCGCCGAGCGCGCCGAACGCATCGAGGCGCTGCTCGCCGACCTCGCGGAGCGCCTCGCCGACGTCGACGGCGTCGTCTTCGAGAACAAGGGCGTCAGCGGAACCGTCCACTACCGAGGGGTCAACTCCACGGACGTCTCGCGGGTCGAGTCGGCCGTCGAAGCCGCCTTCGCCGAACACGGCGATGGTCTCGAACGATCGTCCGGCAAGGAGATAGTCGAGATCGGTCCGGCGATCCCATGGGACAAAGGGCGAGTAATCTCCTTGTTGAACGAGGACATCCCCCGAGGGTGGGTTTCGGCGTATCTGGGCGACGACACGACCGACGAAACCGCCTTCCGCGCGCTCGGCGAGGAGGGGATCTCGGTGTTCGTCGGGAGCGAGGACGAGACCGCCGCCCAATACAGGGTGCCGGATCCAGACGGCGTCGCTCGTTTTTTCGACTGGCTCGCAGGCGAGGGGGCGGCGGCGCTTGCGAGCGACCCGTCGACCGCCGGCCGGTAGGTCGGCGGCGGCCACCGGAAGGAGACCGGCGGTGACTCGACTATCGACCGCCGGGAACGCTGGGGACGCCGCCCGCTCGCCGCCCGACTGCGCCACCTCCGATCGGGCGGCGGGCCGTGTTCTCGCCGCCGGTGGGAGGGGACCAGGGAAACGTGATTCTTAAACGTGCAACGGATCTGTATCGAGCTATGAGTAACGACAAACAGAGCACCGAGACGCCGGACGAGGAAGTCGAAGCGGACGAGGAACGCGAGATCGACGAAGGGGTCGACGACGCGCCGAACGAAACCGAGGAGGACACCGAAGCTGAAACCGAGGGGTTGGGCGACGGCGACTTCGTCAAACTCGCGTACACCGCCCGCACCGTCGAGGACGGCCGGTTAGTCGACACGACGAGCCAGGAGGTCGCGGAGGACGAGGGCGTCGACGAAGAAGACCAGGAGTTCGAACCACGCGTCATCACGCTCGGGGCCGGCCACATCTTCGAGGTCGTCGAGGAGGACATGACGGGGGGCGAGGTCGGCGACTCGGGGTCGGTGGCCGTCCCGGCAGCCGAAGCCTTCGGCGAGTACGACGAGGAGGAAGTCCGAACCGTCAGCGCAGAGAAGATCGACGAGGACGACCGCTACCCGGGCGCTCACGTCGATATCGACGGCCAACACGGCCACGTCGAGACGATCATCGGCGGCCGGGCCCGGATCGATTTCAACCACGTCCTAGCGGGTGAAGACATCGAATACGAGTACGAGATCGTCGGCGTCGTCGAGGATCGCACCGAGCGCGCACGCGGTCTCCTGGAGATGTTCCTCGGCGACGCCGACTTCGACCTCTGGATCGAGACCGACGAGGAAGAAGAGGAGACCGTCGTCGAACCCGATGAGGCGATCGACGAGGACACCCCCGCCGAGGAGATGCCCGAACCCGAGTTCGAGACCGAAGTCGTCGAAAAGGAGACGCTCTACCTCGAAGCTCCACCGCAACTCCAGTTCGACCAGCAGTGGATGTTCCAGAAGAACCAGATCGCCCAGCAGCTCATGGACCGCCTCGATCTCGACCGGGTGATCATCCAGGAGACGATCGACGGCTCCGGAGGGATGTTCGGCGGCATGGGCGGCATGATGGGCGGGATGGGTGGCGGCGGCGAGGACTTAGAAGAACTCGAAGAGGAACTCGCCGACGCGGACGTCGACGCCGACGAGATCGTCGAGGAACTCGAAGCCGAAGGCGGGGCGGAGTAACCCGCTTGATGGACCGGCCGACGCCCTGTCGCTCGGTCCTGGCTTGTGCCACAGCTGGTCGGTAGCCTCGCCCTCCGATCAGTTGAATCAGTTGAGTCGTTTCACCATCTCGACGACTGGAACCTCGATCCCGTCTTCGTATTCGAGCGTCTGCTCCGTTGCTCGTATGTATCCGAGTTTGTCGTAGAAGGAAGTCGCGTTCAGCGACGCCCAGAGCCCGAGCGAGCCGACGCCTCGTTCCCGAGCAAACGTTTCCAGCCGGTCGTACAGCCGCGACCCGATACCGTCGCCAGCGACCGCCGGGTGGACGTATATGCCCGTTATTTCGCCGTCGACCGATGCATCGAAGTACTCGTCCGCCTCGGGTTTCATCCATCCGAGTCCGACGATATCGCCGTTTCTCTCGGCGAGCAGTAAGTACGCGTCGGCCGAGTCGATCGGGTATAGTTCCGGGGCAACGCCGCCGACCCACGCTGCGACCTGCGCTTTGTCGTACGACTCGTCGGCGAGCCCCTCGATCGACGCTCGATTGACGGCACACATCTCCTCGACGTCCTCGGTCGTCGCCTCACGAAACTCGATGTTCATACTTGGACTCGTATCCTGTCTTGTTTTCGCTCGGACGGAAAAATCAGCCCCCACGCACTCGTGCGACCATCGCCGAATTCGTGAGACAAGGAACGACAGTCCGTTCGTGGAGTCCGTCATCTGTACTCCAGACTGCCGCGTCGAGTTCGAGTGCTGCGGCGACGTAGAGCGCATCGTCCGGGTCGATATCTCGCATTTCGCGCTCCGCTCGCTCGTGGTGCTGAACGGTGCGCTTCGTCGACAGGAACGTAACCCGCCGAAAGAGCCGTTCGAGGAGTGTGTCGAGTTCCGTTCCCGATAGTTCCGATCGGTTGAGCAGCATCGATTCGTACGTTTCGATTTCCTCGCGGAGAAAGGCCGGTGCGTAGTGTTCGTCTTCGGTAGCCGAAAGCAGTTCTCGGACGATCCCGTCCGAGAGCGTCGCCGCGATAATCGCGTTCGCATTGACGACGATCCGCGAGGGGTACGGGACGTAGTCGTCCACTCCGCTACTCGTCGGCATCTCCGCCTGCGCTCGTGTCGTCTTTGTCGTCCTTCGGGAACCGTCCCGTTTCGAACGCCAGTCCTGAGAACGACTGCTCGGGCGAAATCCCCTCCGCTGTGCGATCCTCTTCAGAGCTTGTCTTCGTCTCCCGAGCAGCTCTCGCCCGCTCGTTCGCGCTTTCCGTGATTCGATCGGCGATCTCCTCTGCGTCTTCTTCGGTCATCCGGTTCTTCGAGGCGATCTCGTCCATGACCTCTAAATCCTCGATGGTTTCCCGAATCGCCCTCCGCGAGACGGCGCTCCAGTTGATCGCCGGGCGCTCGTCCATCTTCGATTTGAGCGATCGATCCACCCGGATAGTGACCGTGACGTCTTTTTGCCCGTCGCTCGTACTCGACCGATGCACAGTCGTGTGTAGATAAAAGCGTGCCGCGCCCGACGATCAGCCGACACACAGTGGGCGCTGACCGAGGAGATTCCAAGCAACTCGAAGCCGTTAGTCGTCCTGGTAAACCGAGGCGCGGCGCGAGAACCGCGGTGCCGACGACACTCCTGACTCCGCGCTTGGCTACGCGATGTCCCGACTGGTGTCGATCGCGACCGTATCGGTGAGTTGCAGTTTCACGGTGTCGGTAAGCGCCCGCCCGCCACGCAACTTCGGGACCGCGAGGCGATTGGATACCGTATCGCCCTCTACACCGGTCCGGAGCTGGAACACGGCATCGGTCATGTGTTCGGTGGTGTCGCGAAGCGCCGGGACACGTTCCCCGTCGAGACAGTGCAACACGGCCAGGCTGCCCGTCTCGGCGACCGTCGAACGGAGCCCGTTCAGAAAGTTTCGGTACTCGGCGGGCGCTTTCCGTTCGAGGACGTCTACCGGATCGCACACGACGTTTGCCCTCTCGGGGATCGTGCCGATCGCCTTGCTCGCCCGGTCGAACGGCGCGTCGTCGGGCACGTACTGGATCGTCGGTTCGCCGGTGTGGGCGGTCGTGCGCGCGAAACCGTCGGCGACCGCGCGTTCGTCCCGGTCGAAGGAGAGATACAGCGTCTCCCTGACGTTCGTGAGTTCGTAGAGGAACAGTTCGGACTGACTCGCCGGCGTGGCACACAGCGTAACGACGCTGCCGGCCGGCAGACCGCCCTCTAACTTCCGGTCGAGCACGTCGATACCCGTCCGTAGGCGGTCGGCCACGTTACGAGTAGTAACCGGTTACTTCGGTATAAGGCTTCTGACAGACGGGACGACGCCCCACTGCTGAATCGTCCCGTCGATTCGAGTCGCGTCGGGGGATTGAAGGGGGCCCGCGTCGGCCTCTCACGTGATGGGACGACACCTCATAAGCGCCAAACAGCTCTCCCGCGCGGACATCGAACGCGTGCTCGGTCACGCCGCGGCACTCGATCGCGAGTCGGCGCTCGATCGTCACGCCGGCGCGCTGCTCGGCCTGTGTTTCTTCGAGCCGAGCACGCGTACTCGCTTGAGCTTCGAGGCGGCGATCAAGCGTCTCGGCGGGGACGCGATCGATATGGGCGCGATCGAAGCGTCGAGCGTCTCGAAGGGCGAAACCCTCGCCGACACGGTTCGGGTGCTCGCGGGCTACGCCGACGCGCTCGTGCTCCGTCACCCGAGCCAGGGCGCGGCGAGGATGGCCTCCGAATTCGTCTCGGTACCGCTGATCAACGCGGGCGACGGTGCGGGCCAACACCCGACCCAGACGCTGCTCGATCTCTATACGATGCGGGAGGCAGTCGGGCTCGATGGTCTCTCGGTTGGGATCATGGGCGATCTGAAGTACGGCCGGACGGTCCATTCGCTCTCGCTCGCGCTGACGAATTTCGATACGAGCCAGCACCTCATCAGCCCCGAGAGCCTCCGACTGCCAGACGGCGTGCGCTACGATCTCGACGCCGCCGGCACATCGGTCACCGAACACACCGACCTCGAACCCGTTCTTCCCGACCTCGACGTGTTGTACGTGACGCGCATCCAGCGCGAACGCTTCCCTGACGAGAGCGAATATCGCGCCGTGGCGGGCGAGTACCGGATCGACGCCACGACGCTCGACGACGCGCGCGAGGAGCTGATCGTGATGCATCCGTTGCCCCGCGTCGACGAGATCGCTCCGGACGTCGACGAAACGCCTCACGCCAAGTACTTCGAGCAGGCCGAAAACGGCGTCACAATCCGGATGGCGCTGCTCGACCTCGCGCTCTCGGGCGCAGGGATCTTCGCCGACGAGGAGGCGCGCTCGCTCGACGAGTGGGAGGAGAACACATGACCGGTCCCGGCGACCGACGCGAGGCCGACCGCGATCGCGCCGCCGATCGTGATCGGCGCGAAGACGACCGCGGTCGGCCCGACGGGGGAAACGCCGGCCGCGACGACCGCGACGACCACCGGGACGCCGACCACGAACTGCGCGTCACGAAGATTCGCAACGGTACTGTGATCGACCACGTTTCGGGGGGACTAGCGCTTACGGTGTTAGGCGTGCTCGGCATCGACGGCTCCGCGGGCGAGGTCGTGAGCATCGGGATGAACGTCCCGAGCGATCGCCTCGCCCGCAAGGACATCGTCAAGATCGAGAACCGCGAACTCAGTCAGGACGAAGTCGACGTCCTCTCGCTTCTCGCGCCCGCGGCGACGATCAACATCGTCCGCGCCTATCAGGTGCGCGAGAAACATCGCGTCGACCGCCCGGCGCAGGTGTCAGGCGTGCTCTCGTGTCCGAACCCCGATTGTATCACCGCGGGTCGTGAGCCGGTTACCTCGACGTTCGACGTGCTCGATCGGAGCGTCCGGTGTGTCTACTGCGAGACGATTCTGGACGCGGACCTCACCGATCACGTCGACATCGGCTGATCGGTGAGGTCCGAGCGCAGTCGGCGCGTGCCAGGGGCACGCTCGTCGACGGGCTTACGTGGGCCGACCGAAGGCCGAAACCGCTCGCGATGACCTCCTCTTCATGGCACGCCTCGGCTTCGACATCGTGACAACGCTCGTCGGTTCGGGACTCACGCTATTGCTCTCGGCCGCCGGACCGTTGTACGCCGACCGACTGGGCTATACGGTCCCCGAGTTGTACGCGATCGGTGGGGCGGCGATCCTCGTCGTCGGCCTCGTTTCGGGCCTCGTCCTGGCGGCGATGGGGTTACGGTAGGCGAATCGACGATCGGGAGTCCCGTGTTCGCGTCGATCGGTCGGCCGCCCGCCGCGATCACCCCGGTTCGTCGGCCCGGGTTCGATCACTGGACCGAAATCGGAACCCATACCGTTCGTTCCCGATAGACTACCGAACTACGTGGACGACGCGAACAGGACCCACACGGCACCAGCGGCGAAGAAAACGGCGATAACGAACGTCGTGACCGTCCCAAGCCACACTAGGCGCTCGCTTTCGAGTCCTAACCCCCACCCACTTTCGAACGCCCCTCTGCCCTGGAACAGGTTAATGCCGATACCGATGAGCAGCCAGCCGCCGCCTCCCAGGAGAAAAATCGACCACGAGGACATTGTGAGACCCGACCACCCACTGCTACCGAAGCCGGCCATCCCCAACAGCACCTGGCTCGTTCCGACGAGGATCGCAGCGAGACCGTCGAGCCGCTGCCGATCGATCAGGTCGCCGAGGCCACGCTCATCGCTCGATGCGGCTGTGATGCCGGACTCCCGGTTCCGATTCATGTCACGTAATAGGTTACTTTCCTGTAATAACAGTGCCGGCGCATCGATCACCCGAGCGAACCGCTTACCCGCCTCGACATCCCACCCGAACCATGTTCGGGGTCATGACGCGCCACGAGGAGGAACTGGAGTGGTCCGAGTTCGACCGCCGGTTCTACGAAGTCAAAGACGTCTCCGGGCGGGCATCCGAGCCGGTCGAAAACGCGGTGAACGCGATCTCATGTTTCGCCGACAACGCCACCGCACGCGCCGATCCCGAGGTGCTGTCGGTGAACGACGCGGGCGAGGAAGCCACCCGCGAGCGGCCCTACTTCGACTGGTCGCACGTCTGTCCGACCCACCCCGACTACCGCGAGGGCCTCTTAGCTACGATCGAGACCACCACGGCGGCGAACGGTGACGTTCGCCTCGACGACGTCGGGTTCGCGCGCGCCGAGTACTGTTTCTGTGACCGGTGTACCCGCCAGTTCGAAGACAGCGCGTTCGACGACCGCTTCGCGTGGCGCGCATCGGTGATAACCGAGTTCGTCGCCGATGCGAGCGAGCGGATTCCGGGCCGAACCTACCTCACCGTCCATCCTGACCCGTATCCGGGCCACCTCTACGAGCGATCGGGGATCGACGTCGAAGCGCTCGATCGGTACGTCGACGAGTTCGTCGTGCCGCTGTACGACACGGCCTATGGAACGACCTACTGGCTCGAAGTCATCGCTTCGGGGTTCGTCGATCTGTTCGAGACGCCCTTTTCGATCGAACTCTACGCCGCCGATATCGAAATCGACGAGCTGATCCACGCTGCGGAGGTTGCAGACGCCTACGCGAAGGACGTACTCTTCGGCTACGACGCGAGCACCGCGCGGGCGGCCCTGCGGCGGATGGACGCTGACGCCCGCGAGGGAGCCACTTACGGGACCTGAGCGACCCGACCGTCCGTAGCGTCCCGTCGGTCGAGCGTCCGGTTCGCGGAGCGCGCTTCGGGACGGTCGCGGGACCGACACCTCGATTCTGTCGCGACGCCGATAGATACTAACAAGCGAGGGTTCTCGTTCAGATATGTTGACTTCCGACGACGCGACCGTTCTGGGGGTTGGTGCTGTCGCCCGAGGGCGAGCGAATCGCCTATGCGATCAACGAAACCGACGACTTCGACAACCGCGACGTCTACGTAGCGAACGCGGACGGCTCCGAGCCCCAGAACTTAGAGATCGGCGAGACCGGTGCGGAAGCCACGCCCGCCGATTGGGGCCCCGACGGCGACCGACTGCTCGTTTCCGACAACACTGAGGACCGCTCGCGCTGTGGGGTCTACGATCTCGAAACCGGAACGGTGCGGTGGCTCGGCGACCTCGCGCACGAGGAGACGCCCGAGGGGTTCACTGACGACGGAACGAGCGTGCTCGCCACCCGGACGCGCGACGCCGTGACGATCCCGATCACTTACGACCTCGATTCGGGCGAGGCGCGCGAGCTCGACCTCCCCGAGGGGGTCGCGGGCTTCGGGATGGCCGGCGACAGCGTGCTCGACGACGGCCGGGCGGTTGTTCTCCACACGACGCCGACGCGCGCCGGCCGGAACTGCTCGCGTACGACTTCGAACGCGACGATGCCGGGCGCGACGACGCCGGGCGAGGTGACGCAGAGCGTGACGACGCCGAGACGCTGGTCGAAGCCGACTACGGCTCGTTTTCGCCCGCCGACTTCGCCGACGCCGAGTACTTTACCGTCGAGTCGAACGGCGTGCCGGAAACGTCGGCGACTGCGGTTTCCCACGACCCCTACGAGCGTCTCGAGATCGGCTGTCTGCTGTACGATTCGGGCGCACGCCCCTCGCCGCTCGTCGTCAACCCCCACGGCGGCCCGCGGTGGCGCGATAGTAAGGGCTTCGATCTCTACACCCAGTTCCTCGTCCAACGCGGCTTTTCGGTGCTCCAGGTCAACTACCGGGGGTCGACCGGTCGCGGTCGGGCGTTCGTCGAAGAACTCATCGACGACTGGGGCGGGGCCGAACAGGGCGACGTCGCGACCGCCGCCGAGGGCGTCCTGGAGAATCGCCCGTGGCTCGACGCCGATCGCGTCGTCTCCGGCGGCTCGTATGGCGGGTACTCGGCGTACTGGCAGGCCCTCCAGTACCCCGAACTGTACGACGTAGCCGTCGCTTGGATCGGGCTCATTGATCTCGAAGACATGTACGAGAACACTATTCCTCATTCCATAACCGAACTCATGGAAAAAATCTCGGGACGCCCGAGGAGAGTCCCGATCTCTACGAGGAACGTTCACCGGTGACCCACGTCGAGAACCTCTCGCTGCCGCTGTGCGTGCTCCACGGCGTCAACGATCGCCGGGTGCCGGTCAGCCAGGCGCGACGCTTTCGCGAGGCGCTCGACGCCCACGGGTTCACCGATGGCGAAGCGGGTTGACTACGGGTACTACGAACTCGGCGAGGAAAGCCATGGCTCGTCGGACATTGAACAGAAGATCCGGGCGTTCGAGCTACTCGACGACTTCCTCGATCACCGGGTCGGAACCGAGGCGTCAGGCCAACGGGCTAGGTCGGACTGACTGACGGACCGAGCGGATTAAGCGACGGACCGGACTGAGCGACGGACGAAGCGGGCGTGAGGGAAAACGGGTTGTGAGTTTCGGACGGTACCGGACGGCCGCCCGAGGACCGACTCCCTTAGACCGCGAGGGCGTGCTCGCGCCACCGGGCGATCTCCGCGCGATCGCGGGTGTCCTCGGGGAGGTCAGCGACCCACTTCGCTCGACTGATCTCGCCGTCCGGGTCCGAAATCTCCAGGGCGTCGGGGTCGGTGTCGATCGCTTCGGCGGCGAACACCGGGAGCACGCCCCAGGTCCGGTAGTCGTTACACCGGATCTCGACCCGGGTCATCATCGCGAGTCCGTCGTAGGCGGCTTCGATGCCCGCCTCCTCGGCCAACTCGCGTTCTGCGGTCTCGCGGAAGTTCTCGCCGGGATCGACCTCCCCGCCGGGAAGTACCCACATATCGACGCCCTCGTGGCGGACGAGGAGCAATTCCCCCGATGGCCGGTAAACGATCGTGTGAGCCCCGTAGGGCGCACCACAGTCCTGAATGCGTTCGGCGAGCGTCTTGAATCGGGCCCTCGAGACGGTTCGCGAGCGCGAGAACTCGAGGAAGTCGTCGTCGGTCTCGCACAGCCGGTGATAGGCCTGTTCAGCGCGCTGGTCGGCGACGTCCGCGACGTACCAGAGGCCGTCGATGGTCGTCACCCGTCTCACCCGCCTGCGTACGGTACTGCGTCCGGGTCGGCGATGCGTGGAGTCATGGACGAACGTGGGAGCCGGGGTGAAATAAACCTTCGACCACGGCGGCCGCTCGTTCGCCGGCTCCCGATCGGTTGCTCGGGGGCCGTAGATCTCGTGATACGAAGGGGATGCGCCGTCGTCGGCGACCGCGGCCGGCAGTGTCGAGTTCCGTACTCAACACCCTCATCGGCGAGAATCACGACGAGGCGTTCCTCGGCTCGACGAAGACGCCGTGGGCCTTCGAGGAGGGCGTTACCTCTGTCGTGCGTAGCGCGAGTGCGAGGGACACGAGTCACACGACAGAACTCGATCCGCACAACGTGATCGCCGACACGCTCCTACTGTGGGGCACTGAAGGCGAGTTCCAGCTGATTCGGTGGGCCGAACGGTTCGAAGGCGACATCGACTCCTGTGAATCGGTCAGATCCGATGCCGACCACCGGATGCCCGAAAACCGCCGCAAGGCGTTTCGTGATCACCTCGTCGAGTTCCTTGGGGGTAACTGACGCGCCCGGTTCGCGCTCTATGGGGGTTTCGCCGCCATCGCGGCCGTCGTTCGGCCACGGACAGCCTCGCGTCCCCCATCGGAAAACTGCGCAACGGGGAAACAATCATTACGATCGAACTATAGTAAACGATCGTCATGTACCGACACGACGGCGAGGACGTGTTCGTGATCGACAATCACATTCACTTATGGGACGCGAGCGAGGAGAACGTCATCCACGAGGGTGGCGAGCAGTTCATCCAGTGTTTCTACGACTACCACACCGGGTTCACGCCCGAAGACCGTCAGTGGGACTTGGAGACCTACCGGGACTACGGCCCGGACAAACTCATGAACGACGTCTTCCGCGACGGGTACGTCGATATGGGTATCTTCCAGCCAACCTACCTAAGCGAGTTCTACGAGGACGGCTTCAACACCACCGAGGACAACGCCGAACTCGCCGAAAAGTACCCCGAACGTTTCGTGCTGAACGGAAGCTTCGACCCGCGTGATGGCGAGGAGGGCCTCGAATACCTCCGGGAACTAAAGGAGAGATACGACATTCCCGGCGTCAAGCTCTATACCGCAGAGTGGAAGGGCGACTCGAAGGGCTGGCGGCTCGACTCCGAGGAATCGTTCGAGTTCCTCCAAGAGTGTGTCAACCTGGGAATCACTAACATCAACGCCCACAAGGGCCCGACGATCCGCCCGTTGAATCGCGACGCGTTCGACGTCGCCGACGTGGACGACGCCGCGACGAGTTTCCCGGAGCTGAACTTCATCGTCAACCACGTCGGGATGCCTCGGCTCGACGACTTCACCTGGATCGCCGCTCAGGAGCCGAACGTCTACGGTGGGCTCGCGGTCGTTGCGCCCCTCGCGCTCAGTCGTCCGCGGAAGTTCGGCGAGATCATCGGGGAACTGCTGTTTTGGCTCGGCGAGGACCGGATCCTCTACGGCTCGGATTACGGCCTCTGGGAGCCCGAGTGGGTGATCGAGGCGGTCATGGATCTCGAACTCACCGACGAACAGGAAAAGGAGTACGGCATGGAGTTCGACCTCGAAAAGAAACGGAAGATCATGGGCGAGAACGCCGCCGAACTCTACGGCATCGACATCGAGGAGAAGAAACGCCAGTTCGAGTTCGACGAGGTGAGCGAACGGTTCGACCTCGGCGAGGCCTACACGAGCGAAGCCGCGGCGGACTGATATAGATGGCTCAGAGTCAACTGGCTGCCGAACGCGACGCCGCCGAACGCCCGCCGGTCGACCGCAAAGCGGTGCTCGACCGGTTGGATCGAGTGGACGATCCTGAACTCGATCGTTCGATCGTCGAACTGGAGTACGTCGACGCGATCGAGATCAATGCGGGCGACACTAGTAGAATGGACGGCGACGGGTCCGACGCTGGGGAGTCCAACGCCGAGGGATCTAAGGTGTTCGTCCGATTCAAACTCCCAACCGCGTGGTGTTCGCCGACGTTCGCGTGGATGATGGCGACGGGCATCCGTGACGAGACCGAAGAACTCCCAGGTGTTTCACGCGCTACCGTCGAGTTGATCGACCATATGCACGCAACGGAGATCAACGACGGCGTAAACGCCCGCGAGCCGTTCGAGGAGGCCTTCGAGGACGCGACCGAGGGCATTGAGGAGACCAGACGGAGCTTGGATCGCAAAGCCCGACTGGCCCGTCAGTATCGGGCGGTCGAAGCCCTACTTGACGTCGGGATGCGTCCCGAACAGATCGTTTCCCTGTCGCCCGCCGACGTCGGGCTCGCCGACCTACTGGCAGAGGGAAGGGACGTCGAGGCCGATATCGGCGAGTCGAGCGATAGCGACGACGAAGCCGGGGACAGGGACGAAGCGCACGTGACGATCCCCGTCGACGGTGGGGCGCTGTACGTCCAGGTTCCTCGCGAACCGATCGCGGTCTACGTCACAAAGGCGATCGACACCGACCTCCTGGCGAGCCCCGACGACGTGCTGTTCGCGACGCCCGATGGCGAGGCGATTTCCGTCGAGGACTTCGACCTCGTCCACCATCGGGCGCGGGCGGCGAACGTCAACCAGATCGGGCAGGGTGGGGTCTGTGCGAGCCTCCACGAGGCGCGCTACGGTCTCAGCGTTGACGAACCGGCCGACTGACGGTCGACGACTCCGCTTCCCGAAAGCGGGATCGCGCTTAGCGGTTCTCCTTTCCGGCTGTTTCGGACCGTTGCCTATCGCCTATCGTCTATCGTAGACCGTCACTGCGCGGTCCGTCCGGGCTGATCTGCCGTTCGGGTTGTGCCGTTCGCGGTCGCGCCAGCGCGCACGGAGACCGTCGATGGTCCCGAGAACCGTGCCGACCGTCACGTCCCGTATGCCCGCGAACCACTGCGAAGGTGTCACTTCGCCCCGGATCACGCCGCGAGCCCCCGAGAGACTGCCACCGGCGACCCGTTCGACGACCCGGTGAGCGACCGCCGGGCGAAGGCCGTAGTTCTTTACGAGACGGTAGGACAGCGACCGGGCGCTCGAGCGCGCATCGTGGCCGGTTCCGTCGGTACCGTACTCGCCGCGCACGCACATCCCCGGAGCCCACGTCACGGCGTAGCCGGCGGCCGCGAGGCGGTGGGCGAGGTCCCTCGCACCCCCGACGTCGAGGTACTCGTCGAACCCGTCGGTCGCCTCTAAGGCGTCCCGGCGAACGGCGGCGTTGTCGGAATTGAAGTAAGTGACCGGACGCCCGGCGACCGATCGGGACTGGGCGAATTGGGTCGTCGTGCCGCCGGTTAGCTCGCGGTGTATCGGGCCCGTGACGACCACCGGCGGGTCCTCGGCCTCGATCTGCCCGTCGGTACCCAATTCGTCGGATCGGTCGCCGGTTGCGGTGCCGTCGTCCTCGGCGGTCGTCTCTTCTCCCTCCGAGTCGTTCTCGCGCGCCCGTTCATTGTCCTTCGCTTCGTCGCCGTCCGTCGCCTCGTCGCCATCGGTCGTCCCGTCGCCATTGACTGTCCCGTTATTATCCGTCGTTCCGTTGTCAGTCGTCTCGGCCGCCGTTTCGACGGCCTCGACGCTATCGGTCCCTGTATCGTCGGCCCTCACTGCGCCCTTGGACTTCGCCGCGTCGTCGGTCCCGCCGTCCCCCTGACGACCCGTACATGCCCGTACGGCGAGGTGTTTCGAGCGCGCGGCGGCCGCCCGCGTCGCGTCCGCGGCTCCCGCGGCAACGCCGACGAGCGACTCGGGGAGAACGCGGGCGAGTCGCGAGTTCGGTTCGTCGGCCGCGGTGGCTCCAGACGCCTCGGCGAGGGCAGCGAACCACGCCGATTCGATCGAGTACTCGTCCGACACGAATGCGATCCACTCCCCGCGGGCGTGTTCGATACCGGCATTGCGCGCGACGTTTACGTTGCGGTCGGCGATCTCAACGAGCACGTCGACGTCGGCGCGCTCGCGTACCGTCCCGGTGGTGCCGTCCGTCGAGGGGCCGTTGACGACGATCACCTCGGCCCCCGGGGCGTGGTCGCTCAACGCGTCGAGACACCGGACGAGCCGGACCCGGCCGTTGAGCGTCGGAACGACTACCGAGAGGTCCATACCACAACACAAATCGCGCGAAGCCGTATAACCCTCTCGACATCGCCGCAACGTGTCTCGACGTCGACGCCAACTCATTGGATGCCGATAGGTCTCGGTCGTTCGGTCCGGAGTCGTTCGATTCGAAGCCGTCGAACTCGTGATCGCTCGGGTCGCGGTCGCTTGAGCTGGGTCCGTTCGTTCGGGTTCGCTCGGCTATTGCCGATCGGGTCACATCGGCGGCGAGTCACCGGGCTACCGGATATGTGCGTTCCAATAGGAGACCGACGCGAGCAGGTCGCCAACGGCGGTGTCACCGAGCGCGACGTCGAGTTCGCGCAGGTCGGTCGCGACCCCGTTCGGGAGGCTCCGGTAGAGTCCGTACGGCAGCACGAAGTCGTGTTCGGCGTCGGTAAGCGAGAGCCCCGCGCCCGCGAGCAGCCCTGCTACCTCGCCGTCGTGATAGAGGCGTGAGCCCATCGGGAGCAGCCAGTTGTACGCCGAACGGGAGCTAAAGCGGTTGAACGTATCGAAGAAGACCTGTTCTGCGGAGACACGACGCATCTCCGAGAGAAAGGAAGCGGGCCGATCGGCGAGGTGAAAGAATCGCATCGCAAAGACCGTATCGAAGTAGTCGTCGGGAAATGGCAGGCGGGCAGCGTCGCCGCGGACGAACTCGATGTCGTCCCCAGCGCCGGCGTGGGCGACTTTCGCATGGCCCTCCCGAAGCATCGGCGCGGAGATGTCGAGGCCGACGATGTCCGCACCGTGTGCTGCGAGCAATGCGGTGAAACGGCCGGTGCCACAGGCGATCTCGAGGACTCGCTTCTCGCCGACCGGGCCAATGGCGTCGAGAACGGCGCGTTTCTCCCGGTCGTCGATCAACTGGCCGCCCTGCGAGAAGCGTTTGGTCTCGTAGGTCTCGACGACGTCGGCCGTTTGATACCACTGCTTTCCCTTCACTGTGCAGTCGTATTCGGACCGGGGATAAAACGATATTGGATATGGTTCGGGCGGTGTGAACGTGGCGATACCGACACGGGAGGAACACGGAACGGATCGAGTGGCTTCGACACGCTGGTTTTCTCGCGGGCCGGGAGGTCGCTCAGGGGTCGTTTCGTTCCTGTTCGCCCGCGGAACGCTCGGTTCTCCGGTATGGGTAACGGGCAGGCGGCGTCGTTCGAACCGCGGCGAAACCGTCACGCGCTCGGCTTTCTCCGGTTCCCCACGAGGCAGGTTCCGTCAGGCTTCGTCGCTCGATCGTACGCCGCCCGAGCCGCCAGGTCGCACGACTACGGCCGCCTGAACGTGTAGGTGAACCGGTCGTCCTCGCCACTACCGCCGTCCCGATCGTCGTCGCGTCGCTCGCCGCCGATGGCGACGAGCGCGCCGTTCGCATGCTCGAAGCGGAGTCGGTCGGCTTCTACGTTCGTCACGTCGTGTAGCGGCATGCCGGCGTTCACCCGTCCGTCCCGTCGGATCTCGACGCGGGCGTTCCCGAACTCACACGTCACGCCCGTGTCGGTCTCGGCGACCTCGCCGCGCTCGCCGGCGAACCGTTCGGCGTTCGCGAGAACGCGCTCCCAATCGTCGATCGGGATGATGACGGCGTCCTCGCCGTCGTCGATATCCTCGTCGCCCTTGCCAGCCTTACCCGCCTCGGCTTCCGTCGTGGTCCCGTCGGCCGTATCGGTCGTGTCGCTCCCGTCAGCGGAATCGGTCACGCTCGACGAACGGATGGCCGGCCGCTTCGACGTGTCGATCCCGGAACCGGCGCGACGAGCGGAACGTCGAACGCTCGGGCTACTTGAAAATTCGATAGGGCAGGGAGCCGGTATTTAATTAATCGATAGAGATCGGCAGGAGCCGTTTCGGGTGGGACTGGAAGGGGCCGACCGCTCGGCTCACGGCTTCGCCGTTCGCCATCCGAGGCGCTCGCGTCCGCTCGCGCCTCGCGTTCGACGACGGCGGGCGACGTAAGCACTGGAACAACCGAACGAAGTCGTTCGAAAGGCGCGGAGCGCCTTTCGTGATGTGGCAAAAACGCGGAGCGTTTTTGCTGCAAGCGGGAAATCCTCGATTTTCCGCAATGATAAGAGAGCTTCGCTCTCTTGAACCATGAGGGAGCGAAGTCGTTCGAGAGAGCTTCGCTCTCTCGTGATGACGAGACGGCGGAGCCGTCTCGAACCACGCGCAGCGAGCCCCCCGAGTCGAGCGGGTCGGGGGCTTCCTACACAGTCTCGGCGGCTCTTCTCCTGAAAAGCTGCTAAACGAAACACAGCCCGTGGGGACGGGAAGATGGGTCGCTGACGGTCGGCGTCAGCCAAGATCGACCGGACAGCCATTGATTTCCCCGCCACGCATCCCGCGCGCGAGCCAGAAGACCGAGAGCACGAGCGCGACCAGCGCAAACTCCAGGCCGTCTAATGGCAGAAAGGCAAGCGACGCGGTCGCGCCGAACAGCGAGAGCACGCCGGCGAGCACCGCCGACCCACACGCCGCACAACCCGCGCCCAACGTCCCTAAGACGACGCCGGCGACGCTCGTCGTGCCCTGAGCGGCCGACAGGGCGTGCTCGCGGAGGTGATAGATCAGCATTGCGGTGTTTACACTGATCAACAGCGCCGTGACCACTAACAACAGCCCCTGCACCGCGTCGTAGTTCGTCCCGACGAAGGGGTACTGCTGAGTGAGGGTCACGAGCCGGTTTTCGAGCGGCAGCGACCCCGAGACGAGAAAGCTCGTGAGCGGCAGGTTCTGGCTGAGGACGAACAGCGTCAGCCCGAAGAGGGCGCTGACCCCGGCGAGCACGGCGTACGGCGGGATCGTGGCGACCAACTTAACAGTTCGGGCCATGAGTCGCCAGTCCCAAGCCCGTGTCGGCAGGCGGACCGAGCGGACCGACCGCTTCGTCGCGGAGCGGATCGAACTCACCCGCTCACCCCCAGTGCCTGGGCGAACACCTGATAGCTCTGTGCGCCCCGGATCTCGGTCAGGAACTGCCCGTCGCGAAACAAGAACGACGCTCGTCTCGCTTGCGAGGAACTGTTCGGTCCGACTGAGCACGTTTCCGTCGTCGAACTGGCTTTGGGTCGTGAAGTAGTGCTTCTCGAGCGACCAGAACGCCGCCTCGTCGCGGGCGTAGGTCGCTTCGAGCGCCCCCATCGCCGGCCGGCCCCACTCGTAAGCGTAGGGGAAGTTCCGGTAGGCATAAGTCGCCTTTTCGGCGTCGATGAGCTTCGATTCGAGTTCGGGGAAGGTGTTCGAATTGAACCGTTCGCAGTTGAGACAGGAGGGGTCCTCGAAGGCAACGACCAAGGGGGCATCGCCAAGTGTGGGTCCGAGCACCGGCTGGGAGCCGAGACCGGCCGCCGCGAGGTGATCGATGGCCGGAGCCGATGTCGACGCCGCCGTGGACGCCGAGTCGGAACTAAAACCGGAGTCGGAGCCGGTAGCAGTCGCCGAGTCGGCGGCGGGCTGTGACGCTCCAGCCGTTTCGGCCGCTTCCGTGCCGGCGGCCGTGCTCGCAGTGCTGCCGGCTCCATCGGTGTCGCCGCTCGTGCCGCCGTCGCCGCCGAGACAGCCGGACAGGAGGGTGGCGGCTGCCGCGGCGCTCGCGAGAAAGGCTCGTCGGGACCTGTTCATACGAATTAATAGAGCGGTGCGATCATAGCCGTTTAGCGGGTGGTCGAAGCGAACGCACGACCGTCGTCCGGCGGCATCGACGGGTCGTTCGCCGACCCGCCGGCACACGCTCGGCGAGAACGGCCGGTTGGCATCGGGGACGCGACGACGGGCGGCGAACGCTTAACCCGACCGTGGGCGACTCTCGGAGCAATGGGAAACGATAGCGATCGGGACGACGCGAGCGATGGGCGGGACGACCGCGACGGCGACGAGATCATCGACGCTGACGCCGACGCGGGTGCGGACGAGGAGGGCGGCCGACGTCTCATCCCCGGCTGGCAGGGCCGGTACTACGAGGACTTCGAGGTGGGCGACGTGTACAAACACCCCTACGGACGCACGGTGACCGAGACGGACAATGTCTGGTTTACGAACCTCACGCTGAACGTCAACCCAATGCACTTCAACGAACCCTATGCCGCCGCGACAGAGTTCGGCGAACGCCTCGTCGACGGCCCGTTCGTCATCGCGCTCGCAGTGGGGATGAGCGTCGCCGACGTCTCGGTCAACGCAACGGCCAACCTGGGCTACGACGGGGTCCGCCATCACGGCCCGGTATTTCACGGCGACACGATCTTCGCCGAAAGCGAGGTCCTCTCGAAACGAGAGTTACAACCGCCGGGCTGGCCCGAAGGGATCGGTACGCAACCCGGGGACATCGAGTGAGAGAACCGAGAGCGATCCGAGTGTGAGCGACGAGTTGCTGTACCCGACGGCTGAGGACGTGCTCGCCATTCACGAGGACGTCGTGGCGAGCGATCCGGGGACCGAACCGGGTGTGCGGACGCCGGGAGCGGTGTCGTCGGCGCTGGCGTACGTCTCGGAGGGGTACTTCGGGCAGGTCCCCGAGACGACCCACGAGAAGGCCGCACATCTCGTGCGATTGCTCACGGCCGACCACTCGTTCGTCGACGGGAACAAACGAACCGCATTCGCCAGCGTTGCAACGCTGTATGCGATGAACAATTATTCGTCCGAGTACGATGACCACGTACGAACGATACTCAAGCGGCTGGGGACCGACGAGCCAGCCGTCGATATAGAAGCAGTCGTCGAGCACTGTCGTGAGAACGCACATGCTGAGGACGGCGACAGATAGAACAGCGGTTGGCTCCTACCGAGGAACGGAATCGACATGACGGCACAGCGAAGCGAGACGGACCAGGAGTACGCCCGTGAGCGTGCGCGGCTTCGCGAGCGCATCCGAACTACCGACTCCGATACGGAACGCCGCGAGGCGGTTCGCCGACTCGCCGAGATCGACCGGGAAATCCACGCCGACGTCTATGAGAAACTCGCGCGCGAGTAGCTACTCGATTCTCGCCGGGGGCCGTGTTCGAGCGCCAATCGCTCGATGAACGCTTTCTTTCTCGATACTGCTGGATCCGTTTCGAGGTAGACGCCGTCTACGACTTCTACCGGGCTACCCATGCTGTCGCCGTTCTCTTTCTCCGGTTTCTCGCTGAGGTATCGCTTACTGCCCACATCAATCGGGAGGTCGTCCTCGGTGAGTCGTCCCTTCTCGAACACGAACTGGACGAAGTTCGCGGAATTCTCCTTGTCGTATAGGTCGTCGTTGAATTCGATGTCCGCTCCATCGCGGCGGATCCCGGTTCCCCGTCCGACGTGACGCCAGAAGTCGGTCCGATCGGCGAACTCACCAATGAGACCGACGAGCGAATCGGCGTCGATCACGTCGGGGAAAGCGAGCAGACGGGCGATCTGGAGGTGGGACGTGACGTACCAGCGTTTCAGGTTAAGGAGGTCGAGGAGGCGCTGTACTGATATCACACGGATTCGGCCGGCGTACTCCGACTCACGAATCGCATCCACAGAAGGTTCGAGGTCACCTTCGCCGACCACGGTTAGCCCGAAGACATCGGCGGTGTCGAGATCGTTCTCGTTACGAAGCGCCGTCATGTACTTGCCCGGCTGATCCGCCGGTTCGTCGGCGAAGTTCGCGGATTTCTTCGTCTCGACGACGAAGTAGGTAGGGTCACCATCGAGGTCGTCACTAAGCCAGAGGCCATCATAGGGAATCGAACTTGCCGCTCCGGCGTACGGCCCGTACTCGACTCCGAATCCGAGACGCTCCCCGAGGTTGTTGACGATGTCCTGTAAGGCTCTGTTGTGATGGCTTTCGGTGCCGCCCATTGCCTCGAACAGCTACGTTTCGACGTCCTCGTGTGTGAAGTTCTCACAGAGCATGGTTCGGAGCTTGGTGCTGGCTTTCGAGTCGTCCTTGAGCGGGCCCGCGAGGTCGATGAATCGTTTCAATGTGAGTTCCATCCGGTACGCCCTGTGAGCGGGTCCAGTATAAATTGTAGAGGCGTCTCAGTCCGCTTTCACCCGATTCGAGATTCCATCTCAGAGACCGAGCGCCGATCGAACCCGACCGACTAACCCACCCTGAAGATCGAACACCTGCGCCATTTCCTCGTCAGAGAGTTCGAAGTCGAAGATGTCGACGTTCGACGCCAGGTGCTCGCGGCTCGTCGCCTTTGGGATCGCAGACACCCCCTCCTGTTGGATCAGCCACCGCAGCGCGACCTGTGCCGGCGTTTTGTCGTACGTCGCGCCGATCTCGGCGAGGGAATCGTTATCGAGCACCCGCGAGGCACCCTGATCGAACGGGCTGTAGGCGGTGAGCATGACGTCGTGGTCGATACAGAACGCGAGCAGGTCGCTCCGGTTCTCGAAGGGGTGATACTCGACCTGGTTCGTCAGAATCGGCGTCTTCGAGGCCTCGATCGCCTCCCGTAGCTGGGGAACCGAGAAGTTGCTCACGCCGATGTGCTGGAGGCTGCCC
>PXRY01000056.1 GCA_003022925.1 Halobacteriales archaeon QS_8_65_32 | reverse complement strand
CTTGGAAGCTCCCGACACGCTCGACCTGGGGGACTCGCTGTCGTCCAAAAGACGCGAAGGGTCTTTTGTGATGTGATCAGAACTCGAAGAGTTCCCATTTACTCACGAGAACGGAGTTCTCGTGAATGTGGCAAAAACGCTCCACGTTTTTGCCGCAAGCGGGACCTTCGGTCCCCCAATAAGCGTGGGACCGGAGGTCCCACGGACCATGCGAGCGGGCTTCGCCCGCGAGCAGATGACGAGACGGCGAAGCCGTCTCGAACCACGCTCCTCGCTCGGGTCGCGTTGTTCCCCTCGCTCCGGTGCTTGCTTCGTCCGTCTTCGTCGAGCGGTCGGCCCCTTCCAGTCCCACCCGGACCGGTTCCCGTCGGCCTTCATCGCTCAACTAAACACCGCCACGGCCGTCCCGTGTGCACGGTTAGGTATCGCATCGTCGCGTTCGTCCGTTGACCGGCGCGTCCCCCGGTCAGCGCGTCCGATCGACGAACGCGACGATCTCGTCTGCGATCCGCTCGCCGGCGTCCTCCTGGAGGAAGTGCATCGCGTCTTCGACCCAGACGTCCGGCTGGTCGCTCGCAGTCGGGATGAGTTCTCTGAGTGGATCGCGATTCGGACTCGTGATCGGGTCCGAGTCCGAAAAGAGCACGAACGCCGGTTTCTCCCACTCGGCGAGGCGTTCGGCGGCGGCTCGGGTCCTTTCGGCACCGTCGCCACCACCCTTCCGGAGTACCATATCGGGCCACTCGCGCGCGCCGGCTTTGTGCTCTTCCGTCGGGAACGGGGCCTCGTAGGCCGAAAGCGTCTCGTCCGTGAGGTCGGTCGCTGTAGCGTTCCCGACGAGCATGCCGATCGGCAGTTCGTCGACGCGTTCGACGAACGCCCGGAACTCCTCCCAGGCGTCGGGCATCGCCTGGGTACCGCTGGGGACGCCCATATTCATCGGGACGAGTCGCGCGAAGCGTTCGGGGTACTCGGTCGCAATGGGCGATCCTAAGATTCCGCCCCAGTCCTGACAGACGAGAGTAATATTCTCTAGATCGAGCGCTTCGATGAGGGTCACGAGCGAGTCGTAGTGCATGTCGTAGGTGTACTCGTCGCGCTCGGTGTACTTGTCCGACCGGCCGAATCCGACGAAGTCCGGGACGACCACCCGTCCTTCCTCAGCGAGCGTCGGTAGCAGCTTTCGGTAGAGATACCCCCAGGTCGGCTCGCCATGCAAGCACAGGAAGGTCTCCACGCCGCTGCCGGCCTCGACGTAGGCCATCTCGGGTTCACCGACGCTTACGTATTGGGGCTCGTAGTCGTAGGCCGGAAATCCCCTCGAACCGTTCCTCCGGAGTGCTGATCAGTGCCATCGGGAATTCGACGAGACACGCCGATCGTATAACCGTTCGGCCGAATCGAACGACGGTACTCAACTCAGCGACAACAACGAAACTTTCGGTTCGGAAGCAAAACTGCGGCTAGCTGTTCTCGTTTCCGAGCCGGCGAGACGGCAGGACGGATGGGACGAGCGCTCACGAACTCGCCTCCGGGATCCGTCGAATCGCCGCGCGTGATGACGAGCGTCGTCGACTGCGAACCCAACCACCTCACGGCCGGGACGAGGGTGCGGATCCGTTTCGTTCCGGCGGTCGAGACGATCGACACCGACGAGGAGAACGCGATCCCGGTGTTCACGCCAGTCGGTGAGTAGCGGCTCAGAGCAGTTGGTCGGAGATGATGTTCTTCTGGATCTCGGAGGTCCCCTCGTAAATCTTGGTGATGCGTGCATCGCGGTAGAAGCGCTCTGCAGGGTGGTCGGTGACGAAGCCCGCGCCGCCGTGCACCTGGATGCCCTCGTCGGCGATCTCGACCGACCGCTCGGAGGCAAAGAGCTTCGCCATGCTCGCGAACTTCGCGGCCTCCTGCTCGTTTCCGTTCTCGACGTGGCCCGCCGCGCGGTAGGTGAGCGACCGGGCGGCTTCGGTGTTCGTCGCCATCTCGGCGATCTTGTGGCGGATCGCCTGGTACTCACTAATGGGCTGGCCGCCCTGCTCGCGCTCGCCGGCGTACTTCGTGGCTTCGTCGACCGCCGCCTGTGAGACCCCGACGGCCTGGGCGGCGACGCTCGTCCGGCCGTCGGCGAAGAAGTTCATGAGCTGATAGAAGCCCTGATCGACCTCGCCGATGACGTTTTCCTCGGGGATGCGCACGTCGTCTAACACGATTTCGGCGAGATCGGAGGCCCGAATCCCGAGCTTGTTGTCGATTTTGGTCGGTTCGAACCCATCGAGGTCGGTGGGCACGAGAAACGCCGTGATCCCGCGGTGGCCCGCGCCGGGATCGGTTTTGGCCATGACGACCGCGAGACTTGCAACGGTGCCGTTCGTGATCCAGGTCTTGTTGCCATTGAGAACCCACTCGTCGCCCTTTTTCTCGGCGCTCGTCTCGATGCCCGCGACGTTCGAGCCGTGGGCGGGTTCGGAAATACACGAGCAGGTAGCGATCTCGCCGGCAGCGACCTTCGGCAGCCATTCGGATTTCATCCAGTCGTCGCCGAACTTTCCGATCATCGTCGTGCCGAAGCCTCGCGAGCTGATCGCGCTACCGATGCCGGGGTCGGCGCGCCAGAGTTCTTCAGTGATGACGACGCTCGACAGCAGGTCCATGCCCGCTCCCCCGTAGTCCTCCGCGATGCCGGGGGCGACCAGATCGTATTCGGCTGCCTGCTCGACTAAGTCGTGGGGGTACGCTTTTTCCTCGTCGTGTTCGCGGGCGACGGGTCGGATCTCGTTTTCGCCGAACTCGTGGACCATGTCGCGGATCGCACGTTGTTCGTCGCTGAGTTGAAACGACATAGCTTCCGTTCGGCGGCTACCGACAAATAGGTTTACACCACCACACCGAAACCCGAACACTGTTCTCGAAATCGCCGATTGCACGCCCAGCCGAAGGAACTCCATGACTTCGCCGTCGGGTGTTGGATTACGACACTGACACCACGCTCGATCGCGCCGACGGTTGCGGAAGCGGACCGGTCGGTTCGCGTCGACGCGCTACACCACGCCGAGTTCCCGACGGTAGTCGTTCAGGTTCTCGTAGCCCGTCTCGGTTACCACGAGGAGGTCTTCGAGACGGACGCCGCCCGTTCCCTGTTCGTACAGCCCGGGTTCGACCGTGACGACGTGGCCGGGTTGCAGTTCCCCGCCAAACCGGTTGAGACTGGGCGACTCGTGTACCGCGAGGCCGACGCCGTGGCCGGTGGCGTGAAAGAAGCCGTCTTCGGTCGACTCATCGGTTCGAAGCGTCGGATACCCCTCGCGCTCGAAGACATCACAGACCGCACCGTCCACCGCTTCTCCGGTCACGCCGGCCTCGATGGTCCTTAGTGCCGTCTCGTAGGCCTCGCGGGTGAGGTCGTACCACTCACGAATCTCCGCGTCCGGTTTGCCTTTGACGAACGTTCGGGTCATGTCCCCGAAGTACCGCGACTCCTTATGCCGTGGGAAGACATCGACGACGATCGGCTCGCCCGCCTCGATCGGTCCCGATCCGACCGCGTGAGCCCGGGCCCCCTCCGCGCTCGAGGCGACGATGCAGTCGCTCAGTGCACAGTCGTCTTCGAGAAGCGCCGTTTCGATCTCCCGGCGAACCCGCTCGCTCGTCAGTACCTCCTCATCGAGCCGGAGGACGTCGTCTTCGACCGTCGCGCGTTCGAGGGTCTCCTCCGCGACGGCCATCGCTCGCTCGTTCGCCCGCTGTGTTTCGGCGATGTGTTCGATCTCCGCGTCGGTTTTCACCGCACGAATACCGCCGACGGTATCATCGTAGTCGGTGACGACCTCGATACCCTCGCTGCGCAGGACGTCCGTGGTTCCGGTCGGAAAGGAAGCCGGCACGGACACGGAGTCGATGCCGTATTCGGCGAGGAACGCCGCGGTCGTGAGGGGTCCGACCCTCGCACGTTCGTGTTCGGCGGCCTTCTCGGCGAAGCCGAACTCCGAGAATTTCCGAACGCTGTCGGCGTCGCTGTCCGTGATCGCCCGCGTGTATTCGAGCCCCGAGACGAGAAGCCGGATTTCTCCGTCCGCATACAGCGTGACGAAGCTATCCGTGGCGTGGTACCCCGAGAGGTAGTACTGATTACTGTCCTCGCCGTCGGCATCGATCAGATACCCGTCAGTTCCTGTTGCGTCGAGGGTGGCTGTCAACTGTGGGTAGGCGGGAGCCATGGGCGCGGTAGCGGGAAATGTTACTAATAGGGATCGGTATCCGGTCCTTCCCGACGGTTTCGAACACCGGCTCCCTCTCTCCCCTACCCGGACGAACAGGACCGAGTTCCCTCGATTTCGTGAGCACGTCGTGCTGAACCGAACGTCGCGCCCTCGACGACGCAGATACTGGACCGACAGGGAACCGAACCATCCGGGCTGTCGGGCCGTCTGCCGGTCGAACTACCCGGACGACCGGGCTTCTCAGACGGTTGAGACGTCCCGACCGCCTTCGACGTGAACGAGCGTTTCGACCGGTGGGAGGTCGGCGTTGGTGTCGGTGATGATCTCGATCCGGCGACCGAGTTTCTCGGTGGCGTACTCGACCAGCGCCGTCGTGTCGACCTCGCTCGCGGGGTTCTCGACGGTCCCCGCTACCAAGGGCAACAGCTCGCTCAAGGTGTCTTCGACGATCGCCGGATCGACGCCTTCTGCGACGAGGCGCTGGACCTCGTGCATGCCGAAACCGACGTGGCGGCCCTCGTCCGATCGGATGCGGGTAATCCCCTCGACGAGTCCCTCCAGATGTATCGGCTCGCCGTCGACTCCCATGTCCGCACCGGTCGGGCTCCAGGCCGACTGAATGCTATAATACCCGGTCTGGGCGAGGACGCTCTCGACGACCAGGTGGTAGTGACAGAAGGCCTCGGCGAGCGCTTCAGGGCTCTCGTCGGCAAGCAGCCGGTCCATCGCGCGTTCGGTGCGGTCGAACGACTCGACGTAGGCGTCGGGAAAGTATCGCGGGTCGGTCGGGGCGGTCACCTCGAACCCGCGGGCTTCGGCGACCGGATCGATCACCTCGTGCCAGTACCGATCGAAGAAGGCGGCGTGTTTGGCCTCCTCGTAGAGCTGTGAGGTGACAAAGAGCTGCTTGTCGACATCCCCGATCGCCATCGCCAGCGGTGCCAGATCGTCGGTGACCGCCTCCTCGCCCGCGCCGAACAGCGCGAGCGTTCGTCGCAGGACGTCGAACTGCTGTTCGGTTTGCTCGCGGGAAATCAGGCGTTCCCTGTCTTGATCGAGCAACTCCTGAGGGATGTCCTCGTAGGGGTCCCAGTGGCGGTAGACGGCGTTACGGAAGTAGCCGTTCGCGAACGAATCGGGATCGAGGCGTCGGGTCCGGGTCTCGTCGCTGTAACGGTTCGTCGCCATAACACTCAATCGTGTCACTGATAGATGGATTTTTCGCGGGCGATGGATTTTCGACGATTCCCACTCGATCGCTGCTTGATTGCCGGTGAGGCTCCTGATCCGTCGCGTCCGCGGGCGCCCGTTTCGGGCGACAGACGCGCGCGACAGATATCGGTCCTGGCTGTATTCCATTACGCAACTGTCTGGCCGAACAATCGCTATCGGGCGGGGTTGAAAGGGGCCGACCGCTCGGTCCGGCCCCGGCGAAGTAAGCATTGGAGTGAAGCGAACGCAGTAAGCGGAGCGAAGCGCGTGGTTCGAGAGACGCGAAGCGTCTCTCGTCATTGCGGGAAATCACAGA
>PXRY01000055.1 GCA_003022925.1 Halobacteriales archaeon QS_8_65_32 | reverse complement strand
AATTGCGGCCATTATCGTCGCCTACTTACCCGTTCTACGCCCTGAGAATATATGAATATTCCGTACACTTCATTTTCGGACTTTCGACCGCTCTATCGTATCGGAATCCGAAGCGTACCGACACCGGGAGCGCGGACTCGATCCGAGTCGAACCGCCGATCCACGGTTCGCCGACTCGCCGACGGCCGGGCCGATCGTCGCACCGATCGGCCGGGACGGGCGGCGCTCGCTCGTCGTGTCGGTCAAACTGAACGATCGATCGAAACCGCTACCGCTGTACCTCGATCCGACCGATTCCGAGAGGGAATCGGCCATGGCGGCCCCACTGTCGGAGAAACACACGTGAACGGTCGCAGCGTGATCGAAGAGCCAGAACGTATTTCCGTTTCGGCTGAATGGTTGTTCATATGGCTCCGGGTGCGGGAACGGCCCAGCGCGACGAGACGCGGACGGCTATCATGGAGGCGACCTATCGGGCGCTTTGCGAACACGGCTATGCGGACCTGACGATCGACCGGATCGACGAGGAGTTCGAGAAGTCGAAGTCGCTGCTGTACTACCACTACGACGACAAGGACGAGATTTTGCTCAATCTTCTGGAGTACATCCTCGACCAGTTCGCCGTCGAGGACACCGTTGATCCCGAGGACGACCCGGACATCCAGCTCCGGACGTTCATCGAGGCGTTCCTCCCCTGGACGCTCGACGAGGAGGCCGACGAGTTCCAGACCGCGGTGTTTGAACTCCGCTCACAAGCGCTTTCGGACGGGGACTACCGCGAGCAGTTCGCCCGAGCGGACGCGCTGCTCATCGGGACTATCGTGAGCCTGATCGAAGACGGCATCGAGGCGGGTACCTTCCGCGAGGTCGATACGGAGCGAACGGCCGAACACATCTACTCAACGATCAACCCGCTCGAAAGGAACTCGACGAATACGTCGACGCGTATCTCGCGCCGGACGAGTAGCGAGCAGGGGCGGAGGCGGTCGCGGCGACTCCTTGCCGGAACCAACCGAGACCTATCGAAACCTACTGAAGACCGCTACCCCGTCGGGGGCCGTGTTTAGTGAGGCGAAGAAGACCGACGGGAACCGGTTCGGGTGAGACTGGAAGGGGCCGATCGCGTGGTGGCGAAGCCGTGATTCGAAAGACGCCGGAGACTTCTTTCGTTCATCACAAAAGGCGCGAAGCGCCTTTCGAACGACAGGTGGGTGTAACGAGCCGAGAAGCGCAACGAGCCCCCCCGATTCTCGCGAGCGAACACAGTGAGTGAGAGTTCGGAAGTCCAGCCCGCACAGTCGCCCGAAAGGCTCCGCCTTCCGGAATGAGCGTGGGACCGAAGCTCCCACGAACCTGCGAGCGGGCTTCGCCCGCGAGCAAATGACGAGAGACGTTTCGCGTCTCTCGAACCACGACCACAGGGAGCGAGCAGGACCGTCTTTCATAAGTCGACCGCCCGGGGGCTTCCGAAGCGGTCCTAACGGCTCTTTTCCGAAAGGCCGCTACACGAAACACAACCCATTCTCGACTCATAGATTATACCGTTTGATCCGATAGACGCTCAGTGCCTGGCGATCACCTCGAACGGAGCGAACGATGGTACAGAGGGCCGGTCGGGCTACAGCATCTCCTTGACGCTATCGGCGACCTCTTCGGGGGTGTCGCCGACGGGGACGCCGGCCTCAACGAGCGCCTCGATCTTCGATTCGGCGGTTCCGGTACCGGACCCCGAGACGATCGCGCCAGCGTGACCCATCCGTTTGCCCGGGGGTGCGGTCCGGCCGGCGATGAAGCCCGCCACAGGGGTATTCATGTTCTCGGCGATGTACGCGGCCGCCTGCTCTTCGTCCTCGCCGCCGATCTCCCCGCACATCACGACCGCGTCGGTCGCCGGGTCGTTCTCGAACGCCGCGAGCGCGTCGACGAAGTCGGTGCCGATGATCGGGTCGCCGCCGATCCCGATCGCGGTGGTTTGCCCCAATCCACGGTCGGTGAGATTGGAAACGACCTGGTACGTCAAGGTGCCCGATCGCGAGACCAATCCGACGTTGCCGCTCTCGAAGACATTGCCCGGGAGGATGCCGAGTTTCGCCTCGCCGGGCGTGATGATTCCCGGACAATTGGGACCGATGAGTCGGGTATCGACCTCGGTGAGGCGTTTGTTCACGTTCGTCATGTCCTGGGTGGGGATGCCCTCGGTGATCGCAACGACGAGATCGAGCGGCGAGTCGAGCGCTTCGAACAGCGCGTCGGCGGCAAAGGTCGGTGGGACGAACACCACTGAGGCGTCGGCGTCTTCGGTTTCGGCGGCCCCGCTTACGGTGTCGTAGACCGGCACGCCCGCGACCTCTTGACCGCCTCGTCCCGGCACCGCGCCGGCGACGACGTTCGTTCCGTACTCGATCATCTGTTCGGTGTGGAACTGCCCTTCCCCGCCGGTGATTCCCTGGACGATCACTCGAGTACTCTCGTCGACGAAGGCGCTCATGCGCTCGCTCCCTCCGTGTCCTTCGCGTTCTCGACTGCACGACGCACCGCGTCTTCGAGCGTCCCTTCGACTGCGACGAGATCGGTGTTCAGGATCTCCATGCCCTCCTCCGCGTTCGTCCCCGCGAGGCGCACCACCACGTCCTTCGGGATCTCGTCGAAGTTCTCCAAGGCTTCGTTGATCCCCCTCGCTACTTCGTCCCCTCGGGTGATGCCGCCGAAGATGTTGAAGACGACCGCTTCGACGTTCTCGTCGGCAAAGACCATATCGAGGGCGTTGCTCACGCGTTCTGCTTTCGCGCCGCCGCCGATGTCGAGGAAGTTCGCCGGCTCACCGCCGTAATGATCCACCAAGTCGAGCGTCGTCATTACGAGCCCCGCGCCGTTGCCGATGATGCCGACGTTGCCTTCCAAGCGGACGTAATCGAAGCCGTACTCGCCGGCCTTTCGTTCCAAGTCGTCCGCGTAGGATTCCGATTCCATCGCTTCGAGGTCGGGCTGGCGAAAGAGCGCGTCGTCGTCGATGTTCATCACGGCGTCGGCGGCGACGACTTCGTCCTCGGCGGTGATCATCAGCGGGTTGATCTCGGCGTCGGACGCGTCGCGGGCGTCCCACAACTCGTAGAGGGTACCGAGCACGCTCGCGACGTCGCTCGCTACCTCGCGGGTAACGCCCGCGCCGTAGACCGCGCGGCGACCCTGGTAGGGATGGAGGCCAAAGGCCGGGTCGACGTGTTCGCGGAAAATGTCTTCAGGGCTTTCTGCGGCGACTTCTTCGATGTCCACGCCCCCGCGCGTCGAGACCATCGCGACCGGCCTGCCCGCCCCCCGATCCATCGTGATGCCGACGTAGAGTTCGTCGACGAAGTCCACTGCGCTTTCGACAAGGGCCTGGTGCACCTCGTATCCCTTCAATTCCATGCCGAGGATCGACTCGGCGGCCTCACGGACTTCGGCCTCGCTTTCGACGAGTTCGATCCCGCCGGCTTTCCCGCGGCCGCCGACGTGGACCTGGGCCTTGATTGCGACCGGATAGCCCACCGATTCGGCGGCCGTAACGGCTTCGTCGACGCTCGTCGCGAGGGTAGCGCCGGGCACCGAGAGGCCGGCGTCGGCGAAGACCTCCTTCGCTTGGTACTCATGTAATCGCATCACCCGAAAGCGGGCAG
This sequence comes from Halobacteriales archaeon QS_8_65_32, assembly GCA_003022925.1. GTDB lineage: Archaea > Halobacteriota > Halobacteria > Halobacteriales > Halococcaceae > PXQR01. The sequence continues at coordinate 3,079 of PXRY01000055.1, read as the reverse complement.
CCGCGCGCATAAATCCCGTCGATCCGTCGGTCCCTCGGTCTGTCAGTCCGTCGATCGGACGGCGTCGCCGGAGGGCCTCGGCAGGGAGGGCCAGGTCGGACCGAACGGCTCGAAAGCCCTCGGCGCGATCTCCGACTGCGAGCGGGGCCTTCGGTCCCCCCCAGGGGGGTTCGCAGCGACCTTCGCCGCTCGGCTACGTGCTGCCGGCCTGGGATGGGTGCCCGCTCGTCCGCCGCTCTCCGCCCGGTGTTCGCTCCTCGTTGGTTAGTCCCGTAAGGACGTGGCGAGTCGGCCCGCGACGAGGGGCCGATGACCGCGACCGTCGACGGCGACTCCTGACCTACGGTTCTTAGGGCTATCGAGCGGCGGCGTCGAACGTCGACGCCGGACGGACGAGCGGCGGGATGGGACGGGTGGGATCGAACGGAACGCTCAGTTGGCGGCCGTTCCCGCCGTCCGCTGGGGTCGATCGGTGACGACCGCCGCGAACTCGGCGGGGTGTTCGACGTGCGGGAGGAGTTTCGACTGCTCGATCACGACGAGACGGGCGTCGGTCGCCGCCGCGAGTTTGCGACCGTCCTCCAAGGGCGTGATGCCGGCGTCCGCGCCCCAGACGAGCGTCACGGGGACGTCGAGGTCGGCGAGCGCCGCGTCGAGGCTAACGGTCGAATCGAGCGAGCCCGCGATGAACGACGCCGGGGCGAAGCGGGCACCCGGCTGGTGGGTCGTGCGGTGTTTGTACGCGACGTATTCGCGCCCGATGCCTGTTACGTCGTACAGGCCGTGGTCGGCCTCGAAGTAGCGCAACGACCGGTAGCTCGCGAGCAGGTTGAACAGTCCCTCGCCCACCACCGGCGAGCGAAGCAGCGAGCGCAGCCACACCCGCTGGCCGGGCATTGTCGTCGCGGTCGGACAGATAAGTACGAACTCGGCGAACGACACGCCATCGCGGGCGGCAGCGACCGCATACGCCCCCGACAGCGAGGAGGCGACACAGATCGGCCCGTCCGTGATCTCGCTTGCGAAGTCGGCGACGAAGGACTCGTACAAGTTACTCGAATAGGTGATCGGCGGGCGATCCGACCGGCCGAACCCGGGGAGATCGGGCGCGACGACGTGGTACTCGGCGGCCAGTTCCTCGACGACGCGCGCGAACTCCTGGTTCGACCCGGCGGCGTTGACGCCGTGGAGCAAGAGCATGTCGGGATCAGCCGGGTCGCCGGCCTCGGTGTAGGAGACGTCGAACCCGCGCCAGCGATAGGTGCGCTCAGTGCCGAAAGGCACTTCTAACTCGTCCGCCCGTCGGGCGAGCACGCGGTTCGCCGCGAGCGTGAGTCCGCCGAGGCCGACCACCCCGCCGAGAATCGATCTGACTCGCATACGCCCTCGGAGGCCCGCGTGGGACTTATACGTCCGGTTTCGGGTCCCAACGGGTTCGCGACCGCCACCCGCCCGCCTCGTAACCGGGGACGTACGACCGGGACGTCCGCGAGGGAATCGATCCGCCGGAGCGCGACTCAGCAGGGGCGACGGAACACAGGAGATAGGGGCGTCGGACGGGCGTCTGCCCAATGGTTATGAAGCTGCTCGTGGGACCTCGAAGGGATGCCCGCCGCCCGCACAGATTCGGCCGGGCCCGCGATCCGAAAAGTCGCTCTCGTCCAGCACGGCCCGAGGCGCTGGGTCGCACGGTCGGCGGACGGGACGACTCGAAACGGCGCGAGCCGTCGGGAGGCGCTCTGTCGCCTCGAAGACGCGCTTCGTGACTGAGCGAAGGCCACGAAGGGCACGAAAGGTGACCGGCGGACCAGTCGGACCCATCGACTCGCCGTTCGAGACTACTCGTCGTCGGCGTCCTCGGCGGTTCGCTCGACGAACGTCGTCATTCGCTCGACGAGGTTCTCGGTTCGTGTAGCGAGAACGGTAACATCAGCATCGATCCGATCGTAGCCGTAGTCCGCCCGTCGCCGGAGGTCGGCGAGCGTAGTAAGTAACCGACCCTCTTCGCGTGTCGCGTCGCCATCGAGAACGATCTCCTCACCGAAGCGGTTCCTGACGGCTCCGTGTGAGCCGGGATCGACGCCCTGAACGTACAGTGCAGCCTGGGCGGCGTGGAAGCTAGCGTAGTAGAGCCGGTTGACGATTCCTCCGCTGCTGCCGCCGACTTCAACAGGTTGTTCGGCGTCGGCCAGTGCCCGTCGTGCCTCCGAGAGCTCTTCGGCGGCGTATCGTTCGTCAGTCATAGATCACTCGTCCCTCGGCGAGGACGGTGCTGAAAACGGGTGATCGGAGCGGCGTTCGAGATCGGCGCGGGGTACGGCGTGGATGCTAACAGGAGTACCGTATTCGAGCATGACGTCGTACGCCCGGTCCCGGAGTCGTTCCTCGACGCTCGACAGGTCCGTTCCGTCGTCGAGAACCGCGAGCACGTCGATGTCCGACTCCGATACGTGTGTGGCGCGAGCGACGCTGCCGAAGAGCACGAGCCGTTGGACGCTGGGGAAGTCGCCGACGTCGATCCGCTCGGCGAAGTCCTCGACGGCGGACTCGTGAGGGAGCGCCGAGGTGGCCATACTCGAACCGTGATCGTCGAGATAATTAAGCGCTGCTTCGTCGTGCCGGTGGACCGGTTCCGATTAGGACGCTTCAACCCCACAAGGGGTTCGTCTGTAACGAGTCAGTAGCTACGTTCATTGGCTCTCTCCCTCCACGCTTCAACCCCACAAGGGGTTCGTCTGTAACAATGGCATCTGAGCGACTCGTGCTCGGCATCTTTTTGGTTCAACCCCACAAGGGGTTCGTCTGTAACGGTGCCTGATTCAGCGGACACAGTAGTTATCTCTGCCGCTGGGCACATAATGTTTCCGTCGACCTTCAATACCTGCTTAGCCCCAGGGGGTCGACAACTCGGCTACCGTGCTCCGGGGAATTCGTTCGGAATGGACACCAGTAGCGTCCGAACGGATTCACAGGTCAATGTCGGACGGAGGTAGAGAGGACGGCGACCCGAGCGTTCTTCCAGCCGAACCACTAAGTTCTTACAGTGGTTCTTACCGATATGGGAGAGACGACACGCGTG
>PXRY01000054.1 GCA_003022925.1 Halobacteriales archaeon QS_8_65_32 | reverse complement strand
CGTTTTCGTTCGGGGTGTCTCCGTTCGTACCGTCGTCCTCGATACTGTCAGCCGGCGAGTCGCGACGGCGATCGAGGTCCGGCCGAAAGTCCTCGAAGTTCACCGCATCGAACACCGAAGCGGCGCGTATACCGCCGACGACTGACCTACCCGCGATCCGAACGGAGTTCCAGCGTGGCCGCGACGACCGACTCTAAGCGAGCAGTCTTCGGATCAATCACCGACTGATCGTACTCGCAGCGGCCCACTGCCGGGATTTTCCGGCGTACGATCGGGCGAGTCTCGCCGGACCCGACGCTCACGATCGCTCCCGGTAGAGGTCGAGACGGTCGGCGAGGAAACACCAGTCGTTGAGGCGTTCTTCGATCACCCTCGAAACCGGTTTGCCCACGCCGTGGCCGGTATCGGTGTACGTCTTCAGGAGGACCGGTTCGTCGCTCGTGTTCCGTGCCTGGAGTTCGGCAGTCATCTTTCGCGCGTGGAACGGATCGACCCGACTGTCGCCGTCGCCGGTCGCAAGCAGGACTGCGGGGTACGGCCCTTTCTCGACGTTGTGATACGGCGAGTAGGCCCGGAGGTACTCGTACGCCTCCGGATCGTCGGGCGATCCGTACTCGGTAGTCCACGATCGACCCAACAGCGAGGTATGAAAGCGCAGCACATCGAGCAGCGGGACCTTACAGACGGCCGCTTCGAACAGGTCCGATCGCTGCGTGACGGCGACGCCGACCAGCAACCCGCCGTAGCAGGCGAGGCGATTCCGGGAGGCGTATCCGCGCTCGATGAGGCCGTCGGCGACGGCCAAGAAGTCGTCGAAGACGTTCTGTCTGTCCTCGCGCCGGCCGGCACGGTGCCACACCTCGCCGAACTCGCCGCCGCCACGCAGGTTCGCAACGGCGAACGCACCGCCCGCTTCGAGAAATGGGACGGTGAAGTCAGGGAAGAAGGGAGTGAGACTGATATCGAAGCCGCCGTAGCCATAGAGAACGGTCGGGGTGTCCCCGTCGTGGCGGCGATCGCTTCGGGCCACGACGAACGCCGGAACGTCGGTTCCGTCCTCGGATTCGAACCACTCTTGGGTCACGTCGAGGTCGGCGTCGACGCGGACGGCCGGCTGATCTACCGCGTCGGTGCCACCCGTTCCGGGTTCGTAGCGTCGAACCGACGGCGGCTCCTCGAAGGATTCGTACACGACGAACAGCTCTTCACGCTCCCGGCTGCCGTTCATCACTGTAACGGTCCCGGTCCCGGGGAGCGAGACGTCCCCTCTACGCTCGCCGTCAAGGTCGTACTCGACGAGTTCGTGTGTCGCGTCGCGGAGGTATTTCGCGACGAGCGCGTCCCCGGCGAACGCGATTCCTTCGAGGATAGCCTCATCGCGTTCGGGAACGATCGTCTCGAACCCGTCCCGACCGAGCGAGAGGTCATCGACCGGGCGATCGTCGAGCGAGATCCGTTCGAGACGGTAGTTCGAGCCCTCCCGACTGGTGTTCACGTAGCAGTCGTTCCCGCGCAGGTACGGTTCGAAGATCGCGTCCTCGACGACGACGAGCGGGTCGAACTCTTCGCCGCCGATCGGCGCGTAGTACAGATCGGTTCGTTCCCAGCCGATCGACTCCGCGAGAACGACGTACTCCCCATCGACGTCGGTCGAGACGGTGGGCCAGGTCTGAGGATCGAAGTCGGCTTTCAGCACCCGGTCGTCCGCCGGGTCGGTCCCGAGGTCGTGATAGCACAGTTCCTTCGATAGCTGTCCCTCGCCGTCACCGTCGCTGTCGCCATCGCCATTGCCGTCACCACCGCTGTCGTCGGCATCGTCGATGGCACCCGTCCGCACGTAGTAGAAGCCGTCGTCGGTCCAGGCGAACATCAGCGGGTTCGTCCGGCCACACTCGGGCAGTTCCTCGACCACGCTGCCCGATTCGACGTCGAGAACGCGGACGTCGGACTGTTCGTCCCCGCCCGCCGCGACGCCGCAGGCGACGAGCGAACCGTCGTGACTCGGCACATACCAGTCGACGGACACCGACCCGCGTCGGACAGGTCGTTCGGATCGAGGAGTTCGCGACGCTCATCGTCGAGCGTCTCGCGGACGTACAGCACGGAGGGTCCTCGTCGGGGCCGAACGCGCCCGAAGTACCCGTTCGGTCGCGGGACGACGGCCTCGTACTCGGTCGTACGTACTACCTCCTCGAGCCGCGATCCGAGGTCGTCACGGAACGGGATCTCGGAGAGGAACCCGTCGGCGTACTCGTTCTGTTCGGCGACCCACGCTTCGACGTCCTCGCCATTGCCTTCGAGCCACCGATACGGGTCGGCTATCGTCTCGCCGTGGAGTTCGTACTCGTCGTTGCGCCGTTTGGTGTGTAGAGTGTCCATTACCTGACGGTTCGCTTTCGGAGGTAAAAACGTGGTTCTGCGGGGACCATCGAACCCGGCGTTCGTCCGTAGTGTCTCGATTGACGTTCAAATCGTAACATTGCGGGTGGGTCGGTTAGAAGTCACGCGATGACAACGCTTAGGTTGCTCTCGTGAGGGCTCCCTTCATGACCGAAACCGTGCTACTAGTCGGCGGTGGCGGCCGCGAGCACGCCATCGCCCGAGCGCTCGTCGAGGACTGTACGCTGTTCAACTGCGCGGGCAACCGGAACCCCGGCATCGCCGCGCTCGCGGAGGAAGTCGAGGTTCTCGACACGACGAACCCTCAGGCGGTTTCGAGCTGCGCCCGCGAAATCGACGCCACCCTCGCCGTGATCGGTCCGGAAGCCCCCCTCGCCGCGGGCATCGCCGACGCGCTCGACGACGCTGGAATCTACGCCTTCGGGCCCCGGGAGGCGGGAGCCCGGATCGAGACGGACAAGGCCTACCAGCGCCGATTCCTCGACGAACACGGTATCCCGGGCAACCCCGAGTTCGAAACGTTCGACGACACCGAGCGCGCCTGCGAGTACATCGACGACCACGGGAGCGACCTCGCGGTCAAGCCCGCCGGCCTCACCGGCGGCAAGGGCGTGAAGGTGATCGGCGACCAGCTTACCGCCGCCGCGGCGAAGGAATACCTCCGGGGTTCCGATTACGACCGCGTAGCAGGACCACAAGCGCGCCTACGAGGGAGACGAGGGGCCGAATACGGGCGGCATGGGTAGTTACTCCGACGCCTCGCCCGCGTTGCCCTTTATGACCGACAACGAGTACAACGAGGCGGTCTCGATCGTCGAAGCCACCGCGAAAGCCTTGGAGGGGTACAAAGGAGTCCTCTACGGGCAGTTCATGCTTACCGCAAGTGGTCCGAAGATCGTCGAGTTTAACGCTCGCTTCGGCGATCCCGAAGCAATGAATACCCTCCCCGTGCTCGAAACCCCCCTTATCGACGTGCTCGTCGCCGCGCGCGAGGGTAACCGGTTGCCCGACCTGGAGGTCGCCCCGCAGGCGACGGTGTGTAAGTACGCCGTCCCGGAGGGCTATCCCGACGACCCGGCGAGCGGCACCGCGATCGAGATCGACCCCGAGAGCGCCGGCGACGTCCTGGTCTTCTATGCGAGCGTCGACGGGCGCGACGACGGAATCTACACCACGGCCTCGCGGGCGGTCGCGGTGGTGGGGATCGCAGACTCGATCAGCGAGGCCGAGGAGGTCGTAGACGATGCCCTCTCGGTCGCCGACGACGGGCTGCGAGTCCGTCACGACATCGGCAAACCCGATCTCGTACAGGCACGCATCGACCACATGGCCGAACTCAGAGACGACTGAGCCGACGGCAGCGACTCGGCGGCGAGCGATTCGACGATGGTTAGTCCGACGGTGGCCAGTCGAGGTCCGGGAACCGAGCGGTCACCGGTCACCGGTTGCCGGCTACCGACCACTCCTCACCGAATCACTCCTATATGCCCGCTCCGTCTGTTCTCCTACCTGTGTCCGATTCCGACGACTCCGACACCGCCGATCGCAGCGCCGCTGGACACGACGACTCCGACTCGCGCCACGAGCGAACGCGAAGCTACCCGACGCCCGGCCCGCACAACTCGCTTCGCTCCTGGATGGGGGCGCGCTCGCCGCTCGTCGTCGCGCGCAACTACGCGGTGATCTGGCTTGTGCGCGTCTCGCCGAGCCTGCGGCTGAAGAACTGGCTGTTGCGCCGGTTAGGGATGACCGTCGGCGAAGGAGTCTCCTGGGGACTCGAATCGACCCCCGATGTGTTCTGGCCGAACCTGATCACGGTCAGCGACGAGGCGATCATCGGTTACGACGCGACGATCCTCTGTCACGAGTTCCTCCAGGACGAGTACCGGTTGGGCGAGGTTTCGATCGGCGAGCGCGCGATGATCGGGGCCGGCGCGGTCGTCCTCCCCGGTATCGAGATCGGCGCGGACGCGCGGGTGGCGGCGAACTCCTTGGTGACCGAGGACGTCCCCTCGGGGACGACCGTCGCCGGCGTCCCGGCGACCGAGGAGCGATCGAACGAGCACTAACCGCCGTTCTGCTCCGGGTCGATCGAGCGGCGGGAACGCTCCTCACGACGGCTCGCCTCTCGAACGACCGTCCTCATCCGCGTGAGCGTCGTCGCGGGCACCGTCTGCATCTCACGGTGTCGGCCCCCGCCCGTTTGAGCTTCGGGACGTTCTCGCGGTCGGTCGCCGCGGCGACGATCCTGATCTCGGGATTCGGTTCCCGGGCGGTGAGGATCGAAAAGGCGTCTTCGGCGTCGTTTTCGGTAGCCGCGACGACCGCCCGGGCGCGCTCGATGCCCGCGCGCTGGAGGGCTCTTCGTCCGAGGGCGTCCCCACGAGAACGTCGCGGCCGGACTCGCGGACGTGGGCGGCCTGGAACTCGGTCGCGACGACGACGAACGGCACCTTCGAGCCTGTTCTCGTCCCCCTCCCCGCCCCTGTTCGGCTTCCGGCCCCGTCCCCTTCGTCGCCGCTGTCACTACCGCCCAGTTCCAGTTCGTCGAGCACTGCTTCGGTGAGGTCGCCGTACCCGAGAACGATCACGTGGTCGTCGAACCTCTCTAGTCGTGAGTCGGTCATGATCCCCAGTGCGCTAATGAGCCGTGCCTCGATCGCCGGCCCCAAAGGCGACCCGAGCGCGAGCGCGAAACTCGTCGTACTCACGACCACCGAGACCGCAGAGAGCCGAGCGGCCGCCGAGTCGGGACCGGCGGTGACGTCGCTGTACCCGACGGTGCTCGCGGTCACAACCGTGAACTAAAACGCATCGACGAAGCCGTCGACGCCGCTGAACTGCTCGCGGAGCGCGTACGCCCCGACCGTGCTGTAGACGAGCGTACCACAGAGCGCGAGCAACGCGGCGAGCTGGGTCGGCGAGAGGTCGAGTTCCCGGTCGAAGCGCCCGCGATTGCGGACCACGATCGGCAGTGCAACGAGCGTTAGAACCACCGTTGGTAACGAGAACCCGCCCGACTGGATCGCGCCGAGAACGCCAGCGACCGCGATCAGAACTACCGCCGCGTACCAGGCGGCTCGAAAACCCCGGCGCAGTTCGAGGCCGGCGAGCAGAAGGGCCAGACCGACGAGCGCACCGACGAACTCGGCCGTTCGTCTGATAGCGAGGGGAACGACGTCCGCGATCAGCGCCGGCGACGTAGCGAAACCGATGGTGAGCACGCTCGCGAGAATCGACGACAACGCAACCGCAACCGACGCTAACAGGGCTGCGCGTCCGCTTGAAACCACACGCGCCGACCGCCGGTCCATGCTGTAGACTGTCCGCCCGCTGGCATAAATCGCTCCGTCCACGCCGCCGACCACGGACCGACGGCCGACCGGACCGGCGGCGACCGGACCGTCAGTGCTCCGTGGCCCGATTACCGGGACCCAGGATCGCTCGTCGAGCTACGGTGTCGGAACGAACAGTGCCTATTACTCCGACCAGGCGACCCGGAAGACCTCGACGTCGAGTTCCTTGGTTTCCTCGCCGTGGAAGTCGAACTGGCGGGGCAGCGAGATCTCCGCGCGGAACCCCTGGGTGATCCGTCCGCCCTCGTCGCCGACGAACGCCTCGACGAACTCGCGGCTGCCGCGGTTGTGAACCGAATAGGAGACGTCCGCGACCCGCGAGGTGGTTTCGAGGAACGCCCGGTCGGCGTGTTCGTTACTGTTCTGTGCGCCGAAGGGTGGGTTCATGACGACCGTCACCGAATTGTCGCGGTCCTCGCCGTCTTCACCGTCTTCGCCGTCCGCGCTACCCCCGCCGCTCTCGCCATCGCTGTCGGCCTCGCTATCGCTACCGTTCCCGCTATCCCTGCCGTTCTCACTCCGGTTCTCGGACTCCCGAACGCGAAGCGGTGGTTGGGAGACCTCCGCACGGACCCACGAGATCGGCGTCGTCGTTCCCACCCGTCGGCGGTTTTGCCGGGCGATCCGGAGCGCCCCGCCGTCCACGTCGACGCCCACCACTTCGGTCGGGCCCCGCAGCGCGGCTCCTAACGCCAACATTCCGGTGCCGGTCCCGAGGTCGATCACGGTCCGCCCGTCGACGTCGCCCAACAGGTCGGCGACGTGGATCAGGTGGGCAGCGAGTTCCGGCGGCGTCGGGTACTGTTCGAGGCTCGCCTGAGGGTTCTCGAACCCCGCGACGACGGCGAGTTGCTGTGCCAGGGCGGTCTTTTTCATATCACATCTTCACGCCGAGGAATACAAAGGCCGTTTCCCTCGGGGTCGCCCTCGGCCGTCGCCGTTAGCGAGCGCTGTCGAGAACGCTCGATTCCGCCCGGTTCGGCCGACCCGCCCGGGTTCGCTCGGAACCCGCTCGGCTCGTCCGATCCCGTTTGGCGTCGCGTTCGGGATCGGTATCGGCAATCGCTATGTATGTCCAGGTTCATTCCGGTCGCATGTCACACGACGACAGCGGCGACGCGCCGGCTCTCGGCGGCCTGGCGGATCTGCTCCGGCGTAACCGCGAGTGGACGGACGGTCTCCCCGACGACTACTTCGAGGGGGTTCGCGACTCACAGTCGCCGGGGGTGGTGTCGGTGTGTTGTTCGGACTCGCGCGTCTCCCAGGAGGGCATGTTCGGCGCGTCCGGGGACGCCGGCTCCCTATTCACGCCTTCGAGCATCGGTAATAAGGTCATCGCCATCGTCGACGGCGAGCGAGCGGTCGACGGGAGCTTCCAGTACGGGCTGGCATACGCCGGTGCCGCCGCCGGCGTCGTCGTTGGCCACACCGGCTGTGGGGCGATTGCGACCGCCTACACGATCGCGACCGGGGAGGACCCGGATCTCGCGCCCGGTATCGCCCAGGAGGTCGCGCCCGTCGTCGAGACCGTCGAAGCGGCCCTCGACGGCGGTGCGGTGGACACCGACGCGACCGACCGCGAGGTTGTGAACCGGCTCGTCGAGTACAACGTCGACGCACAGATCGACTTCCTGCGCGGGAGCGAGGTGGTCGCCGAGGAAACGGACCTGTACGGGTTCGTCTACGACTTCCAGGGAGCCTACGGCGACGTGGACGGTCGGACGGTACTCGTCAACGTCGATGGCGAGACCGATCCCGACGCCCTCCGCGAGGAGGTTCCGACGGGAGACGAGGAGTTCGTCGGTCGCTTGCTTGAATGACGGTTCCATTCGACGTTACGACAGCGCATACGAGGATACAGAGGGTCACGAGCTACACACCGACAATTGGCCTTTACTGGCCGCGGCTACTACCGACGACCAGCTATGACTGTGAACACTACCAACAACGAGTCACAAACGCTTCACCTCCGCGTCGCCGCAGCCGAACGGACCCGTAACGAACTATTGGGAGCGATCCGTGCGATGGAACGCGGCGAGGAAGTCGAGAGCCGACACGTACTGGATCTCCCCGACGAAGCCGCCCTCGCACGGGTCGTAAGCGAAACCAACCTGGCGCTCGTTCGTGCGATCGCACGGAACGCGCCGGAGAGCACGCACGCCACCGCCGCCCTCGTCGATCACGATTACAAGGACGTCCATCGGAACCTCACGGAACTCGCCGACCTCGGTGTTATCGAACTGAACGAGGAGGGCAGATCGAAACGCCCGGTCGTCCGCTTCGACGAGCTGGTCATCGAAGTCCCAATGACGGACGACCCTGACACCGACACCACTGACGCGCTGACCGTATAACGAGTTTTAGACGTGTCCAACCCATCTCTAATGGAACCGACTGTGAGCGTTCGGTTCCGGCGCTCGAACTCGTCAGTCCGCAGCGCTTTCGGTGCGATCCCTGAGTTCGGTGCGCCTGATCTTCCCGGTAATCGTCTTCGGCAACTCGGAAACGAACTCGATCTCGCGGGGGTACTCGTGGGCCGCCAGTTCCTCGCGGACGTGGCGTTTGATGTCTTCGGTGGTTTCCTCGGTGGCCTCCGCTCCCTCGCTGAGGACGACGTAGGCTTTGACGATATTGCCCCGCTGGTCGTCGGGTTTCGGGACGACCGCGCCTTCGGCGACGGCGGGGTGTTCGCCGAGCGAGGACTCGACCTCGAAGGGCCCGATCCGATAGCCGGCGGAGAGGATTACATCATCTGCCCGCCCCTCGAACCAGAAGTACCCGTCCGCATCGAGGTGGCCGAGATCACCCGACAGATACCAGTCGTTGACGAAACAATCGGCGGTCTGTTCGGGTTGGTCCCAGTAGCCGGCGAAGAAACAGGGATAGTCGCCGCGCTGGGCGATCTCGCCGGTTTCGCCGGGCTCGAGAGGTTCGCCGGTCTCGGGGTCGACGACCGTCGCCTCGATACCCGGAAGCGGCTTGCCCATACTGCCCGGCCGGACCTCCATCGTCGGGTAGTTGCTAATGATCATGTTGCCCGTCTCGGTCTGCCCGTAGGTATCGAGGATGGTGACACCGAGTGCCTCCTCACCCCACTCGACCACCCCCGCGGAGAGCGGTTCACCGATCGACAAGGCGTGGCGAAGGTCCGAATCCACTCCCTCCAAGACGGACTCGTGCTCGCGGAGCATACGGTAGGCCGTCGGTACCGAAAACAGCACCGTGACCGGGAATTCGTCTAACAGGTCGGCCCACGCTTCGGGCTCGAACTCCCCCTCGTAGGTGAACTGGCTCGTCCCCCAGAACCACGCGCCTAAGGTGTTGATCGGACCGACGAGCCAGCCTAAGTCACCCGACGACCAGTATAAGTCCTCCCCGGGCCGAAGGTCGACAGCGAAGCGCTGGGTGGCCGCGACGCCGGCGACCCAGCGGTGTTTGTGCAGTACGCCCTTCGCAAGGCCCGTGGTCCCGGAGGTGTAGTACAACAGCGCGTCGTCCTCGCCGGACGTTTCGGCCGTTTCGTACTCCGCGCCGGCCGCCGCCATCGCCTCGTCGTACGCGACGTCGCCGTCCCGGCGACCGCCCGTCCCGTCGTCGCCGTTGCCGTGATCGACGACGATCACCGTCTCGACCGACGGAACGTCCGCAAGCGCCCGCTCGACCACGTCCCGGTTGCCCGTCGTGGTGAGGATCGCCTTCGCGTCGCAGTCGGCGAGGCGATAGGAGATGCCGTCGGGGCCGAAGCGCTCGTTCACCCCGCCGAAGGTCGCACCGCGCTTGAGCGTGCCGATCAGCGAGACGAAATGGGCCGGCACCCGAGGCATGAATGTGAAGACGCGATCGCCGCGCTCGATGCCCTCGCCTTCGAGCAGGTTCGCGAAGCGGTTCGACCGCTCGGCGAGGTCGGCGAACGTCACGTCCTCGCGCTCGCCGTTCGTACCAGCATAGCGGAGCGCCGTCCGCTCGGGGGTCGCTTCGGCATGACGGTCACAGACTTCGTGAGCGATGTTCATCCTTCCGGGGGCGTCCCAGTCGGCCTCGGCGTAGATATCGCCCCAACTGAACGACTCGCGCTCGCGCTCGTAGTCCGCGAGGTTGTGCGTCGACATCATGCGAGACGTTCACGAGGGAGCGTTATCAACAGTGTTCGTTTTTGTCTGACATATTGTGAAAAGGAGGACGCCAGCGCTCGACGGCTCCGGTGGATCGAAGCGCGACGTAACGCGATGGGTCGGGTCGGAGTGAGGCGGGGCGAGTCAGGACAAGACGGGTCAGGACGGGTCGGGGCGGTTATCCGTTCCGAGCGGGTAGCCAGGTCGAGTGGATTCACAGTACCGCCGTCTCGGGTTGTTCGTCGCCGCGGCCACGTTGCTCGGCGGGACATTCGTCGCCGCGCGGGCCGGGCTGGCCTATTTCCCGCCGTTGTTGTTCGTCGCGTTGCGCTTCGACCTCGCCGCTGTAGTGATGCTAACCTATGTCGCGCTCACGCGCGAGGACTGGCGGCCCCGAACCCGGCGGGACGTCCTCGGCGTTCTCGTCACGGGAATCCCGGCGCTCGGGGTGAGCAACGCGCTCCTCTTTACCGGTCAGCAGTTCACCACGAGCGCCGTCGCATCGATCATCTTCAGCTTCGCGCCCGTGTTGACGCCGGTCTTTGCCTTCTTCCTGCTCGCCGACGAGCGGATCTCCGCGCGGGGCGTCGTCGGCCTCCTGGTCGGCCTGCTCGGGGTCGCGATCGTGATCGACGTCGATCCTCAAACTTTGCTCGCTGGCGACCTCACCGGACAGCTAATCCTCCTGTGTGGGGCGACGAGCGTCGCGCTCGGAAGCGTCCTCATCGGGCGTGTCGACGCCGACCTGTCGAGCACCGTCGAAACCGCCTGGGGGCTCCCCTTCGGCGCGGCGACCCTACACGTCGGGAGCCTCGCGTTCGGGGAGTCGTTCGCCGCCATCGAGTGGACGGGAACGGCAGTTATCACTCTGCTGTACGTCGCCGTCTTCTCCGGCGCGCTCGCCTATGCCGCGTATTTCGCGCTGCTCGCCGAGAGCGGCCCGATCCAGGCGAACCTGATCAACTACGCGATCCCGATCGTCGCCTCGATCGCCGGCTGGGCGCTGCTCGGCGAGGCGGTCACGGCGAACGTCCTCGTCGGCTTCCTCGTGGTCTTCTGTGGGTTCGTCCTCCTGAAATACCGTGTTCTGCGCGAACAGTTCGGCCTGCCCGCCCTCGGCGGGTAAACCGACGATCAGCACGATCGGCGATCGGCGGGAAGCGACTCGTCCGCCGTGACCGCTGGGTCCGCTTAGTCGTCGGCTCCCGCGGGGGTCCGGTACGCCCGGCTGATGATCTTCCACTTCCCGCTTCGAAAGCGCACGTAGTTCACGATCGCCGGCACGAGCATCTGTAACACGAGTGCGAGCACGACTCCCCACAGGCCGAGCGGCGTTCGCGTCCCCACGTACGCGAGCGGAATCGCGAAGACGTACATGCCGGCCATCTGGCCGTAGAAGGGCCATCGGGTGTCCCCGCTCGTGCGAAGGGGGCCGGTCGCCGCCCGGGAGATTCCCTGGAAGACGACGGCGACGCAGGCCGCACGGATCAGCAAGGTCGCGAAGGGAAGCGCCGGGTTCGCCGACGAGCCGACGAAGACGAGCGCGACCGGCCGGGCGAGAACGAAGACGAGTCCGGCCGCGAGCAGGTAGACGGCGCTCGCAAAGCGAATAACCTCCGTGCCGTAGCTCTCGGCGGTCCGTTCGTCGCCAGTACCTAACTCCTGGCCGACGAGGCTCGACGACGCGAGGGAAAAACCCCACCCAGGGGTGTTCATCAGCCCGCGCACGCGCTGGGCGATCACGAACGCCGCGACGACGGGCGTGCCGAAGGCCCCGACGACCGCGAGGAGGGGGAACTCCCCGATGCGCCAGGAGAGGTTCGTCCCGATCAGCGGCGTGCCGATCCGCACCAACCGGGAGACGGTTTCCCGGTCGGCGTAAGTGCCGAACGGATCGGCCGTCACTGGGAACTCCCCGACGCCCGGCACGCGGCCGGTCGCGAACCCGAGCGCGAACGCGGCGGTGATCATGACGGTTGCGAGGACGGTCCCGATCGCCGCGCCACGCACCCCGAAGCCCACGCCGAAGAGCAAGAGAGCATTGATCGCAACGTTGAGAACGGCCCCGCCGGACCGAAGCACCATCGGCGTCCAGGCGTCGTCACAGCCGACGAGCGTCCGGCTGCCGACGAGATTCAAGCCGGCGAAGGGCACCCCGAGCGCGACGATCCGGAGGTACTCGGTGCCTAGCGTAATCACTCGCGGGTCGTTCGAGATCAGGCCGATCAGCTCCGCAGGAAACGTAAGAAAGAGGGCCGCTAAAGGGATCGTGATCGCGAGCACGGTAAGAACGCTCGACCGGATCGCCTGACCGACCTCCCTCGGAGCGCCCGCACCGAAGCGCTGGGAGACGAGCGCGATCGTCCCGCCGGCGAGCCCGCCGCCGAGCGCGAAGGCAAGGCTCCAAAACGAGGCGGCGAAGCCGACGCCGGCGATCGCCGCGGTGCCGACGGCGAGTCCAACCATCGCGACGTCGGCGGCGTTCTTCGACATCCGCGCGAGGCCAGTGACGATGCGGGGCCAGGCTAAGTCCGTGGTCCGGCGGGCGCGCTCGCGTTCGATCAGCCCGGCGCGCGCGAGCGCCAGGCCGATCCGGAAGATCACGTATCGGATCGGGTTCGAGGGACGGCCCACGAGAACACGCTTTCTCACGGAGCGACACGTAAAAACCCGTCCACAGCTCCCGCCGCTGACCGCTACCGTCCCTACCCCTCAGCCTCGGCCTCCATCGCTACCGCCTTCGTCATCTCGACGATCTTCCCTTCGACACCCGGTGCGAACTCGTGGAGGTGTTCCACGACGCGCTCGTACCCGCGAGCGAGGTAGAACGGAACCGCCGGCAGCGACGCCCACAACCCGATGGTCTCGATTCCTCGCTCGCGTGCCCCGCGTTATAGTTCGTCGAGAACGGCCGACCCGATCCCCTCGCGCGCCGCGACCGGATGGACGTAGACCGCGACGACCTCGGCGTCAGCCCCGGCGACGAGGTGCGCGCCGGGATCGAACGCGAGCCAACCGAAGCCGACGACGCCGTTGTTTCCGTTCTCCTCGTGGCCCTTGCCGTTCCCGCTCGCGACCTCGGCGACGACGAAGGAGGCGTCCTCCGAGTCGATGGGGTAGTCGGCGGGATCGCGCTCGTGCGCCCAGGCGGCCACCACCTCGGGGTCGTAGGCGCTCGGCCCGAGGCCCTCGATGGATGCGAGGTGGACATCGCGCACGGCGAGCGCGTCGACCGGCGTCGCCGTCCGGATCGCGGTTTTCACATCCAGTTCTCCTGTCCGAGCGAGGATAGAAGCCCCGGCCGAGCGGGAGCTATCGCCCGGCGCTGGGAGGCCGCCCGGCCCTCGAGTTCAGGACGACTGGGCTTCGTTCGTCCGGCGGACGAGGTCCGTCGCGTGGTCTGCGGCCGCCTCGCACACCGCTCGTTCGTCGAGCGTCACGAGGTCACGGTCGCGCATGAGCACCTGTCCGTCGCAGATCGTGTGGCGAACGTCGCTCCCCCGGGCGGCGTACGCGAGGTGGCTCACGAGGTCGTGGACCGGCGTGAGGTGCGGTGCCGAGAGGTCGAGCACCGCGAGGTCGGCGTTTCGCCCCGCCTCGATCCGCCCCGAATCGAAGCCGAGCGCGTCGGCTCCGCCAGCGGTCGCTATCCCGATCGCCGCCTCCGCCGGCACGGCGCTCGCGTCCCCGGCATCGAGTTTGCCCACCATCGCGGCGTCGCGCAGTTCGTCGAAGGTATCGAGGTCGTTGTTCGAGGCTGGCCCGTCGGTGCCCAGCCCCACGGTCACGCCCGCATCGAGCATTCGTTGTACTGGCGCGATGCCGCTCGCGAGCTTCGCGTTCGACGCTGGACAGTGGATCACGCTCGCGCCCGACTCGGCGAGCAGGTCGATCTCGCGCTCGTCGACGTGGACCGCGTGGGCGACGTAGTCCCCAGCTTCGAGCAGGCCGCGCTCGGCGGCGTACACGAGCGGGCGCGTCCCGTGCTCCTCGACGATAGGTGAGGTTTCCGCCGCCGTTTCGTTCGCGTGGTAATGCACCGGCACGCCGAGGTCCCGCGCGCGACCGACGTACTCCTCGAGGTACCCCTCGCCGACCGTCGTGAGGCTGTGAGGCATGAAGGCAGTCCGTATCCGACCGTTTGCGGCCCCGTCGTACTCGCTCGCGACATCGAGGCTCGTCTTCAAGTCCTCGCGGGCGGTCTCCTCGTCGCGACCGACGGTGACGACCCCGTGGCCGAGGCGGGCGCGCAGCCCCGACCGTTCGACCGTCGCGGCGACCTCGGGGACGTGGAAGTACATATCCGAAAACGCGGTCGTCCCCGATCTGATCATCTCGACCGCCGCGAGGTCCGCGCCGGCCCTGATATCCGCCGGCGTGAGGTTCGCTTCGACCGGCCAGATGTCCTCTTCGAGCCACGCTGCGAGCGGCTTGTCGTCCGCGTACCCTCGTAATAGCGTCATCGACGCGTGCGTATGGGCGTTGACGAGCCCGGGAATCACTAAGCCGCCGCTCGCGTCGAGGGTCTCCTCGTCGGCCGTGTCCATCTCGTCCATTGGGTTCTCCGAGTCCTCCGGCTTCGTCTCGACTGCCAGTATCTCGCCTTCCTCCCGATCGACGAGCACGTCGGCGCGCTCGATCGTCAACTCCGGTGTGAGCACCTGCCCGTCGGCGATACGCAAGATCGTCATAGCGGGGCTTGTCACGTGGGTGGCGTCAACCTTCCGGGGCAAGGGCGAGCAGTGCTTGGTCGAGCAACGAAGGCTCGACGGATCGTCCCGGGTGGGACTGGAAGGGGTTGGGCGCGTGGCGGCGAAGCCGTGGTTCGAAGGACGCCTTCGGCGTCTTTCGTTATCTCGGAGTGCCGAAGGCACTTCGATGAGTCGTCGGAAAAGCCTCCGCTCTTCCGAGATACCGAGAGACGCGAAGCGTCTCTCGTAGCACTCTCCCGTAGCTCGGCGGCGGCGGGCGACCTAAGCACCGAAGCGACTGCAGGGAGCGAGCAAGACCGTCTTCCGTAGTTCCCGCGAGCGGAGCGAGCGGGAGTTCGACGGACGAGCACCGCGAGTCCGGTCGTAAGTCGAGCGCCTGGGGGCTTCCGAAACGGTCTCATCAGTTCTTGCTCACCGAACTGCTATGCCAGACGCTATCGGCGAACCGCCACCAAGGTACTTTCCGGCGGCGCTCGAACCGAGCGCATGGACGACGCCGACCACGACACGATGCTGTGGCGACCCGAAGCGGTCGCTGCGGTGTGTGACCTCCGGGAAGGAGCGCTCGCCGACCGGGAAACCGAACGGGTCGAGTTAGCGAGTATCGCTGGACGCGTTCTCGCCGACGCGGTCGTCGCGAGCGAGGACCGGCCGGCCGCCGACCGCGCGACGATGGACGGCTACGCCTTCGACGCCTCCGGGGAGTACCCCTTCGAGGTCGTCTCGGCGGTGTTCCCGGAGGACGAACCCCCGGCTATCGGTGCGGGCGAGGCGGTCGAGATCGCGACGGGCGCGCCCCTGCCCGAGCGCGCGAACGCCGTCTTGAAACGTGAGGAAGCAGCGGTCGAGAACGGCCAGCTCCGAGGCGTCGAAACGGAGCCGGGGACGTACGTCTACCGGCGGGGAAGCAACGTCACCGCGGGCGAGACGCTCTTTTCCCGCGGCGAAGAACTCTCGCCGAAGGACGCGATCTTCCTCCAGGACGTGGGCGTCGAAATCCCGGCGGTCTACGAGCGTTTCAGTACGGGCGTGCTCGCGACCGGCACCGAGATCCACGAGGGTCGCCAGGACGACTTCGACTCGGCGATGCTCTGTGGCCTCGTCGAGTCGTGGGGCGGGCGGGCGACCTACGAGGGGACCGTGCCCGATCAAAAAGAGGTCGTCACCGATCGGATCGCGGCGCTCGCCGACGAGTACGACGTTGTTCTCACCACCGGCGGAACGAGCGTCGGGAAGAAGGACTACGCCGTCCGCGCGCTCTCGGACCTCGGCGACCTTCGCTTCCATCGAGTGCGTATCCGACCCGGGAAACCGATCGCCGCCGCCCGCCTACCCGATCACAACGCGGTGGCCTTCGCGATCCCCGGCAAACCGGTCGGCGCGCACACCGTCGCGTCGTTTGTCATGCGACCGTTTTTCACCGGTAGTACGACGACGTCGTTGTCGGTATCGATGCCGACGATCGAGGCGACGCTGGCCCGGGACATCGGAATCGGCCAGGAGGGCTTCGAGTACGTCGTTCCAGTGACGTTTCGGGACGGCGGCGACGGCAGCGAGGAAACCGCCGATGGCGAGGACGGTAGCGGTAGTACCGACGGTACTGGAATCGAGGCGATGCCGTTGGGACACGTCGACTCGCCGCTTTCGGTCTACGAGGAGACGTTCGACCCGAGCGTGCTCTCTTCGAGCACGCGCACGACCCGCGCGAACGGCGTTTTCGTGACCGAAACCGGCGTCGAACGGGGCGAGACCATCCCAGTGATCCCATACGGCGCGCTCGAATGAGTGGTCCATCGGCCGACGTACCCGGTGACTCCGAGGGGAACTGGCAATCCGAGCCGACCGGATCGACCGCTGACCTCCCGGTGGTCGATCCGGCAGCCGTCGCGTCGGCATCGGCGTCGGGCGAGCGCGAACACGGGGATAGGGACGGAGACGGGGACGAGCACGAACGCGACGGGACCGAGCCGATCGTCGGCGTATTGCTCGCCGCAGGGACGAGTTCACGATACGGGGCGGCGAACAAACTCCTCGTGGCGGTCGAGGGCGAACCGATCGTCCGTCGGGCGGCGGCGACGCTGTGTCGCTCTGCAGTCGATCGCGTGGTGACGGTTCTCGGCTACGAAGCCGAGCGTATCGGACCCGTTCTCGACGATATCGACGACTGCGACCCCGTGTTCGTCGAGAATCCGGCCTACAAGCAGGGCCAGTCGACCTCCGTCCGGACGGGAGTCAGTGCGGCGAGCGAACTCGGGGCAGGTGCGGTCGTGATCGCGCTCGGCGACATGCCCACCGTCGATCCGACCTCCATCGACGCGCTGGTCGACGCGTACCGTGCGGACGCCGGCGACGCGCTCGCGGCGGCGTTCGACGGTCGCCGTGGAAACCCGGTGCTGTTCGATCGTCGCTATTTCGACGCACTCGGTGACGTCTCGGGGGACGTAGGCGGGCGCGAGATACTGCCTAATAGCGATCGAAGCGCGCTCGTCGAGACCGGCGACCGAGGCGTTCTCGGCGACATCGATACCGAGGCCGATCTCGACGAGTATCGATAGCCGAAACAACCGCAAACCGTCGGGTCGAAAACCGTGGTCGTCGTGTCTCGGTTTCGACGTCCGATACCGTAGCCGCCGGACAGTCAGTCGTCGCCTTCAGCCCCGGCGAGGGGCGCTCGGTCGTGGATCGGGCCTTCGCGGGCGCTCAGGTGGCCCGGCTCGCGGTCGTTGTGCACGGCGAGGAGTTCGGCGACGATGCTGTGGGCGATCTGGTAGGGGGCTTCCCCGCCGAGATCGAGGCCGATCGGCGTGTAGATCCGCTCGCGCTCCGTGGCGGTGAAGGTGCGCCCCTCCGCGGCGAACTCCTCGCGCATCTCCTCGAAGCGCTTTCCGGGCCCCAACAGTCCGATGTACGGCACTGGGGTTTCGAGCAGTTCGTCGAGCGCGAGGCGGTCGTCTACGAAGTTGTGGCTCATCACCACACAGTAGGAGTTCTCGTCGAAGTCGTACGCTTCGCGGACGTTCACCGGCGAGGTCGAGCGCACGTCGTGGGCACCCGGGAACCGTTCGGTCGTCGCGGTCGCCCCCCGAAACCCGAGAACGGTAACTCGAAAATCGTTCTTCGTCGCCAGGTCGACGAGCGGGCCAATGTCGTGGCCGGTCCCGAAGACGACGAGTTCCGGCGGCGTCCGCACGCCGTCGACGAACACCCGAACGCTTTCCCCGCCGTCCTCGCTCCCATCACCGCTCCCGCTACCGCCGCTTCCGCCGCCGACGGCGATGGCGTTCGAGTCGCCGTTTTCGGCCGCCCGCGCCGCCGGGTCGCGAAGCTCGTCACATACCCGGTCGGGCCACGCGGACGAGAAGGCCTCGGTGCCGGCGTCGTAGAAAGTCCGGTCACCGACCGCGAGATCGCTTCGGTCGCCGTCGACGACGGTACAGACCGCACGTTTCGTCCCCGATTCGAACGCTTCGACCGCCGGCAGGTAGCTCTCGTCGAGCGGTTCTAACAACACGTCGAGCACGCCATTACAGCCAACCCCGAGCCCCCAAACGTCCTCGTCGTCGTTCGTCAGGTCGTAGGTCTCGACGCGCGCCCGGCCGGTTTCGGCGACCTCGCGCGCGAGCGTAACGACCTCGTCCTCGAGACAGCCCGCGGTGATCGACCCGACCCCCTCGCCGTCGGCGGCGACGACCATCTTCGCGCCCGGCCTCCGATAGGCGCTGCCCTCGACGTGCACGATCGTGGCTAGAACCGCCGGCCGGCCCGCCTCGATCAGCTCTCGGGCGGCGCTCATCACCGTCGCCTCCGGAACGCTCCAGTCGCTCTCGTCCGTGCTCGTGCTCATAGTCGACATACCAGCCGATAGAAACTCATAATCCTTTCGCGACGAAACTATATTTAGTTACGTCGTCGCGAACCCGCCCGGATCGCCGAGCGTGTCGATTCGGCGCGCTCGACCGAGGGCCGTCGAGAGCACGAAAGCGGCGTTCGGAGCGATATCGCTCTCTCGCTCACTCGCGCGCGCGCCGACGCGGGTCGTAGGCGTACCCGATCGCGCCGGCGGTCGTCCCCCGGCGTTCTATCTGACGGGCGATCTCCGCGACGTCGTCGGCTCTCCGGAAAGCAAAGAGGCCATCGACGTACGGCAGCGAGGCCGCCATCCCGCGGGCGGTCGGTTCGTACTCCGGCGCGCCCGCTAAGGGATTGCCCCAGAGGACGACTCCGGCCCGCCGGGAGAGCGCGTTCATCTCGGCTTCGAGCGCCTCGATGTCGCCCATCTCTAGCCCGTCGCTGATCACGAAGACGGCCGTCCGGCGGTCGATTGCGTTCGGGTGCTCATGACGGACGCTCGACAGCGCTTCGGCGATCCGCGTGCCGCCGCCCCACTCGGCTTCCGCGCGGTCGAACGCGCGGACCGTCGCTTCGGGCGTGGGTGTAGCGAGTTCCGCCGAGACCTCCCGAACGTCCGTGTCGAAGAGAAAGGTCCGAGTCGCGTGCCACTCGGCGGTCGCCGCCCGGAGGAAGCGGATCAGGAAGGCTCGGTCGATCGCATCGAGCACCGACCGGCTCACATCGACGAACAGCGCACACCGGACGCCTGCGGGCGTGCGCTCGCGCTGGGGGATCGAGACGACCGTTCCTCCTGTACTGAAGCTCCGGCGCAGCGCGCGGCGGGCGTCCGCGCGGTCGTCGCCGCCCGCTGCCCATCGCCGCCCCCGCACCGTCGCGAGCGCTCGGTTGAGCCGCTCTATCGCCCGGTCGAGCGACTCGCGTTCGGCGAGCGCCGCTGCCGGCATCACGAGCCGTTCCGAACGACCCGTCGGACTGTACAGCGCGGTTCGGATCGGGTCGTCCTCGCCATCCTCGCTTTCCGCATCGTCCGAATGCGTCGCGGGCCGCCAGTTGGCGGGGTCGGCCGCCGACTCCTCGTCGTCGGCGGCGTCGTCCGCTGCCTCGGTCGGGTCGCCCCCCTTACGGCGATCGACGTCGGGGTCTGCACCGATCGGCGCAAACCCGCCGACGTTCTCGCGGTTGTCCGCGCCGGCGCTCTCGAACCCGCTCAAGTGCTCGGTCAGCCGCCGCCAGAACACCTCGAACAGCCGGTCGAACGTGCCGACGTCCTCCGCGCGGGAGACGAGCGTCGCCTTGAGCGCGGCCCGAGCGCGGTCCTCGCTGCCGAACCCGATCTCGACGAGCGCGCGTGCGGCGTCGACGCTCGCGTTCGCGGACACGTCCGCGCCGGCGCGTTCTAACTCCCTAGTGAATTCGAGCAGCGTCGCAACGACCCGATCGCGCGCGGCGACGACGTCCGGGGCGTCTATCGCCGCATTACTGTCCCCACCAGTCCCGGCGAACGGACCGTCACGCTCGCGGCTTTCGCGGTTTCGGTTCTCGTGACTCTCGCTGTTCCGACCCCGATTGTCGCCGTTCCGGTTCTCCCGGTTCCGACTCATCCTCGGGCGCGCGTTCTGGCGTCCCGCGCCGACTCGAGCAACGATTCGAGGAGTTCGGAGTCGACCCGAGTGACGTCCTCGACTTCCTTGAGCAGACACCCGAGGGTGGTCTCGATCTCCGCCGGCGTTAGTTCGCGATCCCCGTTCTCGCTGCCGTCACCCTCTCCGTCACCGCCGCCATCACTGCCGCTGCCGCCCGCTCGGAGCGCGGCGACCGCACGCGCCCAGTCGAGGGTTTCCGCGACGCCGGGCTGTTTCAACAGCGGTTCCTGGCGGAGACGATGGGTCGCCCCACAGACCTCCGCGGCGACCGCGCCGTCAAGTTCCGGTACCTTTCGGTCGACGATCTCGCGTTCCTTTTCGTGGGACGGCGGTTCGACGTGGAGGTACAGACACCGGCGTTTGAGCGCATCGGAGAGCCCCCGGGTGCGATTCGAGGTGATGACGACGATCGGCGGGACTCGCGCGCTGACGGTACCGAACTCCGGGATCGTGACCTGAAAATCCGATAGCACTTCGAGCAATAGGGCCTCTAATTCCTCGTCGGCCCGATCGATCTCGTCGATCAATAATACGGGTGGCGTCTCCCCCTCGGTTGACAGCGCGCGCAACAGCGGCCGCTCCAAGAGATACTCCTCGCTGAACACCGATCCCGAGCTGCCGCCGACCCTCTCGTCGGTCTCGGCTGTCACGTCGTTCCCGTCGTCGGCCTCGTTCGTATCCGTGTTCGCGCTTGCATCCGCGTTCGGGTTCGTTCCCGTGTTCGCGTGCTCGCCGGTTTGCACGGCTAAGAGCTGCTTCGTGTAGTTCCACTCGTAGAGCGTGTTCTCCGCGGCGAGTCCCTCGTAACACTGCAAGCGGATCAACTCCGAATCGAATCCATCCGCGAGAACCTTTGCGAGTTCGGTCTTGCCCGCACCCGGCGCGCCCTCGACGAGCAGCGGCTTGTCGAGCCGTAGCGCCAACAGCACGGTCGTGACGATGTCCTCCTCGGCGACGTAGTCCGCGCGCTCGAAGGCCGCCCGTACCTCGGCAGTCGTGAGGTCGGCGAAGGCATCGGATCGCTCGTCGCCATCGGCGTCGGCGTCGGAACTCATCGTCGGCCTCCGTTCCTGGCAGTCGACTCCCGTATCGATGTGAGCGTCGTCATTCGGTTGGCTCTCGTATGGAGCGGCGAAGGGAAAACGAACCGGTCGCTCGGTAGTACATACGAACGCGCGCGAGCTGATATCTCGACGTCGCGGCTGTGGTCGTGCTCGGCGTCATACCCGTTGCTTCGGAGGTCGCCGTCGCTCCGGGGATCGCTGTCGTCCCGGTCATGATCGTGGTCGTCGTACTCGGTCACAGTGAATCAAAAACCGTCGAAGGGATCAGTCCGCGGCAGCCGGCGGGGCGCTCTCGATGCGATCGAGCGCACCTAATAGCGCGCGTTTCGTGTAGACCCGCGTCAACTGGGCACGGAACTCCGCCGACGCCTGGAGGTCTTCCATCATCATCACGTCGTCCAACTCGTCGGTCGCGACCTCCGCGGCGGCCTCCATCGCCTCCGCTTCGAGCGGTTCGCCCGCGAGGGTGTCCTCGGTCGGTGTCAGGCGCACGCCGTGATCCATGATGTTGTTCGCGCCGACGCGTGCGGACTCGATTTCCTCGCCATTGGTTTCGAGAACGGCGGCGACACCGACGATCGGGTAGCCCGACGACGGGCTCGCCTTCTTCGCGTACGCGCCGACGTCGTTTTTACCCATCTTTGGCAACTCGATCCGGGTCAACAGCTCCTCGGGTTCGAGCGCCGTCGCGTACATCCCCATGAAGAAGTCGTCGCCGGGGATCTCGCGCTCGCCGTCGGGGCCCTGAGCGATGACTGTCCCCCCGGAAGCGAGCAACGCGCCGCCGAGATCCGAGGCCGGATCGGCGTGGGCGATGTTCCCGCCGACGGTCCCTCTGTTTCTGACCTGGACGTCGCCGATGTGGTGGGCCGCGTCGGCGAATGCGGTTGCACCCTCCCAGACGTCCGCCGAGCCGTCAATGTCGGCATAGCGGGTCAGCGCGCCGATCGAAAAGCCCTCGCCGTTCGACTCGATGCCCGTCATCGCATCGATGTGGCCGATGTCGATCAGGACATCCGGGGTTGCGAGCCCGGACTTGAGCGTTGGCAACAGGCTGTGGCCGCCGGCGAGCAGTTCGACCTCCTCGCCTTCGTGCTCGGCCATCAGTTCGAGGGCGTGCTCGACGCTGTCTGCACGTTCGTACTCGAACTCGGGCGGGTACATCAGATGTCGTTCTCCATTTTCGCCGCTTCGTCTATCTTGACTACTTCGTAGTCGGTCGTCGGAACGCCGCCGTCGGCCGCCGCGGTTTCGGTACCGGGTCCGGAGTCGTCGCCACGCATCTTCGCGCCGGCGTACTCGACAGCGTTGACGATGTTCTGATAGCCGGTGCACCGACAGAGGTTGCCCTCGATGGCTTCCCTGATCTCGGCCTCGTTGGGGTCCGCGTTCTCCTCCAGGAGGTCGGTCGCCGCGAGCATCATCCCCGGCGTGCAGTACCCACACTGCAAGCCGTGTTCCTTCTGGAAGCCCTCCTGGATCGGGTGAAAAGTCCCGGACTCACGCAGACCCTCGACGGTCTGCAGTTCCGCGCCGTCGGCCTGGACCGAAAGCACCGTACAGGCCTTCACCGCGTCGCCGTCCATGTGGACGGTACAGGCCCCACAGAGCGTCGATTCACAGCCGACGTTCGTCCCGGTGTAGCCCAACTCGTCCCGGAGCGTGTGTGCCAGAAGCGTCCGTGGCTCGACCGAGAGGTCGTGTTCGGTGCCGTTTACCGTCAGTGTGATGTCGTGTTCTGTCATTAATTATATCTTTATCGTTCGTCGGCTCAGATGCCCATTCGGTCCCTGATCCGGCCGGTTAGCCCTTCTTCGGGGTCGCCGGTCGCCTCGCCCTCGGTCTCGGGTGCTTCCTCGTCGCCCATCTCGTCGATCTGGGACTGGACGCGCTGGAAGAAGCGTTTCACGACGCGATTGGCAACGGGGTTAATGACCCGCTGGCCCATCTGGGCGATCCGGCCGAAGACGTCCGCCTCGGTCGCCCATTCGACGCCGACGCCCTCGTCGGTGTCGACGAGATGCATCGACGATTCCATCTCGAAGGAACTGTTCGACGCGTCGCCCTCGCCGGTCGCGACCGTATCGGGGAAGTCGCGTTCCTGGACGGTCACCACCGTCTCGAAGCTCGGCTTGACGCTGCCAACGCCGATCTCCATGAGCGCGGCGTAGTGACCGCCCTCCTCGAACGCGCGCTCGGCGATGACATCCGGATCGGTCGTTATCTCCTCGTCGTCGGCTGCGTCTGCCTGCTCGCGGAGGTCGTCGAAGTCGGGATCGGTGTCCTCGACCTCGATGAGGAACTCACAGCCCGGCAGCGCGTTCCGCACCAGTATCGGGTCGGAGAGGGCGAGCCACACCTCCTCGCGCGTCGTTCCATCGAGTTCGAACGTCCCATCGAAGTGCATGTGTCAGGTCTCCATTGGTCGCCGTAGCGTTCGGTTCAGGGACCGACCGTCGCACCAACCGCCGTCGTCGGTACCCCGTTCCATCGCCCGTTTTTTGTCCGTGGACGCTACGAATGATATGTCGTCACACAGCATCTTAAGTGTTATTAGTTAGGGAACGACGGAAGCGATTTATCCGTTCGCGGGCGTGGTAACCACGATCGGTTTCTCGCAGTCGGTGCGTTTATTATACGCACGAACGTCGATGGCAACGTTCGGCCTGCCACCGGCGGACGCTCGCTTCGACAGGGACCCGCACTTCGAATCAGGACTCTACGAAACCGGTTCCGTTCGTCGGACGTCGCCGATCGGAGACGGCCGAACTCGTCGACGCGCCGAGCGACTGCGACGAACCGACGAGTCGCCCGACCGTCCGGCCGTGCCGACTACCCAGCCGTATCGACTACTGGCCGAGCGACGAAGGGCGAGAACGGAGCGACGAGTAACGGAAACCCGGAGTCGGGGCGGAAACCGGGACCGATCGCGGTGGGCGACGGGAAACGCTCGGAAGGAAGGGAAACGAAAGACGACAGGAGCGAGCGCGCAACCGAGAGCGAGAGCGCGATCGGCGGCGTGCGGACGAACAGCAGTGACGAGAACTCGACGCGCCGGCTATTCGCTTCCGGGGGCGGCTCCCTCGGGGACCTGCCCGTCGGCGAACTCCTCGTCGCTGTACTCCTCGCGCAGCACCTTCTTGTCGAACTTGCCGGTCGCGGTTTTGGGGACTTCGTCGATAAAAACCACGTCGTCCGGCCGCCACCACTTGGGGTATTCGGCTTCGATCATCTCGGGTAGCTCCTCGGCGAGCGCGTTGCGATCCGCCCTTTCGTCCGGGACGACAAAGGCCACGGGCCGTTCCTGCCAGCGCTCGTGGGGCACGCCGATAACGGTCGCTTCGGCCACGTCGTCGTGAGCCATCAGCTCGTTTTCGAGTTCCACACTCGAAATCCACTCGCCGCCGGACTTGATGACGTCCTTCGCGCGGTCGACGAGTTTGATATATCCTTCCGGATCGACGGTCACGACGTCGCCGGTCTTGAGCCACCCCTCTTCGAAGTCTTCCTCGTTGGCCTCGGGGCGCTCGTAGTACTCGGTGGTGATCCAGGGGCCACGGACCCACAGTTCGCCGAAGTCCTCGCCGTTCCACTCGATTTCCTCGCTGCCCTCGTCGATCACCTGAAACTCGATACCGGGCACCATGAGGCCCTGTTTCGCCCGTTTCTCGTAGCGGCGTTCTGCGTTCCACTCTTCCATCCCGGGTTTGAGATGGGAGACCGAGCCGATCGGGCTCATCTCGGTCATCCCCCAGGCGTGCATGACCTCCACGCCGAGGTCGTCGAACCGGCGGATCATCGATTCGGGGGCCGCACTACCGCCGATGACGATCCGTTCTAACGAACTCAGGTCGACCTCGTTGTCCTCCATGTATTCGAGCAGGCCGATCCAAACGGTCGGGACGCCGGCGGTGAGGGTCACTTCTTCGTCTTCGATGAGCCCCGCGATGTCTGCGGGCGTCGGCGACGGTCCGGGATAGACGTGTTTCGCGCCCGCGGCGGTGCTCGTAAACGGCATCCCCCAGGCGTTAACGTGGAACATCGGCACCGCGGGCATCACTACGTCGTCGGCGTCGATCCCTAACCCCTGGGGCGTAATCGTCGCCATGGTGTGGGACCAGAGCATCTCCTGGGTGTACTCGACGCCTTTGGGCCGGCCCGTCGTCCCGGAGGTGTAACACATCCCGGCGGGTTGCTCGCCGGCCAACTGCGGCCAGTCGTACGCGGTCGATTCGTCGCCGACGAACGACTCGTAATCGACCATCGGATCGAGGGGAACGTCGGGGATCGAATCCTCGTCGCCCATAACGACGTACTGTTCGACCGATTCGAACGCGTCGGGGTCCTCGCTCACTGCGCCCGCGAGCTTCTCGGCGAGCGAGGGGTCGACGAACAGTACGCGGTCGGCGGCGTTTTCGACGATGTACCCGACGTGTTCGTCCGGCAGGAGGGGGTTGATCGTGTGTAGCTGTGCGCCCATGCTCGGCACGCCGAAGTACGTCTCGAAATGGCGATGGTGATTCCAACAGACGGTCCCGATCCGGTCGCCGCGTTCGATTCCTGCATCACGGAGCGCGTTCGCCAACTGTGCAGTTCGATTCTCGTAGGCCGCGTAATCGTACCGTTCGATACCGTCGTGGGTGCGCGAGACGATCTCGACATCGGGGAACATTCGGGCTGCGCGCCACAGGAACGGTCGGAGCGTCTGGTCCGTGCTGCCGGGCATGGTGGTAGAATAACCCGATGGATAATGACTGTTGGCCCCGTTCTCGGGACGCCGTTCAGTCGAGCGACTGAGCCACTGTCGGACAGCGTTGAGTGGGACTGGAAGGGGCCGGACGTTCGACGACGGCGGGCGACACAAGCACCGTAGCGAGGGGAGCACCGCGACCCGAGCGAGGAGCGTAGTTCGAGAGACGCTTCGCGTCTCTCGTCATCTGCTCGCGGGCGAAGCCCGCTCACGGGTCGTTGCTCCCCGTTCGCTGTTCCGGGGCGCTCGCGTTCGCTCACGCCTCACTCCGCTCGCATGGTCCGTGGGATCGGAGGTCCCACGCTCATTGCGGGAAATCTTCGATTCCCCGCTTGCAGCAAAAACGCAGAGCGTTTTTGCTACATCACAAAAGCTTTTGAACGACAGCGAGCCCCCCGAGTCGAACGTCCGGGGGATTCTGAGGCAGTTTCAGCGGCTCTTCCCTACATAATCCTACTTGAACACCACCCCGCCGTCAGGCTCAAGCGTTATGAATCGGTCGCGGGTAACGAGTGAAAGATGGCATTTAGCGCCGAAGCCGGGGGAGAGGCCGAGGGGATCGGGGAGTACGATGTCCTCTACGACGACCACCGGGACGAACACTACGTAGCCGTTGCGGTCGCGGAGGATGGAGTGACGCTGCGTCGTCGGGACACCGAGTATTACGTCCCGCATGGAATTTTCGCCGACTGGTACGATTCGGGCCGGATCGTCCCGGACGGCGAGACCCACGTCGAGACGCCCGACTGGATCGACGCCGACCGCGACCCGTCCTCGTAGTCGTCGAAACGTCGCGTCCGTCGCTGTCCACGCACTCGGTACCTAAAACTCGGCCTTAGCCGGCGCGGTTTCGGGCTTCGGCTCACAGCTCGGGCTGCTCGACGTGCCCGATCCAGAACTCGTCGCGGAGGTACTTCTCCTCGACAGCACGACGGCCGAGAGCTTTGATCGTTCCGTCGTAGAGGTACTCCGTCATCACGAGCGCGTACACGAAGCCGGGTTCGCCGTAGCGCTCGTCGCCGCTCCTGAACTTACCCTCGCGATCCAGCCCACAGAACGTGAACTGTGTCTCGATCATCTTCTCTCACGGGAGTTCCGCGTAGAACGCGACGAACTCGTCGGTGTCGTTGCGAAACGCGTGTTTCTCGCCCGGGTCGATAGTGACGTCCTCCCCCGGAGCGAACCGATGTGGTTCGCCCTCGATCACGGCCGTGAGTTCGCCTTCGAGCGACCGGAAGTACTCCGTGTCCCGCGTATGGACGTGCGGCGGCAGTTCCATCGCGTCGGGTGCGAGCCAGGCCAGGAGCACGGGATCGGCATCCGTTTCGTCGTCGGGGTAGTTCAGGAGGGCCGACCACATGCCCGCCCCCGGACTGGACGTAAGCGGGTGGGGCGATTCCGTAAATAGCTTGACGGCGGGTCCTCCAGGATCGACTCGCAGTGCGGGGCCGTCGGTCGGTT
Organism: Halobacteriales archaeon QS_8_65_32; assembly: GCA_003022925.1. GTDB lineage: Archaea > Halobacteriota > Halobacteria > Halobacteriales > Halococcaceae > PXQR01. Next base: position 2,443 of record PXRY01000054.1, on the reverse strand, counting down.
CGCCGCGCTCGTCGAGCGGTCGTCCGGTCGTTAGGGTCGATCGCTGTGAACGGTCGTCGGTCATTCGAACGTCGGCATGGCGGCTTCCGCTGTTGCGCTTCTGTGAGATATACAAGCGGGGTTTATGAGCGATTCGCGCAATACTCGCACATGAAACAGCTCCGGGTCACCGTTCGCATCGATACCGACCGCTTGCCGGCGTTCTTCGATCTCCTGGCGAACTCCGCCGAAATCACCGAAACCCACCTGATCGACTGGAGCATGACCTCCGGGCAGCGGGGGACGGTCCTGTACGTCATCGACGGCGACCACAGTTCCTTCGCGAAGGGCGCTACCAGTACCCCGGGCATCGAGTCGGTCGTGGTCTCGGATACCGAACGGGGATGGACATACGCGGTAGTCGTAATGCGGCCGTTAGAGACCCCGCTGTTCGACGGTATCCACCGGGCGAGTACTCGTCCCGGACTCGTCGTCCGTAAGCCGATTATCTATCGCGACGGGAAGATGCACGCTCGGGTGATAGGCGATCCCGAACCGCTTCAGCGGGCGTTCGACGCCGTTCCTGAGGGTATAGACGTTCGGGTGGACAAGATCGGCGGGCTTCGGGACGGCGTGGACGATCCCGCGGCCGTGCTGAGCGACGGACAGCGCGCGGCCGTCGAAGCCGCGTTGAAGTTAGGATACTACGACCAGCCCCGTGGAGCCATCCACGAGAACGTGGCCGCCGAACTCGACAGTGCGCCGCCGACCGCCAGCGATCACCTCCAGAAGGCAGAAGCCAGAAGCCAAACTCGTCCGCGCGGCGATGGACGAGTTCGGTCCGGGAACCCAGCCGGTGCGTACTCACTCGGTGCGATAGCTGACCGCGACGCCGCTGCCGAGCGGCAGGAGAACGGTCTCGAAGTCCGGGTCGGCCCGGACCCGTTCGATATACGCCGCGATTCCCCGCGTTTCCTCGCTCGCCTCGGCCGGGTCGCCGCCGGCGAGCACCTCCCGCAGGTCGTCGAAGGAGACGACCGGTTCGGCGCGCATGACGTTGTCGGCGAGGACGACCCCGCCGGGGGCAATCTTCTCGTTCACGGCGTCGAACGCCTCGACGTACCGGTCCTTTTCGTTATCGATCAGCGCTACCTCGAACGGTCCGTCGTACTCGGTGACGATCGAAATCGCGTCGCCCTCCTCGAAGACCGCCCTGTCGCTCATCTCACCCTCTTCGAAGAAGTCGCGTGCGAGGGCCAACTCGTCGCCGTCAACCTCAGTGAGGATCACCTCGCCGTCCGGCCCGAGTACCGAGGCGAACCAGTACGCCGAATACCCAAAGCCTGACCCGAACTCGAGGACCCGGCGGGCATCGACGGTACGTGCGAGCCAGGCGAGCCAGCCCCCGACCGCCGGGCCGACGACCGGGAACTCCGCCTCCTCGGCGTGGGCTTCCATCTCTCGAAGCACGTCGTCGCGGTCGGGACCGACCATCTCGGCGAATTCGGTGATCGCCTCGGGAACGAGCGGTGTCATGGCTCGGTTACACGGATCGCACGCACGAGTATCGTTCGACCGACGGCCGGAACGAACTCGGTGCGCTGTAATGCGTTTCGGAGCCAACGGTCAGCAGAGTACGGAACCCGCGAGACTACATCAGGGAGCATCGAGAACCGAACCGACGAACGCAACGACTTCTTCGGCATCGGTTAACGCTTCCTCTGCGTCGTCCCGACCGAACTCGTTCCCCGAAACGAGAGTTCCGGTCCGTCGAAGTCGACGTACCGTGCGGATTCGCGACGTGACTGCCGTTTCAGACAGACCAATAGTAGTTCGTCATCGTCGTAGAGATCGAAGAATTCGAGTACCTTCTGCCGGTGTCGCCGCGGAATCTCCCTTCTGTCACGAGCTATTCCGGCCGAGAGGGCCGTTCGAGAGCAGCGTAGGCGTTGTTCGCGACCTGTGTAGAGCCAGCGTCTTCACGGGTCTCGAAGAGGATTCGGGCCCCTTCGAGCGTCGTTCGCGCTTCGGCGAGATACGCCTTGGCCCTTGATTCACTCCCGTCTATACGTTCTCCTGTATTCTCCGAGAAGGTCGTCGGGATCGAACAACGCTATCGCCTCGTCGAGTACGTTTCGAAGGAACGGGCTCCCCGCATCCAACCCCTGTTCGAACTCGTCTTCAGTAAACCACTCCCGCGAAAGGATCCGCTTCGGACCGCTTTCCAGTCCTGTCTCTATGACTACGTCTTCGCCGAGCGCATCGTATCGCTCGCGAGACCGAAGGTCACGGCTGCCGGGCACGACGTGGAGCAGATCGATGTCGCTCCCTTCGTCGGCGGTGCCCCGCGCAACGGAACCGTAGACGACGATGAGTCTCGGTTGGGGCCAGTTCGGCGATGAGGAAAACAGATACGAGAGAAGGGGCGCGTGGAACTCCGGCTGCGGGACGCTCAGTACGGAAA
>PXRY01000053.1 GCA_003022925.1 Halobacteriales archaeon QS_8_65_32 | reverse complement strand
GGCGCGAAGATCGTCTCGACGCCGAGGACGATCCACGCGACGACGAGCCCGACGCCGGCGAACAGTTGGATCGCAGCGGTGATCTGGAGCATGAAGTTCCCAAGCTCGCCGCTTCCCTCCCGTACCGCGGAGGGATCGGGCAACAGCTCGCCCTCGGGCGGGTCGTCGACTTCGTACTCGTTCATCGAACACAGTGCAACTGTTGGCTTCACGTCCCGAAGCACCGTTCCGCGGCCGTCGACCGTGCCGTCGGGATAGACGAGCGCGTAGCCCTTATCGGAGTACGCGAGCAGGCGTTCGGGTTCGCCCTCTCCGGGATCGGGCTCGAGGCGCTCGATCCGCGCGAAGACGTCACGGCCCGCGATACGGTTTCCTAAGTCCGCTTCGACTCGATCGAGGAGGTCGGTCCCGGTGATCCACGAGTCCGCGTCGAAGACCGCCTCCCACTCCTCGTAGCTCATCTCGGCCATCTCGTCGGGGCCGAAATCCTCGAAGTCGTACTTCTCCTCGACCGCCTGGCGCAGTGCCGCTAACTCCGCGTCCGCGTCCGTTTCGGCGTCGTCCCCGCCGCGTTCGTCGCTCGTCTCGGCACTGCCAGCGTTGTCATCGGCGTCAGCATCAGCGTCGACGTCAACATCGCCGTCGTCATCAGTGTCACTACTGTCGACGGCGTCACTACTACCGGCAGCGTCGTCGTCCATAGCGCCCTCTTCGTCCGCCCCTGCTCTCCCTTGTTCGGGCACTCCGGACGGTTCGGATGGCTCGGACGGCTCGGACGCCTCGGTCTCCGACGGTGCCGTCGCGTCGTCGGACGGCGAAGATCGTCGGTCAGCCATTGTCTCGCAGGTCGGTCCCCGACGGTATACGACTTCCGACGCCGGTTCGTCGGGCTTCCGAACCCGCTCCCGTCGCGGGGTTTCGGGGCCGACTCAGTGCCGAGTCGGCACCCTTTAGCTTCGCGCGAAGATGGGTAACACATGGTGCTTTCGGGGGAGACGACCATCGCCACGGTCGCGGCCGTTGCCGTAACCTGTAGTTTCCCCTTTTACCTCTACGGCGCGTGGATCGTGATCGACAACGATCCGGTCACCTGGGGCGTGCTTACCCGCCACCTCACGTACATCCTCACCGGACTGACGCTCAACACCGTGCCGGTCGCGACATGGATGATGCCCCGATTGTTCCAGCAACTGGGCGGAGTCGCCGCGTTACACGCTTTCCTCGGCCTCCAGGCGTACGCCATGCTCGCCTTTGCACTCACCGGCATCGTGCGGATCTTCCTCGCGAAGCGCCGTCACGACCTCTATCACGACTACGACGCCGACGTCCTGCTCGACGAGATCGGCTCGGAGAACATGGCCTTCTGGCGTCGTCGCCTCCGGATCGGCGTGTTTGGCTACGTGATCTTCTGGCTGCTCGCGTACATCGTCGGCGTCGCACGATACCTGACGAAATACCAGCCGTTCGGCCCGCTGTGAGGCCCGAGCCAAACGGTTCTGAGACCGAACCTGAGCGGGCCGGAGGGCGGTCGCCACCGCGTCGCCGTCTCGTTACCTCGCCGCCCCATTATGTGTGTTACGTTACGCAGCTATCGGCCGAACTATCGCTACCGGGCGGGACTGGAAGGGGCCGACCGCTCGGCGTTCTCGTGAGCGCAGCGAACGAGAGCTCGAAGGGCGAGCGCAGTCGTTCGAGACAGCGAAGCTCTCTTGATGACGAAAGACGCCGGGGGCGTGTTTCGAACCACGAGTGAGACGAGGAGCGCAACGAGCCGCGGGTAGCGAGGGACCGAAGATCCCTCGGACCATGCGAACGGGCCTGCGGCCCGCGAGCAGAAGCCGAGCGGGAGGGGGCTTTCAAACCGTTCGACACAACCCTTTGTTCTTAGGCTGCTAAGCTAACACTGCTCTCCGTCGGACCACGGCGCTTATGCTTGCGAGCGGGGAGGCCGGACTATGAGCCGTTCGCGGACCGTCGGGCTGTTCTGTGCGCTCGCCGTGGTCTGGGGAACCACGTTCGCCGGCATCGAGGTCGGCCTCGATTCGTTCCCACCGATACTGTACGCCGCCTACCGGTACGAGCTCGCCGGCCTGCTGTTGCTTGGCTTCGTCGCGGCGGACGGCGAGCGATGGGTTCCCGAACGGGCTGACCTCCAGGGGATCGGCATCCGCGCGCTGTTGATGTTCGCGGCCTTTCACGCGCTGTTGTTCGTCGGCCAGGGGTACACGACGAGCGCCGTCGCGGCGATCGTCGTCGGTATGAACCCGATCCTCACCGCGGGCTTCGCTGGTTTCCTCCTGCCCGGCGAGCGCCTCTCGCTGGTCGGCCTGTCGGGGCTCGTCACCGGCTTCGCAGGCGTGGTCGTGCTCGCGAACCCCGACCCGCAGGACTTGGCGAGCGGTGGCGGGTTCGGCGAGGCGTTGATCCTCGTCGGGATCGGGGTCTTCGCGCTCGGGAGCGTGCTCTCCCAGCGAACGTCGATCGCGCTGCGACCGGAGGCGACGACCGCGTGGTCGATGTTCGCCGGCGGGGTGGCCGCCCACCTCCTGAGCCTCTCGGTCGGCGAGTCCGCCGCCGCCATCGAGTGGACGGCCGAGGGGATCACCGCGTTGCTCTGGATCGCCGTCGTCCCTGGCGCGATCGGGTTCGCGCTGTACTTCGCGCTGCTCGGTCGGATCGGGTCGGTGCGCGTCAACCTCGTCAACTACGTCGTGCCGATCGTCGCCGCGATGGTGGGCTGGGCGCTGCTCGACGAGTCCTTCGGGTTGACGACGGCTGCGGGCTTCCTGTTGATCTTCGCGGGGTTCGTGCTCGTCCAGCGTCGCGCGCTGCGCGAGGTCGTTCCGGGAGTCGTGGCGGCCTCGTGGTGATCGGCCGATCGAACACAGCCGAGCGTAGCCGGTCTTTAGTTGCCACTGCTCCCTGACCGATTCCCTTCGTTCGCGAGCGGTCATACCGGCCCTTTCACGGATCGCCGTCGTTCCGCCACGCCTCGAAGGCGTCGCTCGCGTACAACCCGTTCTGTCGGTGCCAGGTCGGGACTCCTCGACCTGCCAGTACCGGAGGGCGTCGGTTTCGTGCGACGTCCGGAGGGTTCCACCCGTCACCGTACAACGATAGACGACACCTACTACCGTGTGCGGGGTCGGGTACTCCTCGGGGAGTTCGCTGTACACGCCGACGAGATCGTGTACTTCGACATTTAGACCGGTCTCCTCACGAGTTTCTCGAATCGCGGCGGCCTCGGCGGACTCGTTCGGTTCGACTACTCCGGCCGGAAGCCCCCACCGACCGTTGTCGGCGCGTTTCACCAACAGGATCTGTCCGTTCTCGTCGAAGATTGCACTACCGGCGGCGACCTTCGCCGTGACGTGGCCGAGTTCGCCCGCGAGTCGATCGCGGACCTCCTCGAGCGGCAGCGCGAGCGCCTCGCCGTAGCACTCGGCGACGAGGACGAGGATCCGTTCGTAGCGCTCCTCGTCGTACGCGTCGTGCGGGTCTTCGGCGTATTCGAGCCCGTTGTGCGCGATGACCCGCAGTTCGTCGAGGAGTGCGAGCAGGTTCATGACGGCGTAATCGTCGAACGCTCGAACTGGAGCACGAAAGTCGTTATCGCAGGACCGCTCAGCTCGTCACTTCCAGGGTTCGCCGCTCGCGAGATCGACCTCGCTACCCAGTTTCGAGGACGGACAGGCGTCTTCGAGAACACAGTCGGCACAGTCGGGGTTGCGCGCCGTACACGTCGCCCGCCCGTGGCTGATCAGCAAGTGGGTGTACTCCTGCCATCGCTCCGACGGAACGATGTCCATCAGGTCGGTCTCGATCCGCTCGGGAGAGGTCTCCTCGGTAAGACCCAACCGCCGTGAGAGCCGTTTCACGTGGGTATCGACGACGATCCCCTCGACGACGTCGTGGCCGTGCTGGAGCACGACGTTCGCGGTCTTTCGGCCCACGCCGGGGAGGTCGGTGAGATCGGCCATCGTGTCGGGTACCCTCCCGTCGTGGTCGTCGACGATCAGTCCCGCCGACTCGCGAATATACCTGGCCTTGCTATTATAATAGGTGATCGAGTTCAACCGTTCGGCGAGTTCTCCCTGATCGACCGCGGCGAACTCGATGGGCGTAGAGTACGTCTCGAAGAGGTCGGCCGTGACGGCGTTGACCCGCTCGTCGGTGCATTGCGCGGAGCAGATCACCGCGACGAGCAACTCGAAGCGGTTCGAGTAGCTAAGCGAGATGGTCGCGTCGGGATACGTCTCAGCCAATCGATCGAGTACCGTCGCGGCCCGGGTCTCCCGGGAGCCGAGCGGATCGCCCATCATCGTCGAGTCACGCGCGAGCGGATTGAACCGTTCGGTTCGGTCGGTTCCCGGCCGTTCGGTTCTCGACCGGAATCGATGAACGGCGACCGCTACTGGTCCTATATATCAACAGCTTAATAGTTGCTCGGATATCAGTAGCGGCGTGAAACACGATCGCCGGGCCGTTCTGCGAGCAGCCGCGGTCGGACTCGTCGGCGCGAGCGCGGGGTGTCTCGACGGGCTCGGGAACACGAACGAGGCGGCGAACGCGCCGTCGACGACCGCCGGAACGGCTGGTACCGGATCACCCGCGCGAACGACCACTGAAACGAGTTCCGGGGGGACGGCGACGACCGCCGCCGAGTCCGACACGACGGCAACGCGAACGGGGACGGAGACGGGAACGTCGACCGGGACCGGAACGGAGGAAGCGAGCGGAACGAGCACGGATACCGCGAGCGCGACCACTGGCGGTACGACGACGCCGGGAACCGAATCGACGGCGACGGCGACCTGTGATGACGGGTTGCGCCGCCTCGATATCGACTTCCCGGCGAACTTCGAGTTGGCCTACCGCACCGGCTTCGGCTTCGAACTGAGCGATCCCGGGGACCAATCGGCCGGCGACTCGTTTGCCATCTCGCTCCGGAACACGACCGACGAGCCACAGGTCACCGGTCCCCAATTCACGTATGCGATCGAGCGTCAGGTCGAGGACGGCTGGCGGCATGTCCTGCAGGTTCCCGATGGGTACACGCCGTCCGACGAGCGGGTAACCCACGAGCCTGACGAGGGGTTCGATTGGGAGTTCGAGGCGAGCCGAGAGGGCTTTTCGGTTGGCCCCTACACCGTCTGTGCACCGCTACAGTCCGGCGTCTACCACTTCACCTACTACGGCTTTACCGAGGCGATGCGCGGGCTCACGATCGAGTTCGAGATCGAGTGACCGGCCGGTGCGTACCGGTCCGACCGTCGCGCTCGTCGACAGGAACACAGTACCCGCTCGGCGCCCACGACACGCGCTCGGCACGTTCGGAACACGACGTCGAGGCGTCCCTTCGGGGGGTTTCAATATCGTCGGGTCGGCCCACGTATCGCGTCGAGCGAATTCCCGAGATAGGGTGTCCGAGAGGAGACCGAAACCCCGATCAGAACCCGATACCGCACCAATAGAAGCGGGCATCGTCGCCCGTCGCGACCACCTCGACGTAGCCGGTGTACGTTCGGCCGTCTGCCGTCGTGACGACGAGCGACCAGCCTGCTTCGCCGCCCGGACGCTCGCCGAACGGCGTCCCGTCGACCCGCTCGACGGGTGCTTCGAGCACCAGCGACCCTGCCGACGGCCTCAGCGATCGGACGACGACGTCCGAAAGCGAGCGGCGAACGCCATCGTCCGGGTCAATGAGCGTCACTCGATCGATGTCCATCACTAGTTAATACACCATTAGACATATAATTCTTGTCCGTACGTACGCCGACATAGCACGAATTTACGGACCAGAAGCAGCCACTTACGTACGGATAGGTTCCCGTCGGGGTAACCTGTGACGGGAACTGAGCGCCCCGTCCGGGTCATGCGCACTAACGAACAGGAATCCGATGGTTTTCGTTCGTCGGGACGGCAGCTCGGAGGCTCGAAGGGGCACTGTCTAGTTGAGCAATCGATGA
>PXRY01000050.1 GCA_003022925.1 Halobacteriales archaeon QS_8_65_32 | reverse complement strand
CCGCGTCGAGTACGATCTCACTGTTTCAGGTGATCTCGAAAAGAGCACCGCCAACGGCGGGTCGATCAACGCGGGCGACGAGATCGACGGCTCGACGGCTTCGGGTGCCGTCGTCGGCGGGACCGATTCGTATGGGTTCGCCGGCGATCACACCGACCTCAGCGTGAGCGACGCCAGTGCTGTCACGGTGTACGTCGACGGCGAGGCGGTCGACCCCGCAGGGTTCGGTCCCGAACGATCGATCAGCATCGTCGGCAGCGGGCCCCGCGCCGAGTACGACTTCACGGTTAGCGGTGAGTTGGAAAAGACCACCGCCAGGGGCGGGTCGATCAACAGCGGTGACACTATCGACGGATCGAGCGCTACTGGATACGTCCTCGGCGGCACCGATTCCTATGGCTTCGCCGGCGAGGTCACCGATTTCTCGGTCAGCGATCCCGACGCCGTATCCATCTACCTCGACGGCGAGCAGGTGACACCCGGCGGCTCGACTCCCGACCGCGAGATCACGGTCTCGAACCGGCCGTACGACACGCCAGCGAGCTACCAGTTTTCAGTAAGCGGCGTCCTCGAAGCCACCGACAGCGTCAATTTCGCCGACGGCGACGAGATCTCCGGGTCGGGCGCATCCGGCCGGGTCAATCAAGGGTCGGATACCTACCGCTTTTCGGGCGAGGTGCTGACCTTCGACAACGACGGGCCGGTGGAAGTGATCGTCGACGGCGACGTCGTCCGATCCTCGGCGCAGTCGTAATCCCCGACCCGCCCGGTCGTGACCTCGGAACGTCGGCGTCGGGGCGGCACGCGGGCGACCGGTGCGCTCCGGACCCGGAGGTCGGAGTCGCCGCGGGCCGTCGGTTCGTCTCAGAGCACGCGTCGACCGTCTCAGGCTTTTAGGGCTTCGAACCGTGCTATCCCCTCCTCGGTACCGACGACGAAGGTATCCTCCGCGTCGGGGACGAACCCGGGCGTGATCCCCGCGATCACCTCGCCATTGCGCTCGACGGCGATCACGGTCACGCCGGTTCGCTCGCGGACTGCGGACTCGGCAAGCGTCTCGCCAGCGAGTCCGGGCGCGCTCGCGCGGGCGACGCCGACCTGCGTGTCGGTCGGCGAGTCGCCTTCCCCGACGATCGCCGCGGCGGCCATCCGCCCGTAGACGGTCGCGAGCGCGAGCACGTAGTCTGCGCCCGCCCGATAGAGCTTCCGGATCTTTTCGGTTTCGCTGGCCCGGGCGAGCACCTCGACGTCGGGGGCGAGTTCCCGGATCACGAGCGCGGCGAAGGTCGCGTCGGTGTCGTCGGCGAGCGCGAGCACGACGGTCCCGACGCCTTCGACACCCACCCTCCGCAGCGTTCCGGGATCGGTCGCCGAACCGACGATCCCCTCCCGGTCGGGCCGGTCGTCGCCTCCGTTCTGACCGCCGTCGTCGCTGCTATCGCCGTCGTCCGGTCTCCCGTCGGAGTCCCGTCTCTCGCTGTCGTTCCCCGTTTCTCGACGCCCGCCGTCCTCCCGTTGCAGTTCGGCGGCGAGCGCGCTTTCGTCGGTGTCGAGGGCCGTCCAGGGGACCGCCGCCGCCGACAGGGCTTCGGTGATCGCCTGGCCTACCTCCCCGAAACCCGCGATCAACACTCGATCGCGCTCGCGTTCGTTTCCCCTGTCTGCGTCCGCATCCGGCTTCGTCCTCACCTATGCCTTCGTATTCGCGTTCGTCTTCGCTCTCACTGTCTCCCTCATCGTTACGCCCGTCGCCGTCCCCACCGCTGCGCCCGCCGGCCTGCGATCGGGTCTGCGCTTCGAGTCGATGCAGTTGGGCCTCACGACCGAGCGCAAGCAGGCAGGTTCGCTCGTCGAGAATGACGCCCGGCGATGGAGGACTCGAAAACCCACCGTCGACCCAGACGCCGAGCACGCTCGCGCCCAGCGCTTCGAGACCGCTGTCGGCGAACTCTCTCCCGCTCGCCTCGCTCCCCGCTTCGACCGGTACCTCGCGGATCGAGAAACTCTCGTCCATGTCCAGTACCTCGTCGAGATCGGTCGCGATCGCCGTCGTCACCCGATTCGCGAGGCTCTCGCCGAGCAGCGCGCGCGGCGAGAGCACGCGATCGGCACCGGCGTATCGATGGTAGTCGGCGAGGTCGGGCTCGTCGGCGACGCTCACAGCGAAACCGTCCTCAGCGACTTCCTTCGCCGCTAAGACGATGCTCGCGGCCGTCTCGTCGGGGCCGTCCGCGACCGCTGCGCGTGTGCGTCCGATACCCGCCGCCCGGAGTACCGCGACCGACTCGGGATCGCCGTGGACGACTCGTCGGCCCGCCTCCTGCAGTTCGGTTGCGGTCTCGCGGTCGGGATCGACGATCACGGCAGATACCCCTCGGTCGTCGAGTTCGGCGACGAGCGCCGCCGCGCGGGGCGTGTAGACACGGACGAGTACGTGCCCCTCGATTCCGTCGACCGCTCTGGGCGGGGTCGAGGAGACGGCCTGCTCGATCAGCGGGATCACGAACACCGGCAACGCGGCGAAGATGAGCACGATGCCCGCGGCCTGCATCCCGATCACGAGCAGGTTCATGAGCGGGTGGCCCCAGGGGGGCCGGCCTTCGAGCACGCTCATGCCGGCGTCGTACGCGAGCGTGAAGACCAGAAGCGTCCCGACCAGCGAGAGCGCGTAGTAGAGAACGAGGCGAGTCCGTCGGTCCATATCGTCCCCTCGCTACGCGGGTGCTTTATGATCCATGTCGTCTTCCGATCGCGGCCATCCGATTTCCGGTGCGGCCTCAGAGCGCTCCCGACGGGTGCTTTCCAGCGGACTCGTCCCCTCGGGACTGGACCCACACGCCCGAAGGGACGAACATCACTCGGCCGAGGCAGAGAGTATCGACTTACTCGATTGCTTACCGAACGACCACCAGGGGTGGGACTGGAAGGGGCCGACCGCTCGACGACGGCGGGCGAAGCAAGCACTGGAGCGACCGAGCATCGTCGTTCAAAACGGCTTCGCCGTGCAAGCGGGAAATCGCAGATTTCCCGCAATGACAAGAGAGCTTCGCTCTCTTGAACCACGAGGGAGCGAAGTCGTTCGAGAGAGCGAAGCTCTCTCGTGATGACGAGACGGCGGAGCCGTCTCGAACCACGCGCAGCGAGCCCCCCGAGTCGAGCGGGTCGGGGGCTTTCGAGCCGTTCGGCACCTCCTCCCCTGCCTCACTGTCCCTAAGGTAACACCATCCTGAAGCGGGACCGACGGAACTTATCAACTCTCGCTATTTACCGATCTCATGGCTGCAATACGGCGACTCGTCTTCGACGTACTGAAACCCCACGAACCGGCGACGATCGACCTCGCCGGCCAGGTCGCCGACAGCGAGGGTGTCTCGGGGGTCAACGCCACCCTGCTTGAGATCGATCAGGACGTCCAGAACGTGAAACTCACCATCGAGGGCGACGCGATCGATTACGAGGCAGTCGAGGCAGTCGTCGAGGATTCCGGCGGGTCGGTCCACTCGATCGATCAGGTCGCCTGCGGCGATCACTTAGTCGAGGACATTCCGACCCCCCAGGACTGATCGATGAGCGCCGACGACGACTCGACGGCCGACGCCGCGTCGGACTCCGACGACGGGTCGGGTTCTAACGACGGGTCGAGTTCCGACGACGATTCGCTCGCCGAACGAGTGGGACTGGACGCGATCGGGCCGGTCGCCCGCCGGTATTTCGTCTCGAACGGGTTCGACGGCACGCTCACGAGCGTCGGCGTCGTCGTCAGCGCCTACCTCTCGGGGGTCGACGAGGGCTTTCGGGTGATCCAGATCGGCCTTGGGGCCGGCGTCGGCCTGCTCACCTCCGGCGTGTGGAGCGTCTGGGAGATCGAACGCGCGGAGATGCGCGCCGAACGCATCGAGATCGAACGGGCAATGCTCACCGACCTGAAAGACACCCAGGTCGAACGCGAGAAACTCGGTGCACGGAAGCTGAACGCCTTTATGAGCGGGCTCGGACCGTTCATCGGGCTCGTACTTCCGCTGATTCCGTTCGTCTTCGAGGAGCTCCTCACCCTCTTGGGGGCGGTGCTCGTCTCGATCGCCGTCGCCGTCGGCGTCCTGTTCGTCTTCGGCGCGTACATGGGCTCGATCTCGCGACAGCGGTGGTACGTTGCGGGCGCGCGGATGGGCCTCGCTGGCCTCGTCGTCGCCGGCCTCAACTACGTCGTTCCGGGGTAATCCCGTTCTCGTCCCGTCGTCGGCTCGTCTCCCCGCTCCAACGGTCGAAACGCCGGATCGGTTCCAAGCATCCGTCGAGTCCGCTACTCGACGTTCCGGAGGGCCCGGGACAGGCAGGCCGCCGAGGCTGGACACACTGCGGCGAACTCGCGCGTCTCACGGATCGCCTCGGGCGCTGCCTCGCGTTCGGCCCGCTCGAAGCCCCCTTTCTCGAAGAAGCCCGCCGCGTTCTCCGTCAATAGGTATAGCTCCCGAACGCCCCGCTCGCGTGCACGGTCGCACAGTTCCTCGATCAGCGCCGTCCCACGTCCGTCGCCGCGCCTTCCCGGTTCGACGACGACCGAGCGCACGAGCGCGTGTGGCCCGCGGACTTCGAGCCCACAGATGCCGACCGGCCGTCCGTCGACGCGCCCGACGAACAGGATCACCCCCTCGCGGTCGACGTCGGTCGGCAAGCCGGCGTCGTCGAGTAGCTCCATCGCGTCTTCGACCTCGGCGTCGGTCGCCGTCGTCAGTTGCATTTTTCTACCGGACCGTTGAGGTCCCTTCGGGTTTCTCGCTCGCCTCGCTACCCTCGCCCGCTTCGGAATCGAGCTCGTCGAACAGGTCCCGTACTCGTGTTTCGATCTCGTCACGGATCTCGCGCACCGTGTCGAGCCCCTCGCCCGCAGGATCGTCGAGCGCCCAATCACGTACGTCCGTACTGGATTCGGCCTCGCTCACGTCGAGCGTCGAACACCCCATCGTCGCGACGATGTTACACGATTCCAACTCGTCGGTCGTGATCTCCCGTGGCTCGCGATCAGACGGATCGATTCCCACCTCGTGCATAACGGTGACGACCGCCTCGTGGACGGTTTCGGCGGGATGAGTCCCGCCGGTGACGACCTCGATCGATCCTTCGAGGCCGCGTTCGGCTCGCTCGCGCTCGGCGAAGGCGCTCGCCATCTGACTTCGCCCGGCGTTTCGCACGCAGACGAATCCTACACGAACCGACCTCGCTTCGATCATGGTGCCTTGGAGTAGGGCGGCGAATAAAAACCGTTCTCAATACCGCTCGGGACGCCTATCGAGACCGAGGTCCCGACCCTTTGGCACAGGTGCAACCGGCCGATCACGTCCTCGTAGCGGTGGTCGTGCCATCGTCCGCCGTTACGACCGGCTTCGAAAACGGTCGTTCAAACGCGCCAGGCTCGTGGTCCCGGCGTTACTCCTCGGTGTACCGCTACAGGTACTTCGAGCGTGTTTGCGCCGCGCGTTGGTGGACGCTGACGAGTGAAACCGGAGCCATCAGGGCTCGGAACCGACGGATCCCGACCGAGGGTCCGACTCTCCGACGCCCGTCACGGGATGACGGTCGAGCGGGCGATGGTCGCCGGCTCCTACCGGAGTTCAGACGTAGCCCAAATCCCGTAACGTCTCCTCGGTCGCTGCGTCCGCTCGGCCGTCGATGCGAGGCAGGTCGTCGACCTCGGTGTGGATTTCTGCGGCACGCTCGTGGTGCTCGGTCGGCGCGTCGGACGCAGGGCGGGGAAACCGCTCGCAGGGATCGGTCGGCAGCCGGTAGGCGACGTTCAGCGGGTCGAACACCTCGCGGCCGAAGTCGGTCGTGTGAACGCCGAAGTGGCGCATGAGGTCGTACCGACGGGATCGATCGTCCGGAACCCATCCGTCGAAGTGTTCGATAAGCTTGTACCGGCGGTCGCGGACGACGACAGTGTGGCCGAAGGACGTGAGCGAGTCGGCCACTGCCAGTCGGTCGTCCACCGGGTCGTCGAGATGGGTTCCCGACGGGCTCCGTGCTGACAGGCCCATCGGATCGATGTCGGCAATCTCGGCGATCAGTTCGTGCAGCCACGAAAGCGAGAAGGGGGCACTGATCCGGTCTCCGTTCCCGGCCTCGAAACGGCTGTCGTCGGGCGTGCGGACTAATAGGGGGACGTGCAACAGTTCGTCGTAGGGGTAGTGGTTCCGGTGGCCATTGACGCCGCGTTCGCCCATTGTCTCCCCGTGATCGCTCGTGACGATCAGAACGGTATTGTCCCACACGCCGGCCGACCGAAGGACGTCGACGACTCGCTCGATCCGTGCGTCGACGTATCGGAGTGCCTCGTCGTAGAGGCGGCTGTAACGTGTCGGCTGGCCGTCGGACGCACGCACCGTATCGGCCAGCAGGTAGCGACCCACATCGAGACTGCCCACCCCGGTTCCGTCCCGGTTCACGAGCGCGGGGTGGATAGGGGCGTGCAGGTCCATCAGGTGCGTCCAGGCGAAGAAGGGTTGCTCGTCGGCGACGTCCGCGAGTTCGACCACGAACCGACCGATGACGGCTTCGCCGCGATCCGTTGGCCATTCCTCCCGTGCGTTTCGAACCATCGAGAGCCGACGGAGGGCGAACAGCGCCGCGTACGGGTTCGAGAGGCCGGATCGCCCCCGCAAGCGAGCCAGCAACTCATTGTCCGAGAACCGATCGCCGACCGCGCCCGCGAGCGCCTCGAACGTATCGGCTCCGATACCGTCTTCCTCCGAGTCGTCGCCACCCTGTTCTCGTTTCAGGTTGGTGAATCGGTCGAACCCACGATCGAAGTTCCGGTCGGCGGCGAGTTGCGGGTTCGTGACCGTCGCGACGGTGGTATATCCCTCGTCTCCCAGTCGTATCGCGATCGTCGGTGCGCCGTGCGGGATCGCCTTGTACGGCGGCCTGTCCCAGTAGGCGACGCCCGGCGCGTGCAGGCCCGCCAGGATTCCGGGGAACGATTCCGCCGTCCATGGCCCAGGGGCGTACGCTCGATCGAAGACAGAGGAGTTCCCGGCCAGTCGATCCAGGGTCGGCGTCGTATCGCTGCAATAGCCGTTGAACCCACATCTGTCGTACCGGAGACAGTCGACGGTCAGGAGAACGACGTTCGTGTTCGTCATCGAGTTCCGACGCACACCGGTGGCTCCGGTCTCGCTTTCCCACCTTCGATCTCGATCGCCGCGTTCTCCTCGCGGAGCCACTCGGTGCCGTACCCCAAGTCCCTGATCACGTTCGGGATGGCCTTCGATTCCTCGCTGCTGCGAAGGCTCAAGATGCCGATCGTGAGATCCGACGCGTCGGCGGTCATGGACGCTGGTTTCCGGGCGGCCCTGAAAGCGTTGACGGTCCGACACCTACCGTATCCCGGCTCGTCTCCGCCCGTCTCCGCCGATACGAAGGCGACGACCTGCGACCCGCTGAGTCCCCGCTACCGATCGTCACCTGACGCGGGGGGGTTACGAACCCGACGACGCGCCGGTTTCAGCTACTCGCGCTTCGATGGTGACCGACAATCACTCGACACCGCGGACGGGTCCCTACACGTTCCCGTTGTAACACGTTCACCGACCTGCGCTCGGATGGAGTTCCGCGATCCCCGACGGCCCGATTCGACTTCGAACGGTGCCTATCGGTCAGTTCGCGGCGAGGGTCCGTGCCGTCACGTCGCTCGGTCCCGCGACCGCGATCGAACCCGATTCCGATTCCGATTCGCCCGACCCCGTGCCCGTTTGCTCCGAGTCGGCGGCGACGATCAGGTCGAACGGCTCGTCGACCGGGGCGTCCTCCGGGGACACATAACCCGCCGCGAAGGCGGTGTAAGTCGTCTCGTTGTCGAGATCGACGTCGACCGTCGTGACGATCGTCCCGTTATCGTCCGGGGTCGCCGCGCGGACTTCGAGCGTGTACTCGCCCGCCGGCACCGTGGCGTAGCTGCTCGTGTTTCCGAAGGTCACGTTGTCGAACAGCGTGGTATTGCTGTCCTCGACGGTCACGTCGACGGGCGGTGCGTCAGGCACCGCGTGGACGAGACGCACGTTCGAGGCGTTCTCGCCGGGGGCGGTGGTGTTGTCGCTGAGCACCAGCGGAGCAAAGGGCTGGCTGGCGTTCTGTCCGACTTCGCCCGTGGCCATCACGGTGTATGCGCCGGCACTGAAGGGCACGGTACTGTTGAAGACGACTGCACTGCGGTTGTCCGCAGCGGTGATCGTCACGACGCGTTCGCCGGGCGTCGTCTCGATGAAGTCGGTAACGTCGCCGAACTCCGCACCGGAAACGGCCGTCTCGTTGTCGAGGTAGACGTCGACCGCGGGGGCGTCCGGCGACATGTGGGCCACCCGGAGGGTCGCGGTTCGCCCGTCGGTCGTCGCGATCAGATCGAGCGGTTCGTCGGCGGGTGCCTCATCGGGGGCGGCGTAGCCCGCGGCGAAGGCAGTGTACGAAGTCCCGTTGTCGACTTCGAGGTCGAAGCTCTCGACGACCTC
The DNA here is from genome assembly GCA_003022925.1 of Halobacteriales archaeon QS_8_65_32. Lineage (GTDB taxonomy): Archaea > Halobacteriota > Halobacteria > Halobacteriales > Halococcaceae > PXQR01. The sequence continues at coordinate 28,914 of PXRY01000050.1, read as the reverse complement.
ACCGGAGTTGTTCGCGGTCGCCGCGCGGACATCGAGCGTGTACTCGCCACCGGGCACCTCGACGTATTCAGTCGCGTTCCCGAAGGTCGCGTTGTCGAACAGCACGGTCGTATCGTTGCCCTCGCCGACCGTCACGTCGACCGGGCCGGCGTCAGGCGAGACGTGTGCGAGTCGGACTGCTGCGGCCTCGACCGGCGGGTTCGTCCGATCCTCCAGGATGAGCGGCGCGAACGGTTCGGTGGCGTTCTCGCTTATCTCGCCCGTCGCGGCGACCGTGTATGCCGCGTCTTCGAGTCCAACGGTGTCGTTGAAGACGACGGCGCTGCGATTATCGGCGGCGGTGATCGTTACGACGTGTTCACCGGTCGGCACGGTCATGTAGTCGGTGACGTCGTCGAACGCCACACCCGAGACGGCCGACTGGTTGTCGAGGTAGACGTCAACCGCGGGAGCGTCCGGCGACAGGTGGGCGATGCGAAGCGAAGCGTTCGTGCTTCCGTTCGCCATCCCCATCGACCCGTTAGCCATCGAGCCGTTGGCCATGGTTCCATTATCCATCGAGGCGTTGCTCATCGACTCGTTGGCCATAGCCGTCGAAGTCCCGCCGCTGCCAGCGGTCGTGGTCTCGGCACCGCCGGCAGCCGTCGTCTCGCCGGCAGCCGTCGTCTCGCCGCCGGCAGTCGTTCCGCCCGCGGTCGTACCGGTGGCGGCACCCTCGCCGCCACCCCCATCGCCGCCACCGCTGCCACAACCCGCCAGCACCATCGCCAGCGCGACGAAGACGACGCCGAGGGTGCGCCGCGTCGGCAGCCATCGTCCGGTCGAAATCCCTTCCTTTGCTGTCATTCGTAACCATCGAATCAAGAACGTTGTACGGCATAAAGGTTTGTCAGACGAGTTGGTTGTTTTAGCTACATCCCATCGTATTATTGGGAGGTTGGTTACCGATAACGTGTACGGAATCGAGTCACGATCGGGACGGATTCGCGGCGGATCGTCGCGGGCGCTTCAGTGCGTACCGCAGTTCGTGCTCCGGATGCGTTCGGACCGTTCGCACCGCTCGGAGCGGTCGGAGCGGTTGCTGGTAGCGGTCGATGATAGCGGTCGGTGGTAGCGGTCAGTGATGCTGGTGAGACGGGAGCGCCGTCCAAAAAGAACTGCGGTAGTCGATCGTGAGACGTGGTGCGGGAGCCTCAGTCGTCTTCCGCGACGACGAGTTCGAGGTCGTCGACCGTCTCGCCGGTCGCGAAGACGGTGTAGGCCTCGCCGCCCGCGACGTCGACGCCGACGGTTTCGATAATCTCGCCGTCGTTACTTCCAGTCGCCGCGCGGATCTGCAGGTCGTAGTCGCCCGCGGGCACCTGGACGTACGACGAGACGTTGCTGAACGAAACGTTGTCGTACAGCACCGTCGTCGAGTTGTTCTGCTCGACCGTAACGTCGATCGTGTTCACGCCGGGTGCGGCGTGGGCGAGTTGCACCGCGGAGGTGTTCTCGTCGGGCGTCGTGCCGTTGTCCTGGATAACCAGCGGCGTGAACTGCGTCATCGCGCCCGCCGACACCTGGCCGGTCGCGGCGATGGTGTAATCCGACGCCTGGACCGGCACCGTCTGGTTGAATACGACGGCGCTACGGTTGTCGGCTTCGGTGATCGTCACCTGGTGTTCGGTCGGTGTGACGTCCTCGTAGTCGGTGATCGTTCCCTGAGAGACGCTCGTGATGAACGTCTCGTTGTCGAGGTAGACGTCGACCGCAGGCGCGTCGGGCGAGACGTGTGCGACCCGGAGGTTCGCGATCTCACCGTCGACCTCGGTGTTCAGGTTGACGTCCTCTGCGCTGCCGTCGCCGTAGGCGGTTGCGGTGTACGAGGTTCCGTTCTCGACTTCGACGTCGAAGCTCCCGACGACCTCGCCGGAGTTGTTCGCGGTCGCCGCGCGGACATCGAGCGTGTACTCGCCGCCGGGCACCTGAACGTACTGCGTCGCCGAGCGGAACGTCGCGTTGTCGAACAGTACAGTGGTGTTGTTGCCTTCACCGACCGTGACGTCGACCGCGCCGATGCCCGGAACGGTGTGGACGAGCCGGACCGACGCGTTGTTCGCCGGCGGCTGGGTCTGATCCTGAAGCACGAGCGGCGCGAAGCCGATGTCCTCACCGCTTACGTCCTGGTGGGGCATGGCGATGAGCGTGCTGTCGTTTTCGAGATCGGACTGGTTGAACTCGGTGCCGTTGACGCCCTCGAACAGCGACACTTCGACGTTCTCGGTAGTACCGGGTTCGAGGTAGCCCGAGACGCCGACGACGCTGCCGAGCGCGTCGCCCTGATTGAGGCTTGCGTTGTGGACCGCGACGAACCCGCCTTCGGGCACGGTCACCGAATCGACGGTGACGCTCTCGCCGCCGGTTGTCTGGTCGTCGAAGTCGACCGAGACGGTCTCGCTCTCCTCGCCACCGACAGCTACGACCGCCTGGTCGACGAGCGCGCCGCCGTTTGCGGTGTAGGGGCCGTCGCTGCTGCCGTTGTTCTGGACGAAGTCGTATTCCTCGTCACCGTCCGTATCGAGATGGGGCATCGCGATCAGCGGGATGCTGGTGTTGTTCCGGAGTTCGGACTGGGTGAACTCGGTCCCGTCGACGCCCTCGAACAGCGACACTTCGACGTCCTCGGTGGTACCGGGTTCGACGTACTCCGAGACGCCGATAACGCTGCCGAGCGTGTTGCCGTCCTGCAGGCTCAGGTTGTGAATCGCGACGAACCCGCCTTCAGGAGCGGTCACCGAATCGACGGTGACGGTCTCGCCGTCGGTCGTCACGTTATTGAACTCGACCGAGGCGTTCTCGTCCTCGTCGTCACCGACGGAAACCTGTGCGGCCTCGACGACCGCCCCGCCGTCGGCGGTGTAGGGTGCGTCGTCGCTCCCGTTCGAGGAAACGAACTCGTACTCCTCGTCGCCGGTGTCGAGCAGGCCCGTCGCGTCGATCGTGTACGCCTGGTTCGCGTTCACCGTCACGGTGTTGTTGAACACGACGGTGTCCTCGTCGTCGGCGGCCGTGATCGTCACCAGGTGCTCGCCGGCCGGGAGGGCTTCGTAGTCGGTGACGTCGCCGTACTCGACGCCCGAAAAGGCCGTCTCGCCGTCGACGAGCACGTCGACCGCCGGGGCGTCGGCGGAGAAGTGCCCGATCCGAACGTACGCCATTTGACCCTGGGCCATCCCGCTTCCGTTGTCCATCTGGGAGGCGTTACCCATCGAGGCGTTTTCCATGGAGCCGTTTTCAATGGAGCTATCGCCCATCGAACTACCGTTCGACGCGTTCGTCGTGTTGTTCTGCTGGGCGATTGGCCCTGTGGCGCTCGCACCGGCGTCCGTTGCCGCCGGTGTCGGCGAGGTCGCCGTTGCCCCGGCAGCACCGGCGAGCCCCACCATCACGACGACGAGCCATACCGATACGACTCGCCGAAGGCAAAATCGCTCCGCAATCGAAGTCCAGTCCTCTTCTATCATTTGCGTGCCATTGGTAACTCATGCCCGAGGATAATAAGAGTTTATGATTACATTCCATCTACTATCGCATCAATACGTATTACATCCTATGAATCGCAATAGCGACGATGGTTACCAGGGAGACAGAGCCACACGGACTGATGGGGGGCGTCGCGTCACACCAGACGGGCCGTCCCCGATCGACCCGTTCGAGCGAGACGAGTAGTTCGTTCGGGAGGCGTGTCCGAAACGGCCACCGGGTCGGATCGCCAGGCTTTATCCCCCCCTCGCAGTACCGTCAGCATGGATCAACTCGGGCGCTCGTTGCTGTCCGCCCCCGTGATCGAGAAGAACGGCTACGAGTACTTCGTCCATCCGATCAGCGACGGCGTGCCGATGTTAGAGCCCAGGCTCCTCCGGGAAATCGTGATCGGGATCATCAGGAAGGCCGACTTGGAGGTCGACAAGATCGTCACGCCCGCGGCGATGGGAATCCATCTCTCGACGGCGGTCTCGTTGATGACCGACATCCCGCTCGTGGTCGTCAGGAAACGCCAGTACGGCCTGGATGGCGAGATCGCCCTGTCGCAGGTTACGGGCTACTCCGCCGAAGACATGTACATCAACGACGTCGACGCCGGCGACCGGGTGCTGTTGCTCGACGACGTCCTCTCGACGGGCGGCACCCTCCGGGGGATCACCGGTGCGTTAGAGGAGATCGACGCGGAGATCGTCGATGTCGTAGCCGTCATCGGTAAAGTCGGCGGCGAGAACCGGCTCGACGGGACCGACTACGAGGCAAAGACACTGGTCGATGTCGACGTCGACGACGGCGCGGTCGTGATCGTCAACGAGAACGGCAGCGGCTGAGGCGGATACGCCCGGACGGCGGCATTCGGCTGTCGGCGCAAGCGAAAGCGAAAAGCGGGAGCGGGAGAACGACGAACTACGACGGCGCGAAAGCGGGGAGACGGTAGGAGCGAACGGGAACGGAGAGGGATCGTGGACGCACGGATCGGATCGACCGTCGGATCGCTGGGACAGCTCGTCGGAGCCTTCGCCATCGGGGGCGCGCTTCACCAGTCGCTCGTTCAGGGGACGATTCCGATCACCGCGCCCGTCCCGGTACTTTCGATCGCGCTCGGGACCGTCCTGATCGCGGTCGGTCACCGGATCGAGCAACGGTACGGGGGCGGCCGGCGACCGGCCATTGCCAACGAGACGGATGGACCCGACAAAAGCGATCGAACGGGTGAGGACGAGAACGGAGACGGGAGCAGAGGCGAAGGCGGGAGCGTGAGCACGGAGAACTCCAACGGCGAGCACGAGCGTAACCGGGACGACGAGGGCGAAGGGGAGTTCGACGAACGGTGGGCACCGTTCGATGCAGCCGATCTAGAGAAGTACGAGCGGGACGACGACTACGATGCGACGCGCTCGAACCGACGGTAGTCGCTGTTGTGGCGCCGTCGGGGCGTTGTCGGAGTCGGACGCTCGGCTATCCACCGGGATCGATTCGTGGTTCACGGCCCGTATCTTACCGTTCGTCCTCGCAGCCGTGCTTCGTAGCTCGTCTCCTGCGGCTCGGTGGCCGTCGGTCGTGATCGACGGGCACGGTCACCGAAACGCCATGGTGAGTCCAGCGAGGAAGACGCCGCCGACGAGCGCGCTCGCAACCCCGAACCAGGGAAAGAGCAGCCGTAGCCACGACTGCCAGAGCGAGACGTCGAGGGGGACCGAGAGAAACCAGACGAACGGAGCCGCACCGACGAGCAGGCTCAACGTCGCGCCGAGGGCGAACCCGCCGACGAGGACGCCGCTCGCGTTCCGACCGCCCGGCTGGTCGGCCCACGAGTACGTGAGTACACCGAAGACACCCGCTAAGAGGTACGCGGCGAGCGGGGCAACCCCCTTGCCGTAGGCCGCCGCGAAGGCGAGTACACAGACCGTTACCGTGACGGCGAGGGCGAAGCGTTTCGCGCCGATCACGGGTTCGTCCCTCCCTCGCCAGTGTTCTCGGAGTCTTCGACATCCCCAGCGTTCTCGGGGTCTCCGGGGCCGCCGGGGCCTCCGACATGCCTAGCGTTTCCGGAATCGATCGGCTCGTCGAACGGTGTCGCGTGTCTGACGACGAGGGTCGTCTCGCCCAGCCGGAGGCTGTATCGCCGTACCCGACGAAGCCGGCGCTCGCCGGCCGGCGCGAGCGAGATCGAGTACTCGACTCTCCGCGTCGAGCGGGCGTCGATGGCGACGGGATCGGAGTAGGAGTGACTGCCGTAGACGAGCCGCGAGTCGTTCGCGGAGACCTGCGCGAAGACACCGGTGAGCCGGAGGCGATAGCGGGTCGGGTTTTCGAGGCGGGCCGTGACGACGAGCCGGTCGTCGCGAAGCGTCACCGCCGTGGTCTCGACGGTGACCTGCTCGCTCACGGGACCGGCGAGGCCAGCCGTCCGAAACGAGGAACCGACGTCCGCCGCGACGAAGCCCCCCAACAGCACCGATGCGGCGACACAGACGACGAGAGCCAGTTCTAGGCGCTCCATGCCGATACCGGTAGTATCAGCGACAAAAGGGTTCGGTTCGTATTAGCCACTTTTCACCGAGGCGAAAGCGGGCCAGCGGTTCGGCGACCGACCACGACTAACGACCGCTACGACACAGCGGCCGATCGCGACCCCACGGCTGCTCGTAGCACGACGGCTGATCACGACGTCACGATCGACCGTGGCGTCCACCGGCCCTGCGGTGTCCGTCGACCCGCCGCCGCGAGCGGGACGGTTCCGTAACGGCGACGGCCACGGCGGGCCGACGGAGCCGTGTGTTTATATGACGCCCCGACCGACGGAAGTACATATGCGCCGGACGGACACCGCCGTTCGGGACCACTCAGATCGATGGCACTACTCGAAATCGACAATTTGGACGTACGATACGGGCTCGACGACGCCGAGGCGGCGACGGCGGTCCGCGCCGTCGACGACGTCAGCCTCGCGATCGAGCGGGGCGAGACGTTCGGCTTGGTGGGCGAATCGGGCTGTGGAAAGACCACGCTCGGCAAATCGATCATCAACCTGCTCGACGAGAACGGCGTCGTCGCCGGCGGAACGATCCAGTTCAAGGGACAGGACTTGGCCGAGCTATCGGATCCGGCGATCCGGGACGTACGCTGGGCGGAGATAGCGACGATCAGTCAGAGCGCGATGAACGGGCTCAATCCCGTCTACAAAGTCGGCGACCAGATCACCGAAGCCATCCTCCGTCACGAACCCGAGACCGGTACACAGGAAGCGGACGAACAGGCGCGCGAACTCTTAGAACGGGTTGGGATCGACGGCGCGCGCGCCGACGACTTCGCCCACGAGTTCTCCGGCGGCATGAAACAACGCGCAGTGATCGCAATGGCGATCGCCTGCGATCCGGACCTCATCATCGCCGACGAGCCGACGACGGCACTCGACGTGATCGTCCAGGACGCCGTGCTCCAGGAGCTAGAGGACCTCCAGGAAGAACTCGGCATCTCGCTTTTGATCATCAGCCACGACATCAGCGTGATCGCCGAAACCTGCGACCGCGTAGGCGTGATGTACGGCGGCAAGCTCATGGAACTAGGTCCTACCGAGGCCGTCTTCGAAGAGCCGGCGAACCCCTACACGCTCGGGCTACGCAACTCCTTTCCGGACATCGAGTCGACCGGCGAGCAGTTGGTGTCGATCCCCGGAACACCCCCGACGCTCGAAGACCCCGAGCCGGGCTGTCGGTTCCGCGATCGGTGTCCGTTCGCGGTCGCCGAATGCAAGAGCGAACACCCGCCGTTGACGAACGTCGAGGGGTCGCCGGGCCACGCGTCGGCGTGTTACCGTCTCGACGCGCTGGCGGAGATGCGCGAGCGTGCGACCGAGGAGGAAACGTGGCGCCGGTAATCCGGGCCGACGAGGTGGTAAAACACTTCGGCGGCGAGCGCGGCCTCTGGGACACTCTCACCCGCAAGGAGGTCTCACGCGTGCGGGCGGTCGACGGCGTCTCGCTCGACGTCGAGCGCGGCAAGATATTGGGGATCGCCGGCGAATCGGGCTGTGGGAAGACCACGCTCGGGAAACTCCTTGTGAACCTCTATCAGCCAACCGGGGGCACCGTTGCCTTCGAGGGCGAGCCGTACGGCGAGATGGACGCCCCAAAGTGGGCGGAATTCAGACAGCGCGTCCAGATGATCTTTCAGGACCCCTTCCAGAGCCTCAATCCCCGCTTTACCGTGTTCGACTCGGTAGCCGAACCCCTACGGATCAACGACATCGGGACCACCCATGCCGAACGTCGGGAGAAGATAATCGACTCGCTCTCGACAGCGGGGCTCGAACCGGCGGAGAACTACCTCGAATCGCTCCCCCGCAACCTCTCGGGGGGCGAACAGCAGCGCGTCGCGATCGCCCGCGCGCTCGTCGTCGATCCGGAGGTGATCATCGCCGACGAACCGGTCTCGATGTTGGACGTCTCGATCCGGGCGGGAGTACTGAACCTCATGAAGGAACTGCGCGACGAGTACGGCCTCACCTACGTCTTCATCAGCCACGACCTCTCGCTCATCAGGTATATGTGTGACACGACGGCGATCATGTACTTAGGCGACGTCGTCGAGCGCGGGCCCACCGAGGACGTGATCACTGATCCGAAACACCCCTACACGCAAGCGCTGTTGAGTGCCGTTCCGGTTCCCGATCCCCGCGGGGGGCGCAATCGCACTCGGATCGAAGGCGAGATCCCCTCGCCGGAAAACCCCCCGTCCGGGTGCAAGTTCCACCCGCGCTGTCCGGACTACATCGGCGATATCTGTTCGGAAGTCGACCCGTCGATGCGCGACGCCGGGCCGAACCAGCGGTGTACCTGTCACCTCTACGAACCGGACGATCATGACGAACCGGTCGCCGACGTAGCACGAACCGACTGAGAGCCGATTCACAGCCGGCTGACGACTTCCGACGACTTACAACGACTACAACGAAACCGTGCGACTAAGTGGCGTGATCGCGTCGCTCGCCTTCATCGGACTCGTCCCCAGTGCGCTCGCGCTCGCGTACCTCGGCTACAGTCAGGGACTGTACCCATACACCGCGCTGCCGCTGGTCTTCGGCGGGGTAATACTGGTCTGTGTGATCGGCCTGTTCGCCGTGCTTCCCCGACTCCGCGAACGTGAGCGCTATTGAGGCTCCTGAGTCTGAAGCGCGATCACGCCCGGCCCGTACTCACCGATCCTATCCGCCGCTATCGAGGACCGTGAGGCTCGTATAGAAGAGCACGAGAAAGGAGACGACCATACAGACGAGACCGACCATCGAGAGGGTACTCTCGCCGTAGGGGTCGACCACGAGCGTCAACCCGAGGCCGACGATCGCGAGCAGGTAGGCGCTTGCGATCATCGTCGGCGCGTGTCGCGAGGGGGAGACGAGAACGTCGATTACTCGGTCGGTGACACCGAGGCCGTATCCCCCGTGTGGCGGGGTCATCGTCCACCCATCAGACCAATAGTCCCTTATGGGTGGCGGGCACCGGCTCCTCGACGACGTTGCACGCGAGCTGGACGATGAGGACGAGGACGTCCGCTTCGGGCATCGTCGTCGACCGACCGACCGCGCCGGTCGGCGGCTCGATCGCCGGCCCGGTCCCGTTTTCACCCATGTTCCCGTCGTCGGGGTGGCCGTCACTCCGGCCGCTATCATCGGGGTCGACAGTACCGTCGCCGTCGGGATCGGCGTTACCGTCGCCGTCACCATCGCCGCCAGCGTCGCCGTCGGTCGCTCCCGGCGAGCGCCAGCCCGACAGCCCGACCGAGACGTCGGTCTTGTAATCGTAGATCGACACCAGCAGATCGCGCTCGGGGCCGTCGTCGGGGTCGTCGTGCAGGGCAAAGAGGTACTGCCAGGTCGTCACGGTTCGGTCGCGCTGAGCGCCGCCGGCTTCGGTGCCCGGGACGTTCGGCGTACCGAACAGTTGGACGAGGCGGTAAAGCGCCGCGCCGGTGTCGGTTTCGACGACGAGGCCACGATCGAGATACGCGGGGATGTCCGTCGTCTCGAGGACCGCACCCGCCTCGATGCGTGTATCGATCCGGGCGGGTGCGAGCGGTTCTAACTCGAAACGCTCGAACCGGGCAGTGTCATCGCGGTCGTAGCCGTAGGAATCGGCGCGTCGGCTCACGTTACCACCCCGCGAGGCGGGCGGCGGCCCTGATCGAGAGAACGCCGAGTGCGCTCGCTACGATCGAGCCGGCGACGACGGCGTACTTCTGGCCACCGGTCGTGAAATACGGTGCCGGCGGCGTCGTGTCCATCGTGACCGAGAGGATCAGAAAGGCGAGCCCGATCGCGAGGACGACGGTCCCGACCACCAGTAAGCCGACGAACACCGGCTCGCGAAAGCGCTCTATCGTGTCCTGGGAGTCACGCGTTCCGGATCGGGGGCGCGAGGTGTCGGGCGATCTGGAACTCGAATCCGTGCTCATGGGTTGGCCTGTGGGTTGGTGACGTCCTCTAAGCTGTACCCGACGAAGTAAAACGCGGCGGCGAGCAGCGTGATCATGAGCCCCGGCGGGATCATCCACCACAACGCGTTGTAGACGTTTCCGGTGACCTGGACCCACTGGAGCATAATTCCCCAGGAGATAGCCGTCGAATCGGCGAGCCCCAAGAAGGCCAGACTCGCCTGGGTGAGGATCGCGAAGGCCGCGTCCTGTGCGAGGTAGACGAAGCCGAGCGGCAGGACTTGGGGGAGGATGTGTCGGAAGACGATCCGCAAGTCAGACGCCCCGGCGACCTGTGCGGCTTCGATGTAGGAGCGTTCCTTGAGCGAAAGGGTCTCCCCGCGGATGACGATACAGTTGTTGAGCCAGGAGGTCACCGCGATCGCGAGGATGATGTTCGTGGTAGTCGTCCCGCGCAACGCGACGAGGACGATCACTAGCGGCAAGAAGGGCAGCCCGTACATGATGTCGACGACCCGCTGGATCGCCTCGTCGATCCACGTATCACCGTAAAAGCCACTGATCAGTCCCAGCGGGATACCGACGAGCGACGACAGGAGGCCGGCCGCGAGCCCGATGTACAGCGCCGTCCGTGAGCCGTAGACGAGCCGCGTGAGGACGTCCGCCCCCCGGTGATCGGTACCTAACGGCGCGAAGTACGGGTCGCCGAACTGCGGCGGTGCCGGGTGCGAGGTCGTACTCGACGCCAGGTCCGACAGCGAGGAGGCCGCCCCGCCGCTCGGCGCGCGCCACGCCAGTGTGTGAGGCGACAAAAAGGGCGCGAAGACGGCCATCGCGACGATCGCGAGGAAGATTCCGAGTCCGACCACGCCGATGCGGTGGGTCTTGAACCGCTCCCACCCACGACCGATCGAGCGGTAGGTCCCGGCGTGGCGGCGTCGGTAGCGTTGTAGTATCGATCCTTCCGATCCTTCGGTCTGGCTACTCATTGGTTCTCACCGAACTTGATCCGCGGGTCGAGGTAGGTATAGACGATGTCGGTCACCAGTCGTAACGAGACGATCAACACTCCGAGCATGAAGAAGGCGGCCAGCGCGACCGGGAAGTTCCGGTTCAGGATGGACTGTACCAACAACGCACCGATCCCGGGCCAGGAAAAGACCGTCTCGACGATGACGCTCCCGTCGATGAGAAAGGCGATCCCGACGATCGCCTGGGTCGTGACGGGGATCATCGCGTTCCGGGCGGCGTGTTTGTACTTCACTGCGGTCGGCGAGAGGCCCTTCGCCCGGGCGGTCTGGATGTACTCCTCGCCGAGGGTCTCTTGCATCGAGGTCCGCATGACGAGCATGTACCCCGCCCAGCCGACCGCCGATAGCGAGACGACCGGCAACACGAGGTGCCAGAGCACGCCGGTAAAGAGTTCGACGCTCGAAAACGCCGACTCGAACGACGGCGTCATCTTCCCCGGCGGGAACCACGTGAGGCCGAACTGCTGGTACGAGAAGACGAGCAACAACAACCACGCGAGCCAGAAGTACGGAATGCTGTACAGCGTCAGGCCGCCCATGAATCCGGTCCGGTCCTCGACCGAGCCGCGCTTCCAGCCGAACTCGATACCTGCGAGCGTCCCGATGGTGAGGTTGAGCAAGTACGCGGTGGTGAACAACACCAACGTTCGCGGCAGTCGCTCGATGATGAGATCGATGACCGGCGTCGGGCTCCGAAGCGAGTACCCGAAGTCGAGCACCATGTAGTTGCGGACCCACTTCAAGTACTGGACCCACAGCGGTTCGTCGAGCCCGTACTGTTCTCGCAAGTTCTGGAGGTCAGCAGGCTTTATATTGGGGTTGAGCAGTCGCGTCGTAATGTCGCCCGGCATCGCCTTGAGCAACAGGAAGAGGATCGTCAACAGCGCCCAGATAACGACGACCGACACTAATACCCGCTTCAACAGGTATCGGAAGCTGATACGCGTCGCCATCAGTAACGCCTCACGCGGGGCGATTCGATCGCCGATCCGATCGTCGTTTCCGTGTCGGTCCAAGCGCTCGTCACAGGTGTCACGGCGGCTGCCGACCGCACGATGCGACCACGGTCACGATCCTGGCCGTGACGGCGCGGTCGGCAACCGCACGTCTCGATTCCCGTCACCCCTGCTGGCTCTGGCGGATGTTCAGCCATGTGTAGGAGTTCGTCACGCCGCCGACGACCTGTACCTGGCCGCTGAATCTGTTCGTGACCGGCTGGAGCACGCGAGCGTGGTTGAGGATGTTCGTCGGCGCGTCGCGATAGATCTGGGCGAGCACCTGTTTCACGATCGGTTTTCGCGGTTCCGGTTGCATCATCCCCGCCTGTTCGCCGATGAGGTCGTCCGCGCCGGTGTACCCCATCGAGTTGAACAGTTGTGAATCGGCCGAACCGTCGAGGTCCGCGCCGTCCGAACTGTAGAACTGGGTGTAGTGGTCGTTGTTCCAGGCGAGCCCGGTCCAGCCCATCTCGTACATGTCGAAGTCCTCGTTCGCGTAGATCTTCGGCAGCTGGGAATTGAACGACTGGACGGCCGTGACGGCCGGAATGCCTACCTTCCCGTACACGTCGACGAGCCGGTTTATCAGTTCGGTCCGTTTGGGCTCCGTGTCGGGCGGGTTGATGCTGATCTCGAGAGGACCCTGTCCGCCGTTGCCGTCGTTGTCGGTGTGAGCCTGGGCCATCGGTTGGCCGTTGACGTAGAGTTCCTGGCCGTCGGGCGGGTCGAGTTGCGGGGACTGTGCTTGGCCGAGCGAGTAGTCGTGTTTCGTGTTCTCGTTATCGATGAGGTACTGTCGTGCCGCGTCGATCCCGCTCTGTGAGATGTTGAACTGGCCCGCCTGTCCGGGGAACGACGTATCCGGAATCTGGATACCCTCGTAATCGCCGTCTACCTCCCCGGGTTCGGGCGGACGCCAGGACGAGTAGGCCGTCGGGGTCGCGTACGTCCCTCGCTCGACGCCGACCCCTCGGTAGAGGTTCTCGACGACCCACTGCTCGTCGAGCAGTTTAACCAGCAACTGCCGGAACGCGCGGTCGTCGAACGGAATTCGACGGACGTTGAACGAGAGGTGGCCGTAACCGTCGTCCTGGGAGTTCAACACTTCCAAGTTGTCCCTGTCAGTGGCTTGAGCGGCCTGCTCGATTTCGACCGTGCCGTACGTCTGGTCGATGTCCGCGTTGAGGATCGCCTGGTCGAGCGCGTTCTGGGACCCGAAGACCTCCATGCGAACCGTGTCGACGAACGGGCCGCCCGAGTCCAGGAAGTCGAACGCCTCGTTCCAGGGGATCGCGTCGGGTTCGCGCGGTTCGAGTTCGTACCAGTTCTCCCAGTTGAATTCCCGGATCTGGAAGGCGTGCGAGCCGACGACGCCCTCCTGGGAGTTGCGCGGGGTGTACTTGTCGTATTCGGCGACGTTGCTCCAGATGTGTTCGGGGAGGAAGACGTTCCCGAGGATGTCGGTGAGCCACGCGTTGTCCTTCTCCGAGAGAAAGAAGTTCACGGTGGTTCCGTTCGGGTCGTCCACTTCGACGCTCTCGACCGCGGAGAACTGCGATGCCGCAATCGAACCGGCCGGTTCCTGTTCTTTGATGTATTCAACGGAGAACTTGTAGTCCTGAGCGGTGACGTCCTCCCCGTCGCTGAAGGTCAGGTCGTCGCGCATCTCCGCGACGATCGTCGGGTCGCCGGTCCCGATGTTGTCGACGGTGAGTTCCCAGTCGGTGAACCCGCCGGGAATCGGCCTGCCCGTCTCCGGGTCGGCGTAGGTGCCGTACGTGTAAATGTTGTCGAGGATGGTGAAGGCATAGGCCGTACTCGAAGCGAGCACGTTCAAGCTGTTCGGTGCCGTCCCCATCCCCAAGGTGGGTTTGCCGCCCATCTGTGGCTGGGCGGTCTGTGTCTCCGTCTCGGTGCTGGTACCCGTGCCGGTGCCGGTACCCGTGCCGGTCCCGCCGCCGCTGCCGTTTTGACCGCCGCCCTCACCCTGGCCGCCACCGCCGCCCGAACAGCCGGCGAGACCGGCGGCGACGCCGGTGCCGAGTCCGGCGAGGAATTTCCGTCGATCGATACGACCCGTACGCGCGTTTGAGTTGTCGTCTGTCATTGGCCCACGGTATAGTGCAACGCATCCGCACACGTCGCAGATGTTCCGTTTCTACAACGCGGCCTAATAACGCTTTGGCATCCCGAAGTGAGCGAAAGACCTCTGGGTCGCGCTCATGACAACCAGTCGTGTATTCGTACCCGTACACCTCGGCTGTTTCCGTTCCATTCGCATCACTGAGTGCGCTCGATCGATCGAACGACGGCCCGGAGGCTCGGCGGGACGGGAAGTCAACGGGACGAGCGCCGGCCCGTCAGTGAAGGGCTTTTCAGGCCGGATCGAGTACATAAACGGTGATGACGAGTGCGCTGTTCGTCGTAAGCGAGGAGGGGTACTGGGGCGAAGAATGCACGGAACCGCTAACGACGCTTTCGGATGCCGGCGTGGAGATCACCGTCGCGACGCCGAGCGGCAGTTCACCGGTCGTCGACGAGCGGTCGGTTGATCCCGACGAGGTAGGCGAGGAGACCGCAGAGCGCGTGCGCGAAATCGACGAAACCGACGAGCGGCTCAACGACCCGATCCCGATCGCCGAGGCGAGCGCGGCATACGACGCCGTCGTGTTCCCCGGCGGTCACGGTACCGAGTGGGACATCAACCAGGACCGCCACGCCCGCTCGCTGCTCGCCGGGGCGATCGCGAACGGAGACAAGGCCCTCGTGGTCTGTCATGCGGTCGGTATCTTAGGGTTCACGTGGGGCGATTCGGCGGGCCGGATCGTCGAGGGCCGGGACGTCACCGGCTTTCCCAACGAGTGGGAAGACGGCATCGTCGACGAAAACGACCGGATGCCCAACGGTCGAAAGTTACCCTACTGGGTCGAAGACGAGGTCCGTGCAGCAGGTGCGAACTGGGACGCCGAACTCGATGCCGATTCGAGCGTCACGGTCGACGGCGACCTGATCACCGCCCGCGGGCCCGGTTCTTCGGCCGAAGCCGCCCGCGTGCTCCTTGCGGAACTCGGCGTCGAAGCACCCGCCTGAGGCTCGCCGACTCCCCGGTTTCCGTCTCGGTTTCATTGTATCGCGTTTCGGTTACGACTAGCACCATCCGTGCTCGGTCGATCGAAACGTCCGACCGGCGGGCGAACCCGACCGGCCGATTTTTACTCGCGCTGTGCGTCGGTCCACCATGACCGAGTTCGATCCCGAGCGCTTCGAGGACAAGTACGCCGAGTACTTCCCCGAGCTCCAGACCGCCTATCGGAACGCCTTCGAGGCGATGAACGACCGCTACGACTCCGAACTCGTCCACGCTATCGACCAGCAGGTCCTCAACGAATCCGAACCGTTCTACGAGGGCAACGGCGAGTTCCGGGTCGAACTGCCCGACGATCCCGTAGAACGAGTCACGGCGATCGTCGTCGAGGATCAAAAGCTCCAGAACGTCCTCGATATCTACGCCGAGACGATCGAACGCGAACTCCGGGCCGTCTTTGGCTTCGAAACGAGGGAAAACGCGACGTAGCCGGTTGAATATCGAGGGCCGCCAACTCGCCTCGACGGCCCTTTGCTGGCAGGTCTCCGGGGATTGCTACCCTGGAGGGTGCTGCGGGCGGTGTTTGGTTAATCGATGAGGACTGACGGAAACCGATCTATGCGGGACTGGAAGGGGCCGACCGCTCGGTGAGCGAGAACCCGCAAGCACGCCGAAGGCGCGCGTAGCGTGGTTCGCAGCCAGGGCGATTCCGAAGGAATCGTTTGCAGCCGGGCAGCAGACCTGCCCGGCGACGCCGAGCGTGTCGGGGGCTTCCAAGACGATCTCAGCGGCACTTCTCCCGAAAGTTGTCGAAGCAAACGCTGCCTCACCACGCCACCGGGAGCTTTTACCGATCGGGCGGCGAGTCCAAACATCATGAGTGACGTCGACGACCTCACCGAACGCGTCGAGGGGATCGTCCACGAGGAGACCCAACGACACGAAGCGGGGCTCGATCTGACGGTCGCCGCAATCTATGACGTCGACGGGTCGGGCGCGATCGACTTCGGCGGGGACGAACTCGACGCCGCGGTAACCTCGCCGCGCGCGAGCAACCTCAGACACCCCGACGACGACTACGAGTGGTGGGAACTGCCCGGCGGGACGTATCTCGTCGAGTACAACGAGACGCTTTCGACCGACGAACCGTTGCTCTGTCAGCCCCGCTCGGAACTACTCGAACGCGGCGGCGTTCACCCGACGCTGTTCGTCAGCGAATTGGGTCGAGTACCACTATCGGTACCGCCCGCCGGCCTCGACCTGAAGGAAAACGCCCGGGTGTCGACGCTGCGCTCGGTGCGGTAAGCGGTCGACGGACTACACCGAGAGGTCCTTGAAGCGTTCGGCCTGTTCTTCGATCGCGCGTTCGGTCGGCAGGCGTTCGATGCTCGACGCGCCGAAGAAGCCGACGACGTCCTCGGTGTTCGCAAAGACGTGTCTCGCGTCTTCGGGTTCGGCGATCGGGCCGCCGTGACAGATCACGAGGACGTCCTCGCGTTCGTCGATCGCGGCGTCGTGGATTTTTTGTACTCGCTCTGCGGCTCCATCGAGATCGAGGGCGGTTTCCGCACCGATATCGCCCGACGTGGTAAGTCCCATGTGGGCAACGACGATGTCCGCGCCGGCGGCGGTCATGTCACGGGCCTGGTCCTCGTCGAAGACGTACGGACAGGTGAGCATATCGAGGTCGTTCGCTTTCTCGATCAACTCGACCTCCCGTTCGAAGCTCATCTCGGTTTCCTCCAAGTTGTCGCGAAAGGAGCCGTCGATGAGGCCCACAGTTGGAAAGTTCTGGACGCCGGTAAAGCCCTGACGCTTGAGTTCGGGCAAGAAGACGTCTATCTCCCGGAACGGGTCGGTGCCACAGACCCCCGCGAGGACTGGGGTATCCTCGACGACCGGGAGGACCTCGCCGCCCATCTCGACGACGATCTCGTTGGCGTCGCCATACGGGAGGAGGCCGGCGAGCGACCCCCGGCCGGCCATTCGGTACCGCCCGGAGTTGTAGATGATGAGTAGATCGACGCCGCCGCGTTCGGCGAACTTCGCCGAGATACCCGTGCCGGCCCCGGCTCCGACGATCGGCTCGCCCGCGTCGACGGTGCCACGCAGTGCGTCCAGTGATTCCTCGCGCGTGAAGTGCATGTTCGGCCGCCACGTCACATGGAGTCGACATTATCCTTCGGGTCTGGATGGAAGTAGTGTTAGTTTAGCAGCCTCGAATACGACCGGAGGATCGTATTGAACGGCTCGAAAGCCCCCGACACGCTCGACGACGGCGGGCGACGCAAACACGTGAGCGAGCACAGCGAGCGAATGCGCGCAGCGAGCCCCCCGAGTCGAGCGGTCGGCCCATTTCAGTCCCGTCCCTGGCGGTTGTTCGGCCAGGCAGTCGCGTAACGTAGTACCGCCTGGTCAGGGTAGGTGAGGCAGGGTGAAGCGAGGTAGAATAGAATGGAGCGAGTCGGGCAGAGCGGATTCGAGTCGGCACTGGCCTCGCCGAGCGGCTGTGGGACGGGTTGGCGACCGAACAAGGAAGAAAAGCGACCTCGATGGCGCGGACGGCGACGATCGGATAGGTTCGATTTCAGTCGCCGTCGAGGCGTTGTTTGTACTCCTCGATCGTCTGTTCGCAGTCGTCGACGACGTCGGCAGGGACGCCGATCGCCGTACAGTGCGGCGGCACCGGTTCGAGAACGACGGAGCCGGCCCCGACGCTCGCCTTGCGACCGATGGTGATCGGACCTAATAGGGTCGCGCCGGCACCGATCGTAACGCCGTCCTCCAGGGTTGGGTGGCGTTTCTCCGGGACCATTGAGTCCCCGCCTAGGGTGACGCCGTGATAGCACATGACGTCGTCGCCGATCTCGGCGGTCTCGCCGATGACGACGCCGTCGCCGTGGTCGATGAAGAACCGACGGCCGATCTCCGCGCCCGGATGGATCTCGACGCCGGTGAGGAATCGCGAGACGTGTGACAGCAGGCGCGCGAGAAGGACGAAACCGCGCTCCCAGAGCGTGTGAGCGATCCGATGCAGCCAGATCGCGTGCAACCCGGGATAACAGGTAAGCACCTCCGGGACGCTTCTGGCAGCCGGGTCCTTCTCGAAGGCGACGTCGATGTCCTCGCGCACTCGATCGAGCATCTATCGCTCCTTTGGCATCCTCGCACAAAGGCTTGCCGTCGCCGTATGCCAAACGGAGCCGTCGGAGTGCTGACCGGAAGGTCAAGTGAGAGGAAGCGGCTACGATCGAATCACGAACGGATTACAGGCGAGCTCGGGTGGATCGCAGGAGCGTCGGTCAGGACGACAGGGCGGCGTCAAGCGCGGCGACAGTACCCGAGACATCTTCGATGTCCCTACGATCACATCGCAGTGCCGGCCGCCACGGTGCGTCGAACCGGACGACGAGCGCGGCCTCGGAGAGTGTGTAGCTCTCGACGGCCGACCAGGGGCGGAGGTGACGGGCAACGGGATACTCAACGACGAGGCCGACATCCGTGGCGCGGATCGTCCGGTAGTTGAACGCGGGAGTAGCGAGCGGCAGAACGAACACCGAAACGTAGTACAACTCGAGCGCCCGTTCGACGCCGAACACAATGTCGGCGACGATACCGATCCCGCCGACAACGAACGAGACGACAACGGCCCCGAGCGCGATCCGACGCCACCGTCGCGGCCAGCGTGCTTCCCACCGTGCGCGGTCGTCGGCCCCGGCGAGCCCCACGGCTGCGTAACGGGTACGACTCATTACGATAAGGAGTCCCCCGAGCGTTGTTCCGACGCCGGTGGCGAGCACTGAAAGCACCACTACGACTCCGGGCGGTTCGACGCCGACCGCACTGCTCCCGAACGCGACAAGGAACCACCCGGCGGGAAGAACCACGAGCATCCACGAGGCGTCACGGCGGCCGAGTTCGACTGCCAGTCCGGGCCTGTCGACGACAAGCCAGCCGATGAGGCCGGCGAACAGCGCTATTGCACAGATAAAAGAGACGTAAAGCGCCGCTGCGTCCACGAGGACCGTCGTGAGCGCGAGCACGACGGCCGGCGAGAACAGGAGGGAAACGTAGGCCCCGGCGGCGAGCGCGTACTCGACATCCGTGCGCTCCGTGTTCGACGGGTGTCCGCCGAGCGCCGCCCGGGTGGCCATGTAACACAGTTAGTCGACGACCGACAAAGACATTGGGCGGGCAACCAATCTCGTCGTGCCCGTCCCTGGTCAGTCGTCTCGGTCGCTCGTTCACTCCTGTGTCGGTATCTCGCCGGCGGGGACGATCGTACACTCGGGCAGGTGTCCCCGAGGACGTCTTCGTGGCCGGGGGGCGTGTAGACCGCGAGCAACTCCAAGCTGTCCCAGCCGGTATTCACCGTACCGTGTTCGACGCCGGCGGGGATATATACCATTTCTCCCGAACTGATGTCGTCGGTTTCGCCGCCGATCGTCTGTTCGCCCTCGCCGCTTACGACGTAGAGGACCTCCTCGCTGTCGGGGTGTTCGTGTAATTCGTGGCCCTTACCGGGTTCGAGGCGGACGACGCCGGCGCTCAGGCCGTCCGCGCCGGTTACCTCGGGCGTACACAGCCACTTGAGAACGCCCCAGTCGAAGACCTGGCTCTCCACGTCGTCGGGCGCGACGATGCCCGAATCCGTACCGTTAGTATCGGAACTCATGATTCGACGGGACCTCTCGGGGACGGACAATAACGCTACCGCAGGGACGGGATGTGCGACCGAAGGGAACGAACCACCAGGGCCATTTCGGAGCGTTTCGAAAGTCCCCGGACGTTCACGGGCGCGATGCGTCCGGCCCCTGGCTCCGTCCAGCCTTGCCCCGTCCAGTCCAACCCCGGAGCCGTTCACGACGGCCCTCGTCGCTCGATCGAATACCGCCGAGGAAACGGGCCGAGCCGAAGCCCGTTCAGCGGCCGTCGTCCATCGCGTCCGTGAACGTATCGACGAGCGTCCGGGCGAACTCGGGGTCATTGATGTCGGTTTCTTTCTCGATCACCTCGATCTCGTCGTCCACGGTCTCGCGGATCGCGTCGAACAGCGCGGCGTCTGCGTCGGGATCGTGAAAGTCCTCGCCTGCCACGTCGATCATCGAGACGCCCTCGGTAGGCAAGAGAACTGTTACCGGCCCGGTCGCGCGGTTCACCTTCTCGGCGAGCGTCCGCCCCAACTCGCGGTTTTCCTCGACCGTGGTGCGCATCAGCGTCACCGTCGGGTTGTGGACGTGGAACTGCCGCCCCTCGAACTCCTGGGGGACCGAGTCCCGGGGCCCGAAGTTCACCATGTCGAGCGCGCCGACCGAGACGACTTGCGGGACCCCCGCCTCCCCGGCGGCTTCTAAGCGATCGGGACCGGCTGAGAGCACCCCGCCGACGAGTTCGTCGGCGAGTTCAGTGGTCGTAACGTCTAACACCCCCTCGACGACGCCTTCCTCGACGAGACCCTCCATTGCCTTGCCGCCGGTACCGGTCGCGTGAAAGGTAAGCACCTCGTAGCCCCGCTCTTCGAGCAACGAGCGGGCTTCGGTGACACAGGGGGTCGTTACGCCGAACATCGTGACGCCGACCGTCGGCTTGTCTGAGGTTTCTACGTCCGGGTCGTTCGCGACCATACCGACGACCGCGAGCGCGGCGTTCGAGATCACCCGGCGGGTGAGCCGGTTAAGGCCGGCGATGTCGGCGACCGAATAGAGCATCGCGATGTCCCGGGACTCGACGTACGGCCGCGTATCGCCCGACGCCATCGTCGAAACCATCACCTTCGGAACGCCGTAGGGTAACGCGCGCATCGCGGTCGTCCCGATAGTCGTGCCTGCCGAGCCCCCAAGCGAGAGCACGCCCTCCAAGACGCCCTCGTCGTGGAGGTCCGTCGCGACCGCCGCCGCCCCACGGGCCATTACATCCACTGCCTCGCCGCGATCGCCCGCTGCGCGCAAGTCTCCGAGGTCGGTGCCGCCGCGGCGGGCGACCTCCTCCCGTGGGGTGTCGGCGTCGACGGTCGGGTCGCCTTGTACCCCGGTATCGATCAGATGAGTGTCGATTCCCTGCTCCGCGATAACGTCGCGCGCGAACTCGTGTTCCGTGCCTTTCGTATCGAGCGTGCCGATGACGACGATAGCCATGTTTTCGTGTCCGGCCACAGGGCGAGCCACTATAAGGATTGACACGACCACCGCCGTCGCTCGCCAGGCCCCCTTAGGAGCGGAAAGCGGGAAGCGCCGCGAGGTCGATTCGAACGCCGCTCCGATCTCGCCCGAGTAATGGGAAAGCGCTTTGCTCGGGGTGGGCGAACCGTCGACCGGAACCGAATGGCACTCGACGACGCCGATCGCGACCTCGTCACGACCGAACTCGACCGGGAACCGACGCCGACCGAGGCGGCACTGTTCGAGAACCTCTGGAGCGAGCACTGCGCGTATCGCTCCTCGCGGCCACTGCTGTCGGCGTTCGACTCGACGGGCGAGCAGGTGGTACTCGGCCCGGGCGACGACGCGGCGGTGGTCGCCCTACCCACCGGTGACAACAGCCACGGCGACGACGGACGTGGCGGCGAAAACGAGGGAAACGGGAGCGAGAGCGACGATTCGGCGTGGTACGTCACGCTCGGGATCGAGAGCCATAATCACCCGTCGTTCGTCGATCCGTACGACGGCGCGGCCACCGGCGTCGGCGGCATCGTCCGGGATACCCTTTCTATGGGCGCGTACCCGATCGCACTCGCCGACTGTCTGTACTTCGGCGACTTCGACCGGGAGTTCTCGAAATACCTCACGGAAGGCGTCGTCGAGGGAATCGCCGACTACGCCAATGCGATCGGCGTGCCAACCGTGACCGGAAGCGTCGCCTTCCACCCCGGCTACGTCGGCAACCCGCTCGTAAACGTCGCCTGCGTCGGCTTGCTTCCGGCCGATCGGCTCGTCACCGCGGAGGCAAAGCGGGCGGGCAACGCCCTCGTGCTCGTCGGCAATTCGACCGGGCGGGACGGGTTGGGGGGAGCGAGTTTCGCGAGCGAGGACCTGGCCGAGGGCGCAGAAACCGCCGACCGCCCGGCCGTCCAGGTCGGCGACCCCTACACCGAGAAACTGCTCATCGAGGCCAACGAGGTCCTCTGTGACGAACGAGTGGTCGAGTCCGCCCGCGATCTTGGCGCTGCCGGCCTGGGTGGCGCGTCGTCGGAACTCGTCGCGAAGGGCGGACTCGGCGCGGAAATCGATCTGGGTCGAGTGCACCAGCGCGAACCGAACATGGCTCCCGTCGAGGTCCTGCTCGCCGAATCCCAGGAACGGATGTGTTACGAGGTCGCCCCCGAGAACGTCTCACGGGTACGGGAAATCGCCGCGCGCTTCGAACTCGGCTGTTCGGTGATCGGCGAGGTAACGGGAGATCGGTACGTCTGTACCGCGGGCGACGAGCGGGTCGTCGACCTCCCTGCGGCGTTTCTCGCAGACGGCGCGCCGGCGTACGACCGGCAGCAGGGCAGCGGGAACGAGACCGAGAACGGGACCGGGGCGGCCGAGGGACCGGAGCGGGATCTGCCCGACGTCCCGCTCGACGAGGCCTTCGCGACGGTCGTCGGGAGCCCGAACACCGCCTCGAAGGAGTGGGTCTACCGGCAATACGACCACGAGGTCGGCCTCCGGACCCGGGTCGGGCCGGGCGACGACGCGGCGCTGCTCGCAATCCGGGAGGCGGGCGGCGAGAAAGCGGATGGCGGGACAGGGGAAGCGAGCGGAACGGCAACGGGAAGCGAGACGGGAATGGGCATCGATCTCGCGTTCGCCGCGGGCGCGGAGCCGAACTGGACGGCGCGTGATCCCTCCGAGGGCGCGCGGGCGATCGCGCTCGAAGTCGCGACGAACCTCGCAGTAAAGGGCGCGACGCCGCTCGCGGCCGTGGACTGTCTCAACGGCGGCAACCCCGAGAACGCCCGAACGTTCGGCGCGTTCGCCGAGACGGTTTCGGGGATCGCAGACGCCTGTTCCGATCTCTCAGTGCCGGTGGTCGGCGGCAACGTCTCGCTGTACAACGATTCGGCGAGCGGTCCCGTGCCGCCGACCCCGACGCTCGCAATGATCGGCACGACGGCGGGCGACTCGCCGGCCCCGCCGACGGGACTGCGAGGCGACGGTGTGGTGATGGTCGTCGGCGATCGGGCGCTGGCGGGTAATCACGGGACGAACGAGCGCGGCAACGCGAACGATGCGAACGATGCCGACGGCACGAACGAGGTCAACGACGACCGTGAGGGCGAAGGCGACCACGGGGGCGACGATACGGCTCGACTCGGCGGCTCGGAGTACCTCGCACGCTTCGAGGGCGACGATCGGTTCCCGGCGCTGCCGGACGACTTCGCCGAACGGCTCGACGCGATTCGTGAGATCGCCCGCGACCCGGGGACGCTCGCAGCCCACGACGTGAGCCACGGCGGCCTCGCCGTAACGTTCGCGGAGATGGTGGGCGACTCGGCGGGCCTCGACGTGACGATCGGCGATGGGGGCAATTCGGGGGACGCCGCGGTGCTGCTGTTCGGCGAAGCCCCGGGTCGCGCGGTGATCGAGACGACCGCGCCCGAGCGAGTACGCGATATCGCGGCCGGGCGCGTTCCGGTCGCCGAGATTGGGACGGCAACCGACGACACTCACCTGACGCTCGCAGTCGGCGGCGAGAAACTGTCCTTTTCGGCCGACTCGATTTCCGTGTTGCGCGACGTGATCGCAGACGGACTCGACTGACCGGAAATCGACAGTAGTCGGCCGGATGCCGACGGCCGGTCGGGTTACTGACGGTCGGCCGGCGACCGACGGCGACGCTGGAGCGATGGCCGTGCCGGAGCGACGGTTACGCTAAAAGCAACGGCAACGCGAACGCGACGATCAGGCCAACGGCGAGCACGGCGACGCCGATTCCGACCTGTCGGATCGTGAACTCGCTCTGGGGGGCGGTCCGACGCTGGCCGACCGGTTCGGTGCTCCCATGGGTATCGGCCCCGCCGGCGTCGGCGTCGGGGTGTTCGTCCCGGTCGTCGCGATCGGTGCCCGCGTCGATCGCCGCTCCCTGATCCTCGTCGGCTTGTTGCTGGCCGGATTCGGACTCGCGCGGTTCGGTCGGTGCGTTTCCCTCGTCGGTGCGTTCGTCTCCGTCCTCGGTCGGCGAGTCGGTCCCGCGCTCGCGTTCGCTCATGTCCGCACCCACGCGGCCGCGATACAAAAACACAGCTACCATAGGCGCGCGGGGACTGCAACTCGGTAATGAGTGAACGAGTCGATAGGAACGCCGACGGCGGGTCCGGGTCGTCGGGACCCGATCGCGCCTGGTGGAAGGAGGCGGTCGTCTACCAGATCTACCCGCGCAGTTTCAACGATTCGGACGGCGACGGCATCGGCGACATCCCGGGAATACTCGAAAAGGTCGATCACCTGGATGACCTGGGCGTGGACGTCGTGTGGCTCTGTCCGGTCTACGAGTCGCCGAACGCCGACAACGGCTACGATATCGCCGACTATCGGGCGATCGCCGACGATTTCGGCGAAATGGCCGACTGGGAGAAACTGGTCGACGCGCTCCACGACCGGGACATCAAACTCGTCATGGACCTGGTCGTAAATCACACCTCTGACGAACACGCCTGGTTCAAGCGGTCGAAAGCCGAGCCCGAGAGCGACTATCGCGACTACTACTTCTGGCGCGAGGGCCGGCCGGTCGTCGCCGACGCCGACACGAACGCCGACGACGCCTTCGACTCGGCCGGGACGGACGCGAGCGGGACGGGCACCGGTGCGGACGGGACGGATGTCGGCGGGCCGAACGAACTCCCGCCGAACAACTGGGAGTCGCTCTTTGGAGGATCGGCTTGGACGTACGACGAGGCCACCGAGGAGTGGTATCTCCATCTCTTCGACGAGAAACAGGCCGATCTGAACTGGGAGAACCCCCAAGTACGCGAGGAGGTCTTCGAGGTAATGGAGTGGTGGCTCGACAAGGGCATCGACGGCTTCCGAATGGACGTCATCAACCTCATCTCGAAGACCGAGGGACTGCCCGACGGCGAGGAAGGCACCTGGGCAACGGGCATGGAACATTTCGCAGGCGGGCCACGTCTGAGCGAGCACCTCACCGAGCTGGCCGAACGCGCCCTCGCCGATCGCGACGCGATGACCGTTGGCGAGATGGTCGGCGTGACCGTTTCGCACGCCCGCGAGTACATCGAAACGGGGGCGGTCGACATGATCTTTCACTTCGAGCATATGAGCCTCGACCGCGGCGAGCAGTGGTGGGACGTCGGCGAGTGGTCGCTCGTCGATCTCAGAGAGGTGTTCAGCCGCTGGCAGGAGGGCTTGTATCCGGCAGGCTGGAACGCGCTGTATCTCGGCAACCACGACCAGCCCCGCATCGTCTCCCGGTTCGGCAGCGAAGCTTATAGGGGAAAATCGGCGAAACTGCTCGTGACCTTTCTGTGCACCTTGCGGGGGACACCCTTCATCTACCAGGGCGACGAGATTGGGATGACGAACGTCCCCTTCGAGTCGCTCGATCAGTACCGCGACATCGCGACGCTGACCCCGATCCGGGCGGCGATCGACGAGGGCGTGATCGGCGGGTTCGAGGAGATCAGAAACCAGGTCAGACAACGCAGCCGCGATAACGCCCGGACGCCGATGCAGTGGAACAGTTCCACGAACGCCGGCTTCACCGACGGCGAGCCCTGGATCGGCGTCAATCGGAACCACGAGGAAATAAACGTCGACGCCGCGAAGGACGATCCCGACTCGATCTATGGCTACTACAAAGACGTCATCGCGCTCCGAAAGGCCGAGGACGTGCTCGTCTACGGCGAGTACGATCCCCTCTATTCCGACCACGAGGAAATCTACGCCTACACCCGGACGCTTGAAACGGAAGGGGAGGACGGGACCGCCAGGACCGAGCGGGCGCTCGTCGTCCTCAACTTCTCCGACGGGACGCCGACGTTCGAGGTACCCGACGGGATCAAAGACGGCCTCAACGGAGCCGAACTACTGATCGCGAACTACGAGGTCGAAACGGGAGACGAAGGCGATAGTGCAGTCGACGCGTTCGAGTTGCGGCCGTGGGAGTCACGGGTTTATCGGCTCTGACTCGGGGGCCTCGGAGTTCGGATCTGCCGATCGAAGGACCGCGAACGATCGGACGCGGTGAACGGCTGCACTGGACGCGAGGAGGGACAGCAGTTAAGCGTCGATCCGGCCAAGGACTCGTATGAACCGCTCCGAACCGAATCGATCGCGTTCCAGCCGGAGATGACGCTCACCAAGCGGGTCATCCCCTGTATCGATGTCGATCTCGACGACGAGGGAAACCCGGCCGTGTACACTGGCGTCAACTTCGAGAACCTGGAGTACACCGGCGACCCCGTTTCGATGGCGAAGACCTACAACGAGGCCGGGGCCGACGAGTTCGTCTTCCTCGATATCACCGCCTCCGCGGAGGGGCGGGTAACGATGCTCGATACCGTCTCGACGGTCGCCGACGAGGTGTTCATCCCGCTGACGGTGGGTGGGGGCATCCGCACCCGCGAGGACGTCAAGGAGACTCTCCGGGCGGGCGCGGACAAGGTCTCGATCAACACCGCCGCACTCGACCGGCCCGAACTGATCACCGACGGCGCGGCGAGCTTCGGCAGTCAGTGTATGGTCATCTCGGTCGACGCCCGCCGGCGATACGACGAAGCGGGCGACTTTTACGCCGCGATCGACGGCGAGTCCTGCTGGTTCGAGTGCACCGTAAAGGGCGGCCGGGAGGGCACCGGCGTCGATGTCGTCGCGTGGGCTCGGGAGGCCGAGTCACGCGGCGCGGGGGAGTTGTTCGTCAACTCGATCGACGCCGACGGCACTAAGGACGGCTACGACATCCCGCTCACCGAAGCAGTCTGTGAGAACGTCGGAACGCCGGTTATCGCTTCGTCGGGGTGTGGCGGACCCGAGGACATGGAAGAAGCCTTCGTCGAAGCCGGCGCGGACGCCGCGCTCGCCGCGTCGATCTTTCACTTCGGGGAGTACTCGATCCGCGAGATCAAGGAACACTTAACGGAGCGTGATGTGCCGGTTCGGCTCTAATCACTGCGCGCATTAGTAACGCCCAATAGCGACGTGTAATCAGATCACGATTGTGACGCACATCATAGCCATTGGAGGTGGAGAAATCGCCGGCGGAGAGACGAGCCCATCGATCGCTACATCGTCGAGACGATGGATAACAGTGAGTTGCTATTCGTGCCAACGGCCAGCGGCGATGCCGAGGGCTACTGCCGGGCCGTTCGCCGAGCATACGAAAATCTCGGTTGTTCGGCATCCGTGCTTCGGCTCGTCGAAAACCCGGACGATCCCGAGGCGATAGGGGAGAAGATCGACGCCGCGGACGCCGTCTACGTCGGCGGCGGGGACACCGACTTCATGCTCGATATCTGGGCAAATCACGAGGTAAAGGACCGTCTACGAACTGCTGGTCGTTCCGGCACCCTCCTAACCGGCCTGAGTGCTGGCGCTAACTGCTGGTTTGCCGGCAGTTACGGCGACTCGACGAGCAATGATACCGATTTCGCTCTGACCGACGGGCTCCGTGTTCCTCCGTTCCGCTGTACGCCATACGCAGGCGTCTCTGATCGTCTCGACGGGTTCGGTGAGTACGTTCGCGGACGGGAAGCCGTCGGCATCGCCATCGGAAACGGAGCGGTCTTCGAAGCGCGAACCGGTACCGATGAATTCCGGGTTCGTTCGTATCTCGACGAAGAGGTGTATCGCGTTACCGGTGCGGGCAACGGCGGCCGAAAGCAACTCCCAGTCGGTGAGTGGCGGCCGCTCAACGAACTCCGCTAATAGTAGTATTGCTGATTTCGGTTCTCGCTTCGATTTTCCCACGATACGATAGGAATTCGTACGAATACTATCGCCCGATGCAATACATCGGTCGAACGCGACTATGCCGCGGCGGCGGTCTCGAACGCTTCGCGTAGCGCGGTCGTCTTCTCGGTGATCGCACCGGCGGCGGCCTCTAAGGCGTCCAACGTGTCGACGCCCTCCTCGGTCTTGATTGTGAGGATCGGGTCGGTCTGGCCGCCCGATTGCTCGGGGTTCATGTCGTACGTTGCCGCAGTGACGCCGTCGGTCTCCAGGAGGGATTCCTTGAGCACGTTCATGAACGTGTGATTTTCGCTGGCGATCTCGATCGAGAGTTCGTTGTCCTCGCGATCGGTGACTCGGAGTTCCATACCCCTCGTACCCGACTGTAGCGTTTCAGCGTTTCGTCTTCGCTAGTGGACAGAATTTGGCACACTAGTTTCTCCAAAGTAGTTGCCAGGACCATCTTGAAAGCCCCCTCCCGCTCGGCTCACGGAAGACGGTCCTGCTCGCTCCCTGCGGTCACTGTGCGGGCTGCGACTTCCGAACTCTCACTCGCTCACGCTGTTCGCTCGCGAGAATCGGGGGGCTCGCTGTCGTTCAAAACACGCTTCGCGTCTGTTGTGATGTGATGGGAACTCTCCGAGTTCCCATTTACTCACGAGAACTCCGTTCTCGTGAATGTGGTCAGAACGCGAAGCGTTCTGACTGCGAGCGGGATCGGAGGTCCCGCACCGATCGAAAGACACCGAAGGCGTCTTTCGAACCACGGCTACGCCGCCATGCGGTCGGCCTCTTTCAGTTCCGCCCCGTAGCGGTTGTTCGGCGGGCAATCACGTAAGTCGACACCGCCGGCGGCGTTGATGTCTTCCGGCGAGTGAACTCGTGGGCTTCCGCTTAATTCGTGTCGCGACGGACGGCGAGCAGTGACCGCGGGCAATAACGGCAGAGCCGAACCG
>PXRY01000049.1 GCA_003022925.1 Halobacteriales archaeon QS_8_65_32 | reverse complement strand
CGATCGACGTGTATCGGAATTTCACTGAGGATAGGCCGAATTTACATGAAGTGGCAGATTATCTGTATATGTGTGAGATTGGCCCAGTTCGTCACGCCCGGCGCGGGCGCGTGGCTCGACATATCGCTGCTCGGCGTCGCCTTCACCGTACTCACCATGTGTTACCTGGGGACGCTCGCAATCGTCTCGGGCCGGATCGAGACCGTGCTCACGACCCACCCACGCGTCACCGACGCCGTCCGGTGGGCCGCCGGCTCCGTCATCGTCGGGTTCGGGATCGAGCTGGCATTCAGCGATCGAGCGCCGAACTGAGCGACGGCGAAGGCCGGTCGCTTCCGCGAGTAGTGCTCGGTTAATAAGTACTCGGTCGGACGGAGCAAGTGGGTCGTCGAAAGTCCCACGACACGCTCGGCGTACCGGAGACGGTCCTCTTTCACGGGGCCTGCCCGCTCGCTCGTCGGGTTCCCTCCGCTCCCGACGTTCACTCTAACCCCGGTTCCCGAGCGGGCGCTCAGTGGATTAGGGGAATGGTCCCACCGACCGAAACGACGTAACACACGGCGGGCCGTCGGCGTAGGCATACTCGATCGTACCGGCCCGATCGATGGCGAGCGACGCGGCCGAACGCGTCCCGATCCGGGCCGGCGTGGCGCTCGCGTTCCCGTCCCGATCCGACCGTTCCCGTCGATACCGCCCGTCCGGCTCGGCGCTCCGCCCGCGTTCCGAGGGGCCGCGGACGCAAACGTCGTGTACGTGATCGCCGAGCGCCGCCCGCGCGCGCCGACACCACCCCGAGCCGTCCTCGCCCGGTTCCGGTCGCAACTCCTCGTAGAGCCATCGGGCGGTTTCGTATCGCGGAGTCGGCTCGTCACGACGGTCGATGCCGTTCGAGGGAGCGACCGGGTCCGGTGGACCAGTCGGTCGATCGATCGGGTCCCGGTATCGTCGTCGCGACTCCAGTTCTCGCCGCTGGGTCCGCGATCGCCGCCGTTGACCGCACGATCGTCTCCGGTATCGATACCGGCGTCGGTGCCAGCGCCAGCGTTCGAGCCCGTGTCGCGATCGTCACCGTAGCCGTCGGCACCGTCGCCGCCGAACCCGGCGTCGGTCCTGCCGGAACCAGCAGCGCCGGCGGAACCGCCGGGTCCGTGGTCGTCGCCGATGCCCTCGGGGTCGGACCGTTCGTCCGGCATCGGTCCGACAAAGACGTGGACGCCCGGCGTCAGCGAATCGACGCTCACCTCGCCGCCGGTCTCGATCGAAAGCGCCGCGTTCGCGTCACAGACCAGTAAGTCCCCGGCCGTCGACCCGGTAGCGACAGCTCGTTCGATCGTCCGGGCGGCTTCGACGGCCGATCGCCCTCCCAGGACGTCCCGCAATGACACCGCCCGGCCGCCGGTCGGCGGGCGGCGAAGACGACGACCCCGTGTTCGTTGTATCCCAACAGGGTTTCATCGACGCCCGCGGCGTGGGAGACGACCGCTCGGGGTCGCTCCCCGAGCTCGGTGAGCGGTCGAGTCGGAGCCGCCCGCCGGCCGTCACGACTCGTCGCTGCTAGTACGGGATCGTCCGGGAACACCTGCCACGCGAGCACGAGTCGGTACACGTTCTTCCTCGTTCACCGATACGCGGAGGGGTTACTTAGTTACCACCGGCGTCGCGGAGCCGTCTCGCGACCGCGACCCGATCGACGGTCCCCGAGTTCGTTCGGGGAAGCGCCTCGGCGAACGCGATCGTCCGGGGGAGCTTGTACCTCGCCAAGCGCTCGCGACAGAACGCTTCGAGCGCCGCTGCGCTCACGGCGGCGTTGCCCCCATCGTCGGTATGGTCGTTCGCTCCGTTCACTCTCCCGGCTCGACTCCCCCCCTCCGTCGTGTGCTTCCCTCCCGACGCGTTCGCTCCCGTCTCGGCGTCCCCCCCGCCGACTCCGCCGGTGACGACGAGCGCCCCGACCCGTTCGCCCCATTGCTCGTCGTCGAGCCCGAGAACCGCCGCGTCGCGGACGGCAGGGTGGGCCCGGAGCACGCTCCGTACTTCCTCGGGATCGACGGTCTGGCCGCCGGTGACGATCCGGTCGTCGAGCCGGCCGGTGACGAACACCCGTCCCGCCTGGTCGACGTACCCCAGATCGCCGGTGTGAAAGCCGTGTTCGGTGAACCGTTCGCTACCCGCCGTTCCCTCCCCGCCATCCCGGCCTTCTCGGCCTTCTCGGCCATCCCCACCTTTCCGGTCCGTCTCGCCGTCTCCGTCCCCCGTACGTCCGTAGTACCCCGGGGTCACGATCGGCCCCGAGACGACGAGTTCGCCCCGCTCGTCGGCTCCGAGGACGTCACCGTTCTCGACGGCCACGGCTTCGACGCCCACGAGCGGCCGGCCGACCGTCCCCGGGTTCGCGAAGGCTTCCGCCGGCCGAGCGGTCGCGACCTGTGAGGCCGTCTCGGTCATCCCGTAGGTGGGACAGACCGGAACTCCATATGACCGACAGCGTTCGATCAATGCCTGCGAGGCCGGCGCGCCACCCAAGAGAACCGACCGCACCCCGGGCGGAAACCCCTCGTTCCGATCGCCCCTGTCGTCTCTGTCTTCCCCGCCGTCCCGATTGCCTCCGTTATCCCGGTCCCTTCCTTCGTCGCCCGCTTCGAGTTCGGCGAGCATCCGGTCGAGCATCGTCGGCACGAGCGAGACGCCGGTACATTCGTGTGCCGAAAGCGCCCGGAGCGTCCCCTGAGGATCGAATTCTTCCTGGAGGACGAGCGCCGTCCCGGCGAGCACCGAACGGTAGATCGGCGCGAGTCCGCCCATGCTACCCGGCGAGAGGGCGAGCAACCACCGGTCGTCGGGCAACACGCCCAGTCGCGCGGCCGACGCCCCCGCGCTCGCGAGGACGTTCCCCGCCGTCAGCACCACGCCCTTCGGCCGTCCGGTCGTCCCGGAGGTGAAGACGATCGCCAATGGGTCGTCGAGCGCCCGCCCCATCGCCCCCGCTCGCCCGGCCCGACCGACTCCGGTCGCCCTCTCCTCGTCGGTCCCACCCGTTTCACCGGTTCCGCTCGCCCCGTCGAACTCGCCCGTTTCGCCGAACTCGCCTCCATCCGCTTTGCCGTCCGTTTCGTCGCTCGCTTCTCCCGTTAACTCCTCGACCGGGACGATCGGCGCGCCGTCGATCGCGCTCGCGAGGCGTTCGATACCCGCTCCGACGACGAGTACCTCACAGTCGGCGCGTCGAACTCTCGCTTCGAGTTCGCCCGCCGTCAGCCGCGCCGAAAGCGGTACTAACGTCGCCCCGAGCCGGGCAACGGCGTGGACGAGCGTAACGCTCGCCGTTCCGACCCCGCAGGCGATCGCGACGTGATCGCCCGAGCCGACTTCCCGATCGGCGAGCGCTGCCGCCTGCCGCCCGACTCGCCCGTCGAGCGCCGCGTACGTCAGGCCCTCGCCCGACGCGGCGTCTATTACTGCCGTCGCGTCCGGCGAGGCGCGAACCCGGGCGGCGAGCGGGTCGGTCATTACCGACCCGAGTACCGCCACGACTTTGACGGTTTCCACGCGGCCCCTTCGAGGCGACAGTCCCCTCATAGTCGCGGGAAGCGAGCGCCTGAGCGCGCTTTCGGGGGACGCGTCGGACCCGAGAGGCGTTCCCGTCCGTTCGGCCGGCCGACGCGAGTCCGCCGACGGCCCGGGACGACGCCCGCGTCCGAGCATCCATCAGTTAATTGGATGAGAGTGAATATAGCGAGTATATAACTAATCAGCGATGTTCCAATCGTCCGATAGGAGATGCCCGTATGATAGCCGACACAGCACGCAGCGCCCCGGAGCCGTGGCAGGGGCCATCGCCGGTGCGATCGGATACGGGGGAGGCGAACAGAGGGATCCGAGGACGTACCGCTCACAGCTCGCGCCGACGCCCGATGCGGCTGAGGCGGTGACTCGATGGGCGAGACCGATTCCCGAGAGTGGACCGAAGGCGGCGACGGAAGCCGGGAGATCCACCGTGCTCGCCACGACGTCGACGGCTCCGAGCCGATCAGCGTCACGGTAATCAAGGCCGTCGCGCGCGCGATCGAGGAAGATCCCTTAGAGTTACCGCCGCTTCGCGACGCCGTTCGGGTCGACTTGGATGCGCTCGACGACCTGTTCGTCCACGGCCCCGAGGGCCGCCCCTCCCCCGATACCTGTTTGCGCTTCCGATACATGAGCCACACCGTGTTCGTCTACGGCGACGGCCGCGTGAGCATCCGCCGTCCGCCGGGCTACGATTGACTGTCCATCGAGTACCCGATCGGCGCGCGTCCCCGTCCCGTGATCCGTCCCTTCGTTTCCCCTCTCCTGTGTTCCGATCATGTTCGCGACTCGCCCGAACCAGTTTCGCCGGGGTGCCTGGTCGATCATCGATGCTCACGCTCGGAACTCGACGCCAAGCATCGTCGAGTCACGCTTCGGCTTCGAAAGCCGACAGTTAGGACCTCGGTTCGTCGAGCGCGTCGCTCAGGAGGTCCCCGTCGAACGCTCCGGGCCCCTCCGGGACACGCGCGTAACTGTCCGTTACCGACGTCGGATCGGTCCCTACTAAGTCCGTCGCGAGTCGGTCCGCGGTCGCGAGCCCGCAGGCACCGATCGGCGCAAGGCTCGCGGCGAGGTGGGTCGCGCCCGCCCGCGCGACCGCGCCGTCGATCGTCGTCGTCACGACGGGTTCGATTCCTGCATTTCGCGCTCGGAGCGCGACCCGCCGGGCGCGATCGAGCCCGCCTAGTACCATCGGCTTACAGACGAGGACGTCCGCCGCCCCGGCGTCGAGGATCTCCTCGATCCCGTGGATCGAGACCGACTCGTCGAGCGCGATCGGCGTTTCGCTCTCGGCTCGCAGCGCAGCGTGGCCGGCGAGGTCGTCGGCCGGGAGGGGCTGTTCGACGTACGCGAGTCTCGTCGTTCGAGGTCCTTCCTTTCTGCCGTCAGCCTCGACTGCCTCGAGCGCCCCGAGCGCCGTCCGTGCTTCCTGGCGCGACCAGGCCCCGTTCGCGTCCGCGCGGACCTCGACGTCAGTATCGATCGCCGCGTCCGTGTCGGCTACGGCTTCCTCGATCGTGCGCAGCCGGGCGGCGTCGGCCTCGACGTCGCGCGCGCCGACTTTCACCTTCAGACACCGAAAGTCCTCGTCGATCGCTTGCGTTGCACTGCGGGCGGTCTCGTCGGGCGTCCCGTCGCCGATCGTGGCGTTGACCGGTACGCGCTCGATATCCTCCTCTCCGCCGAGTTCGCGGTACAGCGGACGGCCCGCGTCCCGTGCGCGCCGGTCCGTGAGCGCCATCGCGAGCCCGTGGCGCGCGGCGGGCGTCTCGCGTGGATCGAGCGCGTCGAGCGCCGCTTCGAGGTCCGCCTCCTCAGCGTCGCCGATGTCGGCGGCGTCAGTATCGGTGGCGTCGATGACCCGCCGCAGGGCGCGCTTGCACTCCGCGAGCGATTCGGTCCATCCCGGCAGCGGCGACGCCTCGCCGACCGCTCGGACGCCACTACGGTCGACGCTCACGAGAACCCCCTCTCGGGCGTCGATCGTCCCTTCGGAGGTTTCGAGCGGTCGGGAGAGCGACAGCGAGAACGAATTGAGTGAAATCGACGGCATCACTGGTCTACGCGTAGACGACCGCGTTCGCCAAATCTCGTTCGGCTCGTTGCTGGAGCGTCGCGTCGACGTACCTGACCATTTCGCCGACGCTCTTGCCGTACTGTGCTATGTAGACGATACTCGCGTGGTTTTCGACCGTCGATCCGGATTCAGCTATCGAGAGGAAGTCGTCGTCGAACGTGAGCAAGGGCCAATCCCTCTCGGTCGCGTACTGCAGGTGCTCGAAGTCACCCACTCCGAGCATGTCCGCTTCGAGCGCCGTCGTGACCTCCCAGCCCCGCCGCTGGAGACCGTTAGCTACCGGTAGCCAGACGTTTTCGTCCGCGTAGATCATATCGACGGCCGTATGTTGGCCTCTGGTACTGACTCGCGGAACTCGTCGATGTGTGCGTAGTAGTATGCGATGGCTGTATGCACGTCCTCGAACGTGAGGGCCGGATAGAAGTCGACGATCTCGTCCGGCGAGTACTCGCTGTGTTCGTACGCGCTGGCAACGTTGATAACCCTGATCCCGGTTTCGTTGATCGTCGGCGCTCCGTTGCTGTGCTTTTGCTCTCGAACGATATCGCAGGGCATACCCCGCCAGTAGCTTCCCCACGCGTTCGAGCGCGGGGTTGAGCGCGTCGCCGCTCCGTTCGGTGAGCACCGTTCCGGTGACTGCGACCGCGTAGGGAAGCGTTACGAGCGGGAGCAGAACCCCGAGACTGAAACGCGGGTCGGCGAAAAAGACCAAGGGCACGATATAGGCGGTCCCGACGAGCGCACAGAACTCGACGCGACTGAGGGTATAGCCCACGAGCACCGCGAGCGTGCGCTTACCGGCCTGCCGGTCAGTTTCTAGGTCCCTGATGTTGTTCACGACGAGGATGCAGGTACTGAGCCCGGCGATCGGCAGGCTCGCAACGACCGCTGCGAGCGGCAGAGTCTCAGGGGGGAGCCAGAGCGGAAACGGCCCGCTACCAGCGAGCGCCGCGGCCTGAACGTAGACCGTTCCCGAGACGGCGACTAGCCCGAAGAAACAGAACACGAAGAGGTCGCCTAACCCGTAGTAGCCGAAGGGATAGGGCCCGCCGGTGTAGGTAATCCCGCTCGCGACGCTCGCAAGCCCCACGACTAAGATCGGTATGCCTCCCACGTAGACGAGATACGTCCCCACCACGATCGCGAGCGTGAAGGTCCCGTACATCGCCCGTCTGACCTCCTCGGGGGCGATCAACCCGCCCGCCGTGACTCGGGTGAACCCCTCGCGCTCAGCGGTGTCGGTGCCCCGGACGGCGTCGTAGTAGTCGTTCGCGAAGTTCGTCCCGACCTGGATCAAAAGCGCCCCCAGCAAGGCGGCGAGCGCCGGAAGGGGAGCGAACAGGTCGAACCCGATTGCAAGCCCCACGCCGACGATCACCGGCGCTGCGCCGGCCGGCAGGGTTTGGGGCCGGGCAGCCATCACCCAGGCCTGCCGGCGCGAGACCTCCTGTGTACTCATCGTTCGATCATTAGCGTCCCGGAGGCCTCAGTTTTGGCATTCGGATCCGTCGTGCCGTCGTCGAGCGGGGGTTCGTAGTACGACACGGGAGCGGAGTCGAAGCTCCACGTCGACTCCTCGCGGCCGCCCGCGCCGTCCCCTTCGTCGTCTCGAGGTGATACGATCGAAACAACGAAATACAAATTTCGTCCGAGAACGTACGATGTCGCAACGAACCCGACGCGCCGGGAGCGTGATCGGGTAGCGATCCCGAAGTGATTGCGCGAGGAATTCGGTATCGAGGGCGGTGACGAGGTTCGGATCGAATCCGAAGGGGAAGAGATCACGATTCGAACGACATCTCCGGCCGCGGACGACGCGGAGGACGCCTCTCGGGCCGCACAATGGCTCAGCCGAAACGCCATCGCGAACCGATACGGAGACGACCGGTGCGCGCACCACCCCGACCGGGACGACGGTCCCCTCCCCGACCTCGGGGAAAACGCCTGATAGCGTACGCTCAGGGAGCGATCGTCCTCATCGAGGACCCGTACCGCGACGGATTGGGGCTTGTACTCGCCGTTTCGAACGCCGAGCGGTCCTATCGGGGCAAACAGTACACCGTTGCCGTTATAACCCGGACGGAACACGGGGGAATGATCGAGGTCTCCGCGGACGATCTCATGGAAGGGAGCCTCAACTGCTACCCGATCTGCGTGAACCCGTGGTCGCTCCACGAGTTCGAACACGAGGACGTCGACCGACGGGTCGCCCGCGTCGACGACGATATCGGCCGGGACGTCGCGCTCGGCGTCCGTCGGTTCGCTGAACGACGATAGCGCGTCCGTGGGCGGCCGATGGAAGAGAGCGGTTTGCATGGCCCTGTCGTGAAGGCGTTCCGAACCTACCGCCACCGAGGGAAAAACCGTCTTCACCGTGACCGCAAGGCGTACTCGAGAACCGCCGCGGTGGCCCGTCGTTCGAACGTTGCTATTCGAAGTCCCGACGCATCGCGATCTCGAACCACGGACACAGTCGCAACTGCCGGTAGCGTTTCGGGTTGTCGTGCAGATCGTCGTAGGACACCCACAGCAAGCCCGCTACCTCGGCGGGGTGGGGTTCGGTCCTGGTGTCCGCGAGTGTGAGTTTGAGGACGGTACAGACCTCGTACTCGACGCCTTCCTCGAAGTAGAAACGCTTGTACTCGAAGACGTCCGTCGCCCGGAGGTCGTCGTACTGGTCAGGCGCGATGCCCAGTTCTTCGTCGAGGCGCTGGCGCGTGGCCTCTATTTGGCTCTGGTCGGGTGCGGGATGGGAGGCGACGGTGCCGTCCCAGTAGGTGTCCCACAATCGCTTTTCGGGACTGCGCCGGGCGAGGAGGATCCTGCCTTCCTCGTCGTAGATCAGCACCGTGAAGGCCCGATGGCGGATCCCGTCGCCGGTGTGGGCCGCCAAGCGATCGACGACTTCGATTTCCTCGTCCTCGGTGTCGACGGCGACGACCCGTTCACGTCCCTGTTCGGTCGCCGTCGCGTTCGCGTCGCCGTTCGCCGTCTCCGAGTCAGCCTTCGATGTGCTCATGGACGTGTCCTCGTGTAGCACGGTGAAACCCCCTTCGAATCCGCGTTGAAAACGGCAGGAGCCGTGACGACGGATCGACGTCGGTGTCACCGGCTCGGAAGTAGCCAGCCATTGGGTGTCCGGGGTCGCAAGTCGTGCCTCGCCGTCGAACTCGTCAGTCGACCGTCGGCTCGGGGTCGTACGCCTCACCGATGATGAGCGAGAGAACTCGCGGACGGACTTCGACGTGCAGTCCGTTCGCTGAGAGCATCTCGCCGTCGAGGCTGAACGTAACCGGTTGGTCACCCATCACGTCGAGATCGAGTTTCGAGGCGCTGAGCCGGTCGATGTTCGATGTCTCGGTGTCGAGTAACCGCCGAACCGCGGTCTCGCCGACGAGGCGCGCAGTCGGGCGCTGTTCGATCAGCGTCACGTCCACTGCGCCGTCTTCGACGTCACCCTGACCCTCGCC
>PXRY01000052.1 GCA_003022925.1 Halobacteriales archaeon QS_8_65_32 | reverse complement strand
GCGGGGTCGAAAGCGTCCACGTGCTCCCGACCACGGAGATCGGTGCACAGCTCGGCTCGGTACTCGCGGACTTCGACGTCGGCGCGGCGAAGACCGGCATGCTCGCGACCGCCGAGGTAGTCGCGTTCGTCGCCGAGCGCGCACGACGATTTCCCTTCCCGCTCGTCGTCGATCCGGTGATGGTTGCGACGTCGGGCGATCGACTGCTCGAACCGGAGGGGGAGGACGCCTACGAGGAGCTGATCGCCGAAGCGACGGTCGTCACGCCGAACGCCGACGAGGCGACGGTCCTCACTGGCATCGAGATCGGGGGGGAAGACTCGGCCGTCGCGGCCGGCGAAGCGCTCTGTGATGTGGGTGCCGACGCGGCGCTCGTGAAGGGTGGGCACGTCGGCGGCGAGCAGGTGACGGACGTACTGGTAACGGAGGAGGGAACGACGACGATTACCCACCCTCGGGTCGACACCGACGCGACCCACGGGTCGGGGTGTACGCTCGCGAGCGCGATCGCCGCCTCGCTCGCTCGCGGCGAGCGTCTCGACGAGGCGGTCACGGCGGGCGTCGACCTGCTCTCACAGGCGATACGCTACCCGCTCGACGTCGGCGAGGGGCCCGGCTCGGTCCACCACCTCGCCGCGTTGCGCGAACGGACCGCCCGCCCGGGGAGTGCAGCAGCGACGGAGGAGATCGCCGAGGCCCTCTCGGCGCGCGAGGCGAGCGCCGCCCTACCTGACCCCGTGACCGTCGCCGGAGCGACCCCCTACGCCGAGCACGCGAGCGAGATCACGGTCGTCGAGGGGATCGGGACGGTCGGGGCAGCGCACGGTCCGACGGGCACGGAACCGGCGTTCGCCGCCGGTCCCGACGCCGAGACCGAGAAAAGCGCTGTCGGTGCCGGCAAGAGGCCGAACTCCGCCGACGCCGACGCCACCGGCAGCGCCGTCGATCGAACCGCCGAGTTCCTGCTGGCCGCACGCGATCGCGCGCCCGAACTACGATTCGTGCTCGGCTGTCGGCTCGATGTCGGGATCGAGCGGGCACTCGACACGCTCGACGGACCGGTCGTCGAAACCGAGAGCTGGCTCGGGGACGACCCTACCGGGAACTCGGCCGGGACGAGCGAGACGCCGGTCGCCGCCGTCGAACGGAGCGATAGGGACCGTGGAGCCGGAGAAACGGGGTGGATCGTCGCGACCGATCCGGCGGTCCTCGTCGAGCGAACGATCGAGGTCTCCGAGGCGCTCGAAGCGACGGAGAGAGACTGAGCGGCCGGTCGGACACAGGGTGGCGGAAGCCCGGCGACCGATCCGGGACTGCCGGACTGCCCGACGGCTGGACGCCCGAACGGCCGGACGGCTCAGGGCTCTCGGCTGCGAGCGGCGTAGGCGTTTCGCGCGAGGAGAAGGGCGAAAAGCCCCAGTAGTACCATCGCAACCGCGAGCACGGGCGCACCCTGGGTGGCCCCGACACTGGCCGCGGCGAGCGAACTGAGGGCAGCGAAGAAGGCGTCGAGGAGCCCGACTTCGACCCCGACGAGTACTAACCTGCCGACATCGGCGGCGAACAGCCCGGTTCCGACGCCGGAGTAGACGGCGAACTGGCCGACGCCCATCCCCGCGAACCCGGCAGGGATCGAGATGAGTGAACGAACGCCGGGGAGCAGTCGGCCCCAGAGCACCGACGACTCGCCCCACCGGCGAAACCAGCGCCGCGACCGCTCGATCTCGGTTTCGGAGACGCGGACCCGGGAGCCGAAGCGGGTAACGAGCTTCGAACTCCCCGCTCCGAACGCGTAGTATGCGAAGAGGCTCCCGCACACGCCGCCGACGGCGGTGACACAGACGAACGCGGCGAGCGAGAGGGGACCGGTCACGAGCAGTGCCGCGGCGGCGGACACGACGAGTTCGCTCGGAAGAAAGGGAAAGAGCATCGAGGTCTCGGCGAAGACGAACAGTAGTAGCGCGAGGTAGCCGTATTCGGTGAGAACTGCCGTCGCCGCCTCGGCGATGCCACCACCGAACAGGCTAGCGAACCCGCCCGGAGCGAGAACGGCGAGCGCGACGTCGAACACGACCGGCCGTTGAACGGAGGCGTTCTTGCGTGTTGGCATCGGTTGTTGGTAGTGTTCAATTAGAAGCTCGGGGGCTCGTCATCTGCTCGCGGGCCGCAGGCCCGCTCGCAGGTTCGTGGGGCTCTGCGAGTCCCACGCTCATCACGAAAGGCGCGGAGCGCCTTTCGAACGACTTCGCTCGTTCGACTGCGGTGCTTACCTCGCCGGGGTTCGCCGACCTACGGGAGAGCTTCGCTCTTCCCGAGCTAACGGGCGCTTCGCGCCCGTGAACGCCCGGCCCCTTCCAGTCCCACCCGAAGCAGTCCGTGACGGCCTTCACTGCTCAGCGAACACCGGCAGCGCGTTTCGTGGAACGACGGCGAAACGGTGACTAACAGACGGCAAAACGAGCGGCAACAATGGGGCGAAGCTGGTTACCTCTCGGTGTGTTGGCCCCAAAAGCCCGGACGTTTCTCGACGGCGATGTCGCCTTCGACGCGGGTTTGACAGGCCAATCGAAGGCCCGAATCCGCGTCGTGAGGCGGAAAGGATAGTCGGCGGCGTTCCTGGCTTTCCATCTCGCTCACCGGCCCGTCGATCTCGACCGCACAGGTGCCACAGGTCCCGTGGCCGCGGCAGTTGAGCGCGTTCGCCCGGCCGTTGTGCGGCGACAAGTCGGCGTCGAACAGGACGTCCCGAAGAATTCGTCCCCGCTCACATTCGATCTCGGCAGCCTGAAAGTCGATCGTCGGCATGGGGCATGCTATCATCTCCAGGAACAAGTGGCTATCGTCGATCGCCGGCCTCCAGGTACCCCAATGGTAACGACCGGTAGGGAAAACCGACCGGCGACGAGGCAGTTCCGTCCTGCTCGTTCACTTTCACCGTGCTTCCGGCAAATCTTTAACCTGGGCGGCGGTCGTGGATGGTATGCCTGCGGCCGGGAGCGACGATGGGATCGTGAGCCAGTTTTTCGCGTTGAAACGCGAGAGCGCCGCCGACGTGCTCGCGATGCAGTGCGGCGATTTCTACGAGTTCTTCGGCGACGACGCCGAACTCGTGAGCGAAAAACTCGACCTGACGGTCTCACAGAAGGGCGCGGGCGACCGAACCTACTCGATGGCCGGCGTGCCCCTTACCGAACTCACGCCGTACCTCAGAGCGCTCGTCGAACGCGGCTACCGGGTGGCGGTCGCCGACCAGCGTGAGACCGACGATGGGTTCCGCCGGGAGGTTTCCCGGGTCGCGACGCCGGGCACCCTCTTGGAGACGACCGAAGCCGACGCCCAGTACTTGGCCGCGATCTGTCGCGAGAACGGTACGGAAAACCGGGACGGCGTCGAGAACGGCGACGGTGCCGGCGAGGGAACCTACGGGCTCGCGTTCGCGGACGTCACGACCGGACGGTTTCACGCAACGACGGTTACGGGTGAGGCGGCCGCCCGCACCGAACTCTACCGGTTCGCACCTGTAGAGATCCTGCCGGGACCGGCCATTCGCGACTCCCTGCTCGACGAGGTCGAGCGGCGAATCGAGACGATCGTGACCGACTTCGAGGCGGAGGCGTTCGCCCCGGGTCGGGCACGCCACCGCGTGGACGAACAGTTCGGCAAGGAAGCCGCCGCGAGCGTCGGCTTAGAAGAACCCGCCCGTCGGGCCGCCGGGGCGATCCTCGCGTACGTCGGGGAAACCGGGACCGGAGTGCTCGCGTCGATGACGCGGCTGTCGGCGTACGGCGAGGACGTCGCGCTCGACGCGACGACCCAGCGCAACCTCGAACTCACCGAGACGATTCACGGCGATCGGGAACACTCCCTGCTAGGGACGATCGATCACACGCGGACGAGCGCGGGCGAACGCTTGCTGCGAGAACGGCTCACCCGACCGCTGCGGGACACGGGAGAACTCCGGCGACGCCAGGACTGTGTCGAAG
Organism: Halobacteriales archaeon QS_8_65_32; assembly: GCA_003022925.1. GTDB lineage: Archaea > Halobacteriota > Halobacteria > Halobacteriales > Halococcaceae > PXQR01. The sequence goes on along the minus strand of PXRY01000052.1, from coordinate 4,614 downwards.
CCCTCCGCGGGGCGGCGCTCGCCCGCGAGGAGATCAGGGAGGTTCTAGGGGATGCCTACGACGTAGAACGGCTCGCGAGCCGGTGTGTCTCGGGGAGCGCCGGCCCCGACGAACTGGTTCGGGTACGCGAGACTCTCGCGCTACTGCCGGCGCTCGCGGGCGCGATCTCCGACTCGAAACTCGCCGGCTCGCCGGTCGCCGCGGTTCTCGACCGACCGAACAGGGAGGTCGCAGCGGATCTCGCGGACGAACTCGACGCGGCGCTCGCCGAGAACCCCCCGAAAAGCCCGAGTGACGGCGGACTCATCGCCCGGGGGTACGACGACGAGATCGACGCGGTGGTCGAACAGTACGACGCGGCGGTCGAGTGGCTCGACCGTTTCGAGCGCGAGGAAAAACGCCGCCACGACGTTACCCACCTGCGCGTCGATCGGAACAAGACGGATGGATACTACATTCAGGTCGGCAAATCCGAGGCCGGGAAGGTCCCCGAGAAGTACGAGGAGACGAAGACGCTGAAGAACGCCCGGCGATACACGACGACCGAGCTCGACGAGCGCGAACGCGAACTGCTCCGGCTCGAAGAACGCCGCGCGGAGTTAGAACGCGCGGTCTTCGAGGAACTCCGGGAGACCGTCGCGAGCGAGGCCGAGACCCTCCAGGACGTCGGTCGAGCGCTCGCCGAACTCGACGTCTTAGGCACGCTCGCGGTGCACGCGATCCGCCACGACTGGACCCGCCCGGCCTTCGGCGAAAGCGGAATCGACATCGAGGCGGGCCGCCATCCGGTCGTCGAGGGGACCACCGAGTTCGTCCCGAACGACGCCCGACTGAACCATGACCGGTCGTTGGTGTTGGTGACCGGCCCGAACATGTCGGGTAAGTCGACGTACATGCGCCAGACCGCCCTGATAGTCCTGCTGGCACAGGTCGGCAGTTTCGTGCCCGCTCGGACGGCCGAAATCAAGCCGGTAGATGGAATCTACACCCGGGTCGGGGCGCTCGACGAACTCGCCCAGGGACGCTCGACGTTCATGGTCGAGATGGCAGAACTATCGAATATTTTGCACTCGGCGACCGACGAGTCGCTCGTCGTTTTGGACGAGGTGGGCCGGGGCACCGCGACGTACGACGGGATCTCGATCGCCTGGGCGGCCACCGAATACTTGCATAACCGGATCGGCTCTCGTACCTTGTTCGCGACCCACTACCACGAACTGACCGAACTCGTCTCGCGGCTGGAGCGGGCGGCGAACGTCCACGTCGCGGCGGAGGAGCGAGATGGCGAGGTGACCTTCCTGCACGCGATCGAGAAGGGCGCGGCCGATCGCTCCTATGGGGTGCACGTCGCCGAACTCGCGGGCGCGCCCGATCCGGTGGTTTCGCGTGCGGGCGACGTCCTGACCGACCTGCGCGAGGAAAACGCCATCGAGGCGCGCGGGGGCGGCGGTCGGGGCGATGGCGAACGGAACTCCCAGCAGGTGGTCTTCGACCTCGGGACGGGCGGGCTCAGAACGGCGGGCAACGGGCGCGAAAACGCCGCCGGCGAACGAGCGTACGAGGGAGACGAGGGCAACGAAGACGAAGTCGAAGTAGCGAACGGAGCGGTCGGCGAAACAGCGGCCGGCGAAACCGCGGCTGCCGGGCCGGCGAGCGAGTCGATGACCGACGCCGAACGGACGGTGCTCGACGAACTCGAAGCGGCCGATCTCGACGGAACAGCACCGATCGATCTCGTGCGCGAGATTCAGTCCTGGCAGGAGCGACTCGACGACCGATGACCGACGAGGAGGGGGTGGCCAACGGCGGGAGCGACTCGCGGATTAGACAGCTCGACCGGCGGACGATCGACCGGATCGCCGCGGGCGAGGTGGTCGAGCGGCCGGCCTCCGCGGTGAAGGAACTGGTCGAAAACGCCCTCGACGCCGACGCCTCGCGGGTGAGCGTCGCGGTAGCCGCCGGCGGCATCGAGGGCATTCGTGTCACCGACGACGGGCTCGGAATGAGTGAGGGCGACGTCCGGCGGGCGATCGAGAAACACGCCACGAGCAAGATCGAGAGCATCGAAGACCTCGAACGCGGCGTGAGTAGTCTGGGGTTTCGCGGGGAAGCGCTGTCCGCGATCGCCGCCGTTTCTGCGGTTGCGATCCGCACGAAACCCCGCGGCGGGACGCGAGGGACGGAACTCGTCGTCCGGGGCGGCGAGGTCGAATCCGTCTCACCCACCGGCTGTCCAGCCGGGACGGCGGTCGAGGTCGCGGACCTCTTCTATAATGTGCCGGCGAGAAAGAAGTACCTCAAGCAACCGACGACGGAGTTCGCCCACGTCAACCGGATCGTCACCGGCTACGCACTCGCGAATCCCGCCGTCGCGGTGAGCCTCGAACACGACGGTCGGGAAACCTTCGCGACGAGCGGCAGCGGCGAGTTGCGCGAGGCGGTGCTTTCGACCTACGGTCGGGACGTCGCGAGCGCGATGATCTCCCTCGACGGGAGCGACGACATCGACGGCGGTGGAAGCGGAGCCGACGGAGCCGATACCGAGGGGAACAGCAGCAACGGCGACGACACCGACGACGAGGCCGAAAGCCCGATCGAATCGATCGAGGGCTTGGTGTCCGACCCGGAGACAACCCGGGCGAACGCATCCTATATGACGACGATGGTCAACGGCCGATACGTCACGACGAGGACGATCCGGGAGGCGGTCGTCGACGCGTACGGGAGCCAACTCGCGCCCGACCGGTATCCCTTCGCGGTACTCGACATTTCCGTTCCAGCTCGAAGCATCGACGTGAACGTCCATCCTCGGAAAACGGAGGTACGCTTCGAGAACGAACAGGCGGTCAAGGAAACGATCGAGAGACGCGTTCGGCGGGCGCTGTTGGACGAGAGCTTGATTCGGTCGAGCGCGCCGCGCGGGCGCTCGGCCCCGGCACAGGCCCGGATCGACCCCGAGTCACACGACTCAGAATCGGACGGAGCCGATTCGGAATCGAAGCCGGACTCGGGAAATCGAGACGCGTCGACAGCGGCGACCGAGAGGACGGAGGCGACCGAAGCAACCGAGGCGGCGGGGACAATACGGACACCGGCAGTCGACGAACCCGAGCCGAGCGAGGACGACGAGGGGCGCGAAAGAAGCGCCGGAAGCACGGAGAACGACCGATCGCAGCGCCCGCAGCGTTCACAGCGTCGCTCGAACCGGGACGGGATGGGTCGAACGGAACGAACACAGACCTCGGACCGGAGCGACGCGACCGATCCGGAGCGAGAGACCCGAGAGACCGGGGAGACGCGGGAGGCGAGCAGGTCGGAGCCTGACGACACCTCCCGGGAGAACGGAACCGGCGTCGAGGAGAGGAGGGGGAAGGGCCGACGCGGAACGGACCGCCGCGGGACGAGCGGATCGTCGGACGCGATCGAAGCGGGGACGCCGGTCGACCTCGAAGGGGTGGCCGATCCGCACGCACACATCGACGAGTGGGTGGCTCGGTCCGCTCGCACGGAGCGCTTTGCGGCCGGCGAGCAGCGGGCGCTCTTGGGCGGGTCGATCGATGACCGTCGGGAGTTCGACCGGTTGCCATCGTTGCGCGTGCTCGGACAGTTCGACGAGACGTACGTCGTCGCAGAAACCGCCGAGGGCCTGGTACTGATCGACCAGCACGCCGCCGACGAGCGCGTTACCTACGAGCGCCTGCGCGAACGACTCCCCCGCGGGGAGGCCCAGACCCTCGTCGAACCGGTCGCGATCGAACTCACCGCCGGCGAGGCCGCCCTCTTCGACGCGGCGATCGACACGCTCGCCGGGCTGGGGTTTTACGCCTCGTGGGCGGCGGACGAGGGAGATAACGGGGACGACGAGAACGGAGGGAAAAACGGGGACCGAGACGGGAACGGAACCGGGGACGAAGGAACGAATACGCAAAGAACCGACGTCGAAGACACCGAGGAACCCGATATCGAAGGAAACGATCGGAGTGGCCGGCGGACGGTACGGGTGCGGACGGTGCCGGCCGCACTTTCTGATCCCGATCCCGAGCTGTTGTGTGACGTTCTCGCCGCGTTCGTCGCCGCCGAGCGCCCGGGCGAGACGATCGACGCCGCGGCCGACGCGTTGCTCGCCGATCTGGCGTGCTACCCGTCGATCACGGCGGGCACGTCGCTGTCGGCGGGATCGATGCTCGACCTCTTGGAGGCACTCGACTCGTGTGAGAACCCCTATGCCTGCCCGCACGGCCGGCCGGTCGTGATCGAGTTCAGTCGGCAAGAGGTCGACGCGCGCTTCGAACGCGATTACCCCGGTCACGGCGGCCGTCGAAACGAGTGAACGCAGAGCGCGGAGCGCAAGGCCCGAGCGGCTTTGTTAGAGAAGTTCGATTCCAGCCTAACCTTTCTAACACAGGATCGACTTTCTTGACAGGCCAAATCCCCCATACAATTCTGGCACAAGATATATGTGCAAGCGTTCTGAAACTTATGTGGAGAAATAGACTAGTTCAGCGGTAGCAAAGTAAATCAATATCCCAATCCCAAATAGAAGGTCAAATCTTACGCAAATTTGAAGAAGCCCTTGAGAAGACAATAGAAGACCACCACGAATACAGTTGGGAA
>PXRY01000051.1 GCA_003022925.1 Halobacteriales archaeon QS_8_65_32 | reverse complement strand
AGGTCCCGCTTGCAGCAAAAACGCGGAGCGTTTTTTGCCACATTCACGAGAACTCCGTTCTCGTGAGTAAATCAGAACTCGAAGAGTTCTGATCACATCACAAAAGGCGCGAAGCGTCTTTTGAACGACAGCGAGACCCCCGAGCCGGGCGTGTCGGGGGCTTTCGAGCTGTTTGCGCCGCCGATCCTCGCCAAGTCCACTAACTCAACAGCTCCCTCCCTCGCGGAGGAACGTTTAATAGCTGTAGCCGAATGGTACCATTCGACATGAAGAAACTCATCAACGAGCCCGACGCCTACGTTGACGAGATGCTCCGAGGGATGGTCGCCGCCTACCCCCAACAGGTCCGCCGGGTGGAGGGAACGGACGTTCTCGTGCGCGCCGACGCTCCGGTCGACGGTGAAGTCAGCATCGTCAGCGGCGGCGGCAGCGGCCACGAACCGACCCACGCGGGCTACCTGGGAGAGGGAATGTTGGACGGCGCGGCGGCCGGCGAGGTCTTCACCTCCCCGACCGCCGACCAACTGGAGGAGATGATCACCGCGTGCAACGGCGGGGCGGGCGTGCTCATGGTGATCAAGAATTACGAAGGCGACGTTATGAACTTCGAGACCGCCGGCGAGATGGCCGGGATGGAAGCCGACGACCTCGACATCGCTCAGGTTGTCGTCAACGACGACGTCGCTGTTGAGGACTCGCTGTACACCTCCGGTCGCCGGGGGGTCTGTGGGACGATCTTCGTCCACAAGGCGGCGGGCGCGGCCGCTGCCCGGGGCGACGACCTCGAAGAAGTGAGACAAGCAGCACAGACCGTCGTCGACAACGTGGGGACGATGGGCATGGCGCTCACCTCCTGTATCACCCCCGAGAAGGGCGAGGAGACCTTCGACCTCGGCGAAGACGAGATCGAACTCGGCATCGGTATCCACGGCGAGCCGGGCACCGAACGCACCGAGGCGATGAGCGCCGATGCGGTCGCCGATCACCTTACCGAAGCCGTCTTGGAGGACGTCGATCCCGCAGACGGCGCGGAGGTCGCGATGATCGTCAACGGGATGGGTGGCACACCACTCTCGGAGCTGTTCATCGTCAACCGCCGGGTGCAGGAGTTGCTCGACGAGCGCGGGCTACAGACATGGGACGCCTGGGTGGGCGATTACATGACCTCGCTCGACATGTGTGGCTGTTCGGTCACGGTACTCGAACTCGACGACGAGACGAAGGAGTTGCTCGCCGCGCCCGCCGATACCCCTGCGTTGACCGTCACCGACTAACAGCTGTCCTTCGTTTTCTGTCTCTCCGGTCGTAGGCGCTATGGGGGAAAAACACTGACTGCTAACCGGCAGACACTGGTAGGTGTCCAGAACGAGTATTAATTACCAGCTACTATCTAGCGATACGGTCGATGAGTACCGGCTTTCGCGGCACCCGACTTGGGACGATCGGTACACTCGTCAGTGGAGCTGGCGCTCTCGGCGCGCTCGTTGGCCTTGCGCTGCTCGCGTCACTCGCCGTTGGCGTCTCCCCCGAACAGCTGGTGCCCATCGTTTCGCCTCTCATCCCGGCCGTCGTCGTCGTTCTCGTGATTTCGAACGTCTGGGCGCTGGCCACCCAGCGGCAACGACACTGGGAATAGGGCGTGGTTTCACCGGCGGACAGTGATGTATGGTTCTACGCGACAATATTCAACGGCGTCTGGACGGTGACCTTCACCGTCTTGCTTACTGCAACGACCTTTCTCACGCCGGACGACGTAGCGCTATTCGTCGAGAACGCGGCGCTGTTCGTGATCTTCGGGAGCCTCGAAGTCATCTCCATGGCTTTCTTCTCGAAAGAGTAGCGGGCTCTCCCTCTCCGTTCCTCGATGATCCCCTCCGTACCACTGACCTGCTACAAACCGAGCGATCGGCGCTTCCATCGTGTCTACTGCTGACTTTGGAACCACCGCAGGAAAAAGCCCTTACCGGGTCCCGATGATTCGAAGCTATGGCAGATTCGGACACCGAGCGCGAGGCGCTGCTCGCCGCGATTGCGAACGTCGCCGACCGGCTGGCCGACGAGAAGGAGCACCTGACCGACCTGGATTCGGCGATCGGCGACGCCGACCACGGCGCAAACATGAATCGGGGCTTCGGCGCAGCGGTCGAGGAGGCCGAATCGGCGGAGGGCGAGGCAACCGATGTCGTGAAAGCGGTCGGGAGGGCGCTTGTCTCGAAGGTCGGCGGGGCGTCGGGGCCGCTCTATGGGGGCTCGATCATGGCCGCGAGCGCCGAATTAGAAGGCGGAATCACCGCCGAGACGACCGTCGCGTTCGGGGAGGCGTACCTGGAGAAGATGCAGGACCGTGGCGACGCGCCGATCGGCGCGAAGACGATGGTCGACGCCGTGACGCCGGCGGTCCACACCTACAAGAAGTCGATCGAAACCGACGACCTCAGTCCGTTAGAAGCGCTCGGGAAGGCGGTCGACGCGGCCGAACGTGGGGTCGACTTTACCGTGCCGCTGCGCGCGAAGAAGGGCCGGGCCTCCTATCTCGGCTGGCGGTCGGTCGGCCACCAGGACCCTGGCGCGACGAGCACCTTGTTCGTTCTCGAAGAGCTACTGGCAACGGCCGAAGACTACCTCGACGACGAAACCGAGCGCGACGCGGCCGCGCCGGCCGAGCCGGACGTCGATCCCGACGGGACCAATCCCGAGGCGGCCGACGACCCGGCGGCGAACGAGGAGGCAGAGTGAATGGTCGGGTTGGTCGTCGTCTCCCACAGCGAGCGCGCCGCCCGCGGTATCGTCGAGGTCGCGTCGGAAATGGGCGGGAACGCCCGGATCGAGGCGGTCGGCGGCGACCCCGATGGTGGGATCGGCACGTCGATGAACGACATTCGGGAGGCCATCGAAGAAGCGGTCGCCGGTCCGGGCGACAGCGACGACACCGGTGGTGGTGATGACGGCAGTGACGGTGGCGTCGTTGTGCTGGTCGATCTCGGCAGCGCGGTGATGAACACCGAGATCGCTATCGAGGAAGCGGCCGTCGGTGCTGAGGCCGACGTCGGTGTGGACGTCGAGATCGCGGACGCCCCGGTGCTCGAAGGTGCGGTCAGCGCCGCGGTCGAGGCCGCGGGCCCGAAGGCGACCGTCGAATCCGTCGTCAACGCCGCGGTCGAGGCCCGCGAGTACCGGAAACTGTAGCCCGTCGTGCCGACGCCGTGTCGATGCTCGGTCGGTATCGATCGAGCAACGGGACGAGCGGCCCCGTGCCCGCCGTGTTCACGCCTGCGCGCCTCACTCGCCGACCGTGATTATCCCCTTGACCGTCTCGGGTTCTATCGCACGCTCGAAGGCGTTCTCGACGTCCCCGAGCGTCGTCTCGAAGTCGACGATCCCCTCGACGTCGACAGTGCCGTCTGCGAGCAGCGAGATCGCCGCCGGATACGTGTTCGCGTAGCGAAAGGAGCCGTGGACGTCGAGTTCGTCATCGATGATTGCGAGGGTATCAAGCGGGATCTCGCCGTCGGTCGGCAAACCGATCAACACTACCGTCCCGCCGCGTCGCACGGTGTCGGTCGCCGAACGGATCGCAGCGGGCGCGCCCGACGCCTCGATGGCGACGTCCGCACCTCGGCCGTCGGTATACTCGTTCACTGCCGCTTCGAGGGCCTCTTCGCTCGCGTCGATCGTCCGGTCGGCACCGCGGTCGGCGGCGAGCACCAGTTTCTCGGGCACGACGTCGCTGAGGAGGATCTCCGATGCGCCAGCGGCGCGCGCAGCTTCCATGACGAGCAGGCCGATCGGGCCCCCGCCGGTTATAACAACCGTGTCGCCGACACCGACCGACCCGCGCCGGCAAGCGTGAACCCCGACGCTCAGCGGTTCGCACAGCGCCCCTTCCCGTATCGAGACGGTCTCGGGGAGGGTGTAGGCGAAGTCCGCCGGCCAGCGGACGTACTCGGCGAGGGCCCCGTCGTCCGGCGGCGTGGCCATGAACGTGACGTCCGGACAGAGGTGGTAGTCGCCGCGTTTGCACTGTCCGCAGCGCCGACAGGGGACCCCTGGCTCGAGCGCTACGCGATCGCCGAGGTCGTGTTCGACTACGCGCTTACCGACCGCGACGACCTCCCCTGCGGTCTCGTGGCCGAGCACGATAGGATTCTCGACGACGTAATCGCCGATCCGGCCATGGCGGTAGTAGTGAACGTCCGACCCACAGATTCCGACCTCGCCGATCGCGACGAGGACGTCGTTGGGCCCCGGTTCGGGTCGGTCGCGCTCTTCCGTCTCGAAATCGAGCGAGTCGGTGAGAACGGCGGTACGCATGGGTCCGGTCTCTCGTCCGACGGTACTAAGTGTTCACCCGAGCGCGTGAATAGGGTTTTATTATGTATTTGTGGTGAGGAGCCGTCGGAATCATTTAGAGGCCCTCGGATGCTCGACTCAGGGGGGCTCGCTGTCGTTCGAAAGACGCTTGGTGTCTCTCGTAGCACTCCCCGGAGCTAACGGGCGCTTCGCGCCCGCGAACGCCCGGCCCCTTTCAGTCCCACCCGAAATCGTTTCTGCTGACTCTTTCGTCGCCAACGAAGAACATCGCAAGCACATAGCCTGCCGCGACCGATGTGTCGCGCTCGACGCGCCGGTACCCCGTACTCGTTCGCGTCGCGCCGTCGCGTGTTCTATGTACTCGATGAGACGCTCGTCTCCCGTATTCCAGCCACACCGGAAGCGTCCCGAGAACGGACGACCGAAGAAACGAGCGACCGGGAAACGGCCGGCCGATGAGTTCTCAGAGCCCGAATGTTGGGACGTACGACGCACCGGGGAAGACACCGAGAATGGCGAGCACGGCGATGACGAGCGATCCGAAGGCGATCGCCGCCGCAGGCGGATCCCAATGTGTGTCGCTGTGGGAGTAGAACACCCGCTGGAAGAGTTCGCCGAACAGCCCAGCTCCCATGCCGAAGATCCCGGCCACGATCACCCCGAGGGTCGCTCCGCCGGCGATCAGGCCGCTTCCGTCGGCGACGACCGCGGCCGCGGCGGCGCTGCCGACCAGCGCCATGTGGTGAGTAACCGGAATCTGCTCGACCCCACAGTTGAGAAAGACCAGCGAGGCGGCGCTGATCCCGAACATGAGGAAGACTGAGCCGGTTTCGACAGTTATGAACCCGCCGAGCACGCCGACGGTGGCGCCAGTGGCCGCGACGCCGTCCCACTTGTACTGGTGGGGCAACCACGGTTCGACGAGCAACCGATCGCTCGTCGCGGTGCCGCCGTCGGTGATGGCCCCGTCGCCGCCGTCGTCGGCTGCCGACTCGCCTACGACGCGCATCTCCTCGTTCTCGAAGGGGCTCATGTCAAGCAAGCCATACCCCTGGGTGTCCCCGATGATGGGATACCCGAAGGCGAGCCGGTGGATGAGCGCCGAGACCGTGACACCCATCGCGATCCCATCGAACGGGAGCAGTAGTCCCCCGAAGAGGGTCTGAAGCCAGTAGCCGATCAGGCCGAAGATCGCCCCGACCGCGAGGACGTCGGGTTTGGTCCCGAGCGCGTAGGGGATGTGTTTCGCGTTATGGAAGTCGAAGCCGCTTTGCATGTAGTTGCGATCGGCGGCATACGCCGCCGCGGCGGCCCCACCGGCGAAGCTAATCGCCGGTGAAAAGGGCGGTCCGAACGCCACCGAACCGGTGATCCCGAGCGTCCCCAGAGTACTGGGATCACCGACGCCCGCCTGAGCGAGCGCCCGGCCCGCGAGATTGGCGGCTTCGCCGGCGACCACCATAAAGCCGGTGAAAATAAAGGCGGGCAACGCGCCGAGCGCCGCGCCGAAGGCCCCGCCCGCGAGCGCCGCGAGGATGAACTCGATCGAAAGTAGTCTCCCGATCAGCTGACCGGCTACGATCGTCCCAGTCACCTACAATCCTCCACCGCCGCTTTCGGCCCAATCGAGCGAGCGATCGACGGCCCGCAGCCAGTCGTCGTACCGCTCGTCGATGCCCTCTACGTCCCTGTCGGGCGTGAACTCCCGGTCGACCGCCCAGTTCTCGCGCAGTTCGTTTACGCTGTCCCAGTACCCTACCGCGAGGCCCGCCGCATACGCCGACCCGAGCGCGGTTGTCTCATCGACCTCCGGGCGGACGATCTCCGCGCCGACGATGTCCGCTTGCTGTTGGCAGAGGAAGTTGTTCTTCACCGCGCCGCCATCGACCTGGAGCCGGTCGATCTCGTAGCCGGTGTCGGCCTCCATGGCTTCGGCGACATCGCGAGTCTGGAAGGCGATCGATTCCAGCGTCGCGCGCACGAGGTGTTCGGGGCTCGTCCCGCGGGTCATGCCGACGATCGTTCCCCGCGCGTGGCCGTCCCAGTGCGGTGCGCCCATGCCGGTGAAAGCGGGCACCATATACACCCCGTCGGTCGAATCGACGCTGCGAGCCATGTCCTCGGTGTCGGCGGCGTCGTCGATCAGCCCAACGTCCTCCAACCACTCGATCGCCGCGCCGGTGACGAAGATTGCCCCCTCTAAGGCGTACTGTACCGGTTCACCCGAGCGTTGGAAGCCGATCGTCGTCAGCAGGCCGTTCTCGCTGGTTTCGGCGGTCTCGCCGGTGTTCGTGAGGAAAAACGAGCCGGTACCGTAGGTGTTCTTCGCGTCGCCCGGATCGAAGCAGGTCTGGCCGAACAGCGCCGCCTGCTGGTCGCCGAAGGCCCCTGCCACCGGTATCTCCGCGCCCAAGAAGCCGTCCGGGTCGGTATGGCCGTAAAGGTCGTCGTCCGAGGACGGACGGACATCAGGCAACATCGCTTCGGGTATCCGGAACTCCTCTAAGAGCTCGTCGTCCCAGTCGACGTCGTGGATATCGAAGAGCATCGTCCGCGAAGCATTGGTGATCTCGGTGATGTGATTGCCCGTTAGATTGTAGATGAGCCAGGCGTCGATCGTCCCCATACAGAGCTCGCCGTCGGCCGCGCGTTCGCGCAGGTCGGCCGGCCGGGCGCGCTGGGTTTTGATGGGATCGGCGTTGTCCAACAGCCACTCGACTTTCGTCGCCGAGAAGTACGCGTCGGCTTCGAGGCCGGTCTTCTCGCGGATCTCGCCGACCAATCCGTCCGCCTCCAGCTCCTCGACTCGGTCGGTCGTCCGGCGGTCCTGCCAGACGATCGCGTTGTGTACCGGCGCGCCCGACTCGCGATCCCAAACGAGGGTGGTCTCGCGTTGATTAGTGACGCCGATCGCTTCCAGTTGCTCCGCGTCGACGCCCCCACTTTCGAGCGCGTCGGTGACGACCCCCTGGGTCTTCTCCCAGATCTCGGTCGCGTCGTGTTCGACCCACCCCGGCTCGGGATAGATCTGTTCGTGTCTCTCGTAGGCGCTGGTGACGACCTGGCCGTCGTGGTCGAACACCATGAATCGCGTTCCGGTCGTTCCCTGATCGATCGCTCCGATGTACGTGTCCTGTGCTGACATCCTTGTGGTTCTCCCGTGTCCTATCGGACCCTGCCGCGGCCGACCGCAACCACCGGCCGTGGTACGATAGGGCACCACGCAGGCGATTGATAAATGTTTCTATAATTCGCGTTACACGGGCTTCGGGCGTCCACTCGGCGGACGATCGACAGGTCGCCATCCCCGTAGCGTCGGTCGGTCTCCGCGTTCGTCGGCCGGACGGGTCAGTCTGCCGGTCAGTTCCGTTCTTCGACGTGTCTGACCGTTACGGCGATCCCCCGCGAACTCGACTCCATCTCCGGGCCGCTCATCGCCGCGCGACCGACGCCGAAGGCCTGTGGACCGCGAACGAGGACTTCGTCGCCGACGCGGATCTCCCCTACAGTATCGGTGATCCCCGGCGCGAGCACGCTTCCCCGGGGGACGAACCCGTCGATCCCCACGACCTTCGAGGGGACCTCGCTTTCTGCCCATCGCCGCGCCCCGGCGAGCGTCAGCGCCAAAACGCCGTACTGAGGGACCATCGTCGCGACCTGCTCGCCATCCGCTACCACCCGCAGCTTCGGGATGCGGCTCTCGACGTCGAAGTCCTCGAATAGCGCCTCGCCCGCGTTCGCCCCGAACTGGTAGTCACAGATCGCTCGTACCGTACGGTGCTCGCGCTCGCGCTTTCGGTATCGGGGTTCGCCCTCTAACGCGGCGGCGAGGTTCGCAAGGGATTCGTCGGTCGTCGGGTGGTCGGCTACTGTGAACTCGACGGCGAGATCAGCGTCCATATCCGAGTTCGCGTTCGCCGCGTCGACGGCCCGTTCACAGACTTCTCGGTATCCCTCGGAAGGAACGTGAGCGACGACTCTCGGGTAGTCGTTGTGTTCGAGATACCGCGTCAGGACGCTCGCGACGAACTCGATCTCCTCGGCGGACCAGCGACCGGTGACCGCCGAGTCGTAATGCTGGGCCGGGTACGTGTGTTCGAGTTCCTGGGGGACGACGCCGATCGGCGAGGTCATCGAGACGACGTGGCCACGATACCGGATCGCGTCGTTGAACTGCTCGTGGCTTTGCGAATCACCGTAGGGCTTCCGTGCCGAGCAGGGAACGAGCAGCAAGGGCGCGTCGAACCGGGAACGATACCGGGCGGTGACCCGATCGGCGAAGCGCTGGATCTCGACGCGTCGCAGGGCGTCTTCGGTCGTCGCGAGCATTGCGGCGTTCCTGACCACCGGCGTTCGCGCCTCCAAGTAGGCGTACTCGGCGTCGAAGCGACGCAGCGCCGCCGTTCGCCAGGTCGCATGCCGTACTCGTCCTTCGACGTGTTCGCGCAACTGCCCTGCTCGCACCCGCTCGCGGACGGTCGCGAGTTCCGCCGCGAGCGCGCGAACGTTGTGTTCGGCGCAGTCGTCGCGATCGAACGCCTCGATCGAGGCGGCGCAGGCCGGACACGGACACGGGAGTTCTGAGAGATCGGCGAGGAAGCGCTCGCCCTCGCTCGTGAGATACCTACCTCGTGTGCCGGCGACGACTACCCGCGTCGGATCGACGAGGTCGACGCCGGCGTAGACGCACAACGAGACGTTCGCCGGCGTCGCGACGCCTGGGAGGTACAGCGCCGTATCGGCCGGGATCGACTCTTTGACGCCGATCAGCCCGTCGACGAACGCCCGGGCGTGGCCCATTAGCCCCCCTGCGTCCGAGAGGACGTAGGCGTCGGTGCCGTGGTCCGCGGCGGTAGCCGTTGCGACCACCGCGGCGCTGGGGAACGGGACGTCGGGATACTCGGTCGCGAAGGCCTCGCTCACGTCGTCGGGGGTGCCCGCGGGCAGGCCACGGTGGGGCAGTATCGTCAGCGCCGATTCGTCGCCGGCGGGCGGCTCGCGTTCGGTCGGCCACAGGCTGCCGGCGTCGCGAACGATCGTGTCGACGAGGCCGTCGGGAGCGGACGACGAGGAGGACGAGGTCGAGATCGAGAGCTGATCGACGTTCTCGCGGTCGACGAGCGCGGGCGTCGAAACCGGATCGGTCAGCCGGAGTTCGCCGATCCGTGCCGCGCCGTCGCGCTCGTGGACCTCGAAGGAATCGGTCATCGGCGGTGCTCCGCGACCCACGCTGAACTGTCTTGTCACAGCCGATCCGACGGCGGATACCCGGCGGTTCGTAGCTTCTTTTATACGAGCCTCGGGTCGGGGTTCGACCGCGACCGGCGGCTCGATTTCAGGTTCGGCCTCGCGCTCGGCTACGGCCTCGTAGAAGCGATTGCGGAGTCGTCGAATGGCGAGACGCGATCATGACGCCCGACCTGCCCTGTCGATCGAAGGGGCGCAATCGATCGGGAGTAACGGTGTTCAGTGAATCGGTGAAGAGCAACAGGAACCGATTTGGGTGGGACTGGAAGGGGCCGACCGCTCGGCGACGGCGGGCGACGCAAGCACCGCAAGCGAGTGAGCGGAGCGAGCGAGCTGAGGAGCACAGCGAGCCCCCCGAGTCGAGTGCCCGGGGGCTTCCAAAGCGGTCTCAACGGCTCCTTCTATCGGAAGCCACCAAACTAAACACGGCCTCGGAAGTCGGGCGAACGCTTTTTTCGCCCCGGGGTCGATCCCGTGGGTATGGCCGGGGAGGTCGCCTACGAGCCGGTGAGCGTCAAACAGGTCTTAGCGGAAATGAAAGACACCGCGGAGCTGTTGATCGACCTCTCGTACTCGGCGGTGCTTCTGGGTTCGGAAGGCGTCGCGGAGGAGGTCTTAGAGCTCGAACAGCGCATGGACGTGCTCCAGATGCGCGCGCGGATGAGCCTGCTCATGGCCGCACGGAGCCCGCAGGACGCGGAAGCCTTGGCACCGGTGCTCGGCATCGTCGCCGCCGCCGAGAAGATCTCGGACGCAGCGGGCGACATCGCGAAGGTCGTCGCCGAGGACATGGGCCTGCCCGACGCGATGACCGCCGCGCTGCCCGACGCGCTCGAAACCGTCGCCCGAGCACGGGTAACCGATAACGCCCGCCTCGCCGGCGGGGATCTGGGCGATCTCAATCTGGAGACCGAGACGGGCGTCCGGGCGATCTCGATCCACCGCGACGGCGAGTGGAACACCGATCCTGGACCCGAAACCCGCCTCGAACCCGGGACGACGGTGCTGCTCCGCGGGGCGGCCGACGACGTCGAAGGCGTCTACCAGAGCGCGACGGGCGAGGCCTACGACCCGCCCGACGCGCCCGAGACCGAGATCGAGGACGTCGAGCGGGCAATGCGTGCAATCGTGCTCATGAAGAACATGAGCGAACTCGCGGTCGATCTCGCCTACGGCGCGGTGTTGTTCGACAGCGACGCCCTCGCGCGGGAAGTCGTCGAACTCGAAGTCGAGGTCGACGCGCTCCAGTCGCGCTTCGAAGCCTGGACGCTGCGGGCAGCGGGCCGGGTCGACGACCCGGTAAGCCTCCGCGGGTTGGTTCACCTCGGCCGTAGTACCGAGGTCATCTCCGACGCGGCCGTCGAGATCTCCGAGGGAGTGCTCCGAGGGATCGGCACCCACCCCGTGATCGCCGAAGCCGTGCTCGAATCCGACGAGGTGCTCGTCCGGTCGGTCGTCTCCCCGGGCAGCGACTTAGACGGCGTGACGATCGGCGAGCGGATGATCCGGACCGAGACGGGGATGCGGGTAATCGCCGTGCGCCGCGGGACCGACGACGGCGTGAACGGGGACAGGAACGGGGCCGACGGCAGGGGCAGGAACGGAGGCACAGGCGAGAGCGGGAGCGAGAACGAACCCGGGACCCAGGTCCCCGCGTCGGGGGACGACCGGTTGATGAGCGGCGGCCAGCGGGCACGGAACGAGTGGGTGGTCTCGCCGGGCCCCGAGACCGAACTGCACGCGGGCGACGTGCTGATCACGAAGGGAACCCAGATGGGTGCCGAACGTATCGAAGCCCTGGCGGGAGGCGGCGGGTAATCGACCAGGAGCGACTGAGTCGAGGCAGGATCGGGACGAAGGGGAACGACGGTCAGGTCACGGCGCCGATCGCCGGGCGGTCGCTCGACGCGACCGCGCCTACGAACGAAGCGGCGTTCCCGTTGGCGCTACTGTTCTTACTGACCGTTCGGTTCCCGTCGGCGGTTCGGTTCGTGGCGGTCGTTCGGTTCGCGACGGCCGCGGGATTTTTCGGGACGAGAACGTTCCGTGGGTGGGGGCGAGCGCCGGTTATCGGTCGGGGCGGTCGCGCGCCACGCGGGAACGTCCGGTCGTACCGGTAGGCTTTCGCCATGCGACCGAAAGCGTACACCCCGCCGTGGGTGAGTACGGTGCGATACCGGGGTTCGGCCACGAGCGCACGGTCGATGCGGGCGCGGAGCGCGGCGCGTTCAGGATGGGGCTCGGCGCGCAATACGTCGACGAGGGCCATCTTGTGGGCCGTCGGTTCGTGGCCCGCCATGTAGGCCACATAGGGGGACACCGGCGAGAAGACGGGTCCGTCCACCGAGGCGGTCGCGTCGATCGATCGCTCGGCGCGCTCGGTCGCGGCGGGCGACGGGACGTGTGCGCCGGGCACGTAGACGAGCGTCGCGAACTGGAGCAGCACGGCGATCAGTAGTATTGATCGGCCGATCGCGGGCGAGACGCCGGGCGACCGATCCCCATATCGCCTTGCCGCCCGGAGCGCGGCGGCGATTCCGAGCCCGAACCCGATTGAAAGCGCGGCGTACGCCGGGATAAGGGTGTTTTCGGCCCCGCCAGTGTGCAGCCGGGCCTGATACGAGGCCCCGACGAACCCACACAGAAGGAGGCCATAGAAGACGCCGGTCTCGGTGCGCTCGCCGCCGAGCGCGCTGACGACGTAGCCAACCGCGACGGCCGTCGCGAGTCCGAGCGGTCGGAGCAAGTCTTGCGTCCAAAACGTCAGGAGTCGGCGTCCCTTCGTTGGGTGCATCGTCGGGAGTTCGAAGAGGTAATAGAGGAACCAGCCGTCGGTCGTCGCCTGAAAGAACAGCGTGCTCGCGCCGACGAGGCCGGCGGCGCTCGCGGCGAAGGCGACCCCGAAGCGGCGCTTATAGAACAGCGCGTAGAGAACGAGCGGCGAGAGTGCGAGCAGCGTCGATTGTTTCGTGAGAAAGGCGAGCGCGAAAACGACGCCGGCGGCGATCCCCGCCCGCGCGCCGCGGCCGACTCGGACGGCGGCGACGACACAGAGCGCGAAGAGCAAATACAGCATATCGACCCGCGCGAGGTCGTACCACGCGCCGGCGACGGGGTACAGCGCGGCGAACAGGCCAACGGCGGCGAGCGCCGGGAGCGGCGAGTCGGTCTCGATGGGCGAGTCGATTCCGAGCGACGAGCCGGTCTCCCGGCGGACGAGCCAGAAGAGGAGGGCGAAGCAGCCGAGCGTCGACCCGATCGCGACGAGGCGTAACGGCAGGTAGCCGAGGCCGGTGATCGAGGACACGGCGGCGGCGACGTAGAAGAAAAGCGGCGGATAGATGAACGGGGCGAACTCGGGGGTCGGCCGGACGTACAGCGCTTCGCCGGCGAGCACGCGACGGGTTTCGAGCACGAGGCCGCCTTCCATCCACTCCAAGGGCAACGGGTACGACAGCCGGGCGGCGGCGATCGTCACGAACGCGAGTACGAACCACACGGCGGCGACGGCGACCGCGGCGGCGAGCAACGTCTCGGCGAGGCGGGCGGAGCCGGCAAAGCGGTCGCGATCGGGCACTGCGATGAGTGGTGAACGACGGGGCCTAAGGGTTGTGCCTGCGAGATCGGTGGTGTCGGTACGAGAAATTTTGAAACAGAACAAGGA
This sequence comes from Halobacteriales archaeon QS_8_65_32, assembly GCA_003022925.1. Classification (GTDB taxonomy): domain Archaea; phylum Halobacteriota; class Halobacteria; order Halobacteriales; family Halococcaceae; genus PXQR01. The sequence goes on along the minus strand of PXRY01000051.1, from coordinate 27,721 downwards.
ATCGCGTTAAACGGTTTGAAAGCCCCCGACACGCTCGGCTTCTGCTCGCGGGCCGCAGGCCCGCTCGCATGGTCCGTGGGACCTCCGGTCCCTCGCTACCCGCGGCTCGCTGTGCGCCTCGTCGCTCACTACGTTCGTTCCTGTCGTTCGAAAGGCGCGGAGCGCCTTTCGTGATGTGGCAAAAACGCGGAGCGTTTTTGCTGCAAGCGGGAAATTTCAGATTTCCCGCTATGACGAGAGACGCTTTGCGTTTCTCGAACCACGGTGCTTGCGTCGCCGGGGTTCTACGAAGAACTCATAGTTCGAACGACGCCGGAGACGTCTTTCGTTCATCACGAGAGAGCTTCGCTCTCTCGAACGACTGCGCTCGCCCTTCGAGCCCTCGTTCGCTCGCTGGCGCTCGCTCACGAGAACGCCGAGCGGTCGGCCCGTTTCAGTCCCACTCCTGCCGCTTGTCCAGCAGGCAATCGCATGCCCTAATGCCGTAGCGGGACTTCTCACCGAGACACCCGTTTCGGCGAATGATAGCGGGACGAGAACGGATAGTGGGGTTCACCGGTTGACATATTTAGGCGTAGAATATATGTCCCGTGTCGTGCAACGAACGCGCATGGATACGGATGGGCGAGCGACCACACACGAACACGCCGCCTTTCTCGCCGGGTCATCGAACCGGGTTCGGGTACTCCGGGCGTTGCGCGAGCGGCCCGGTCGGGGTGCGGAACTAGCGGAGCGATGCTCGCTGCCGCGCTCGACGGTTCATCGCTGTCTCGACGGCTTCACGACGCGGGGATGGGCCCGGAAATCCGGGGGCGACCACCGGCTCACCGCCGCTGGCGCGCTCGTTCTCGGGGCTTACGAGGACCTCATCGGGACGGTCTCGATCACGGGCGACTACGAGGAATTCCTCCGGCACTTGGGCGAGGTCGCACGGACGCTCCCGGTCGGGACGCTCCCGGGATCAACCGTGGTCGAAGCGACCCCGGAGAACCCCCACGCTACGGTAGAACACTACGAGCAGGTCTTCGCGGCGGTCGCGCCGAAGCGGATGCGGGGGATCGTCCCCATCGTCAGCCACGTGTTCAACGAGGCGAGCCGGCCGCTCGTCGAAGGCGGCGTCGAGATGGGGGTCGTGATCGACGAGGCGGTGCTCGACACCGCACGCGAGGCCTACCCCGCAGCCCACGAACTCGGGGTCGAAAGCGAGAACTTCACCATTTACGTCCACCCCGAAGCGGTGTCGTTCGGGCTCGCGGTATTCGACGACGAGCGCGTACTAGTCGGCGCGTACGACGACGCGGGGAACCCGCGTGCCTGTCTCGACGGCACCGACGACGCGCTCGTCGACTGGGCGATCGGAACGTACGAACGCTACCGGCGCGAGGCGAGACGGCTCGGAGCCGGGACCGAAGCCGAAACCGTTGTCGAAGCGCCGTAGCCCGGGACGGGGAGGCCGAGTTCGAACCAACGGGCGGCGAACCGACGAGAGCGAGCCGTTCCGCGAACCCGACGACGGTCGACCAGCGATCGACGACCCGATGAGCCGACAGCCTGGCGGTTCGACGGTTCGGTAGCCCGGTAGGTCGGCGGCTCGCGGCCCGTTTCGCGGCGTGAAACGAGTTCCGATGAGCGGAACGCGGGACCGACAGTGCGTATAATGGGCTCGCACCGGCAGGTACCATCGTACCATGTGTTCCGACCGAGTCGACGTTGTTAGCGACGCCAGGGAGGCAGCCCGCCGACCCGAGACGGACGGCCGCAGCGAAACGGGGCCGTCGGTGAGCGAACGATCGCGGACGGGGATCTAACTCGATGGTCCAGCGCTCGCGGCAGCGACCCCGAGTGGGCGACGCCGAGAAGCGGGTCGACGAATCGTCGTTGTTCGAAGCGCAGGTCGCGGACGCCGACGAGCGGGCCGGTGAGTCGGCGGCCGTCCCCCTCCCGGCCGAGGAGGTCTTTTCAGTGTTGCGTAACGGGCGTCGGCGAGCGGTTCTCTCGTATCTCGCCCGGCGTCCGAAGGGGGTCGCGTCGGTGAACGACCTCTCGCGGGCGGTCACGGCGGCCGAACACGATATCCCCGCCGAACACGTCACCGAGCGCCAGCGCAAGTGCGTCTACGTCTCCTTGCTCCAGGTCCACCTCCCGGCGCTCGTCGAGGCGAACGTGGTGTCGTGGAACGAGTCGGCAGGGACAGTTAGGGGCGAGCGATCGGTCGGGGCGCTCGCGGCAGTGACCGACCTCCTCGACCGGGCGTGTGACGCCGACGCGGAACGATAGCTCGGCGACGGTTCGTGATCGTCTTCAGGGACCGAATGGGCTACTCGGGTGTGGTCACTCCTCGCGCGCCAGGCGATAGGCGGCGATCGCAATGAGGAAGACGGTCGCCAGCGCACCCGAGGAGGTCGCGAGCACGACCGCTAACACGAGATACAACAGCGGCGAGCGGGTCGTTCCCGGCACGAGAACGAACACGACGAGCACGGCGAGCGTCAGCGCGATGCCGAACGCGAACCCGCGTTTCGCGTTTCGGGGGGCGTCGAGCGCCGCCAGAAAGGTCGCGGTCGGCGAGCGCGGCCGGTCTGACTCGGACACAGTAGTCCTTAGAATCGACCGTCTCAAAGCCGCGTCGATCACCAGTCGTCCGCCGTGTCGACTGCCAGTCACCGATCACAGGTCGCTGCCCGTCGCCAGTCGTCGGTCACCGGTTGCCGGTCGTCAGCCGTCGGTCGCCGGCCGCTGAACACCGATCGAAGACCAGGAAAGGAGGGTGAGTATGGTAACCCTCAAGGGAATCGGCCCTCCCTCTCCTGTAATGACGACCCTCGGTTCGGCGAGCGCGGCCCCCGGCGAGCGGGCGACAGGTCGGCTCGCCGTCGGTCAGTCGCGCGACGGCAGTCCGATCGGGTTGCCGGTCGCGGTCGTTAATGGTGCGGCCGAGGGGCCTGTGCTGTATCTCCAGGCGGCGTCGGACGGCGACGAACTCAACGGCGTCGGCGTTGTCCGACGAGTCGCCCCGCGGATCGATCCGGCGGAACTGTCGGGGACGATCCTCGTCGTGGGGATCGCGAACTACCACGGCTTCCAGGTCGCCCAACACCGCAATCCGATCGACGACACGAAGTTGAATCGAGCGTACCCGGGCGACGAGAACGGCACCTCCTCCGAACGGATCGCGGCGGCGACCTTCGACGCGGCGACCCGGGCGGACTACGGCTTGGACCTCCACCAGGGGTCGACGAGCCGGATGATCCACGAGACCCGCGTGCGGTGTGGTCCCCGCCACCGGCTTCACGGGGAGTGTCTCGACCTCGCGAAGGCCTTCGACTGCGGGTACGTCCTCGATCAGAAGGGCCCCGACGGCCAGTTGGCACGCGCCGCCCCCGACGAGGGCGTACCGATGATCGACCCGGAACTGGGCGGGTCGGTCGGCTGGGACGAACGCAGCATCGAGGTCGGCGTCCAGGGCGTCGAGAACGTCCTCTCGTACCTCGAGATGGTAGACGGAAGCGCGCCGGAAAACGACCAAGTCAGAGCCACTGGCTTCGAGCAGTACGGCGCGCCGGCCGGCGGGCTGATCGACCTCGGTAAGGAATTAGGCGACCGGGTTGAGCGCGGCGAACACCTCTTTTCGGTGACGAGCGTCTTCGGCGAGCGGGAAGCGGAGGTGAGCGCCGACACCGATGGCATCTTCTGGCGAACGCGCCGGCTCCCACAGGTCGCAAGTGGTGAGTACATCTGTTCGGTCGCGACGGATCTCGATCACGTCTAGAAGACCCAGGTTTTTGCTGGGGTCCTTGTCCGCTCGCACTCAAAGAGCCGCCGGGACCGTTTCGGAAGCCCTCGAGCACTCGGCTCGGGGGCTCGCTGTCGTTCAAAAGACGCTTCGCGTCTTTCGTGATGTGATCGGAACTCGAAGAGTTCCCATTTACTCACGAGAACGGAGTTCTCGTGAGTAAATCAGAACTCGAAGAGTTCTGATCACATCACGAAAGACGTGAAGCGTCTTTTGAACGACAGCGAGCCCCCGAGCCGAGTGCTTGAGGGCTTCCGAAACGGTCCCGGCGGCTCTTTGCCCGAAAGCTGCTAACCAAGCACGACCTCGAGCCCGGTCCTAGAAACTTTGATCGCCGATGTCGAAGGGGCGGTATGTCCCAACCGTCGCCCCCGTCGCTTCGCTGTCCGGCCTATGGCCGCGAGTACGAGTCGGGACCGGACGAGCCCTGGCGATGTGTCTGTGGGCATCCATTGGAGTTCGCGGCGCGTCCCCTGCCGGCAGGCGGGCCGCCGGCCCCGACTCAAGTAGATACCGGAAAGGGGCTCTGGACGTTCGCCGAGTTCCTGCCGGTCGGGAGAGGTGACGCTCGGGGAAGGATGGACGCCACTGATCGACACGCCGGACTTCGACTGCGAGTCCAAACTGGAGTACGTCTTTCCGACGGGGATCTTCAAGTATCGGGGCGCAGCGACGACGCCATCGCGCGCAGTCGAGATCGGGACCGAGCGTGTCGTCGAAGACTCGTCGGGCAACGCCGGCGCGGCGATCGCGACCTACGCCGCCCACGCGGGGATCGACGCCGAGATCTACGTCCCAGCCGAAGTCAAAGACTCGAAACTACGGGCGATCCGACAGGCCGGTGCGAGCGTCGTCCGCGTCTCGAGATCGAGGGAAGCGGTCACGAACGCGTGTATCGAGCGGGCCGACGGCGGCCGAGCGAACGAAGCGGCCGTGGAAAACGGAGAAACCGACGACAGGAACGACGACGGAGAAAGCGAGAACGAACGTAACGACACCGAAGCGTGGTACGCGAGCCACACCTGGAACCCGGCGTTTTACGCGGGGACGAAGACTGTAGCACTGGAGATCGCCTACCAGCGCGGCTGGGAAGCACCCGACGCGCTCGTTCTCCCCCTGGGCCACGGGACGCTCTTTTTCGGAGCGTATCGAGGGTTTCGGGCGCTGTACGACGCGGGCTGGACCGAGGAGATACCGCGGCTCTACGGCGCACAGGCCGCCGGATACGATCCGATTGCACGCGAACTCCACTCGAATCAAGGGGGCATGACAGGTTCACAGGGCAGAAACGGGGACGGAAACGAGGATGAAGACGTGAGCGGAAGGGAGAACGACCTGGCCGATGGCATCCGGATGCGCGAACCGGCGCGGCGCGCGGAAATACTCGAAGCGATTACCGAGACCGGCGGGGACCGATCGCGATCGACGCGGACGCGACCGAGCGGGCGCTCGACCGACTGCACGAGGCGGGACTGTATACCGAACCGACGTGCGCGGTCGCGCCGGCGGCCCTCCGGGAATACCGGGCTCGGGGTGATGTCGACGCCGACGAGGACATCGTCGTCCCGCTCACCGGCAGCGGGCTCAAAGCCTGAGTTCTTCGCTGGCGGTGTGTTACCGCTCGGGGAAGGTCGGCGCGTCGAACCCGCCCCGGATCAGGGGCTTCGCGACGTGACGGCGGGCGCGCGGCGGCACCTCGTGCCAGCCGACGTCGAGATCGCGCTCGATCCATCGGAAGACCTTCCCGTCACGATCGGTCCCGCAGTCGCGACACCGGTATCCTTGATCGCGTCCGGCGCTTTCCATCGAGGTCCCACAGTCCGGGCAGGTCGGGACTACTCGTTCGGTTCGTACGAGGTCGCGGACGGCGAACTTCTCGAGTTTCAACGTTTCTGCCGAGACCTCGCCGCAGACGACGAGTCGATCCCCGACGCGTAGCGCACGCACCCGGTCACGGAAGCGCTTGGTGGGCTCGAACGCCACACAGCGCAGTCGAGAACCCTCCGTACGTTCGTCGACACGCTCACTACTGCCGGTATCGTCACCGTCGTTCCCTCCGCCGCCACCATCGCTACCGCCGCTGCCGAGATCGAAGAAGACGTGGCCGCCGCGTCGGGTTTCGGGCGCGCTCGCGACGACCCCCGAAAGCCGATAGGAACGGCCCTCCTCGGCGGTCGCGATCGTCCCCTCGCGAAGGTGGGTGTCGGTGCCCTGGTTGGTCAGGAAGGTTTCAGCACACGCGATCGGCTCGCTCTCGATACCGGCGGCAACGCGCTCGACGGCCGCTGGGTTCTCGCCCCGGACGCCGAAGAGCACCGGGCAGGGCGTTCGGGGCACACAGACGACCTCGCGCTCGCCGCGATCGACGGTGTCCCAGACCTCGGGATAGCCCCGATCGGCTGCCGCGAAGACCGATTTGGCGTCGACGCTGCGTGGGGTGCCCCATCGCTCGGGCTCGCGGTACGCGATGTGTTCGACCGTCCATTCCGAGAACGCTCGTCGGGCCCCGACCGCCGCGAGCGCGCCGATCAGCCCGCGCCCGTTGCCCCACTCGTGATACCTGAACCCGGTCGTCTCGCAGGCTGCGCGGGCCGCGGCGATCGTGAGCCGGTCCGTGACCGCTCGGGAACTGAACGCGGCGACTGCGGGTGGCACGTTGCTACCGGGCGCGACGACGAGCCCAGGATCGGTGTTCGGGTCGGCCGTCTCGGCGGCGGCGTCGATCGCCTCGCGGGCGACCGAAAGGGTCTCGTCTACCTTTATGTCCGCATCCGCGTTCGCGTCGGCCTGGTCGGGGCGGTCGGCCCGGTTGGGGCGGTCGACATGGATCGCGAGGGCGGCGTTGCCTCTGGTCTTCGCTTCGATCGCGGGGTTGAGCCGGACGAGCACGGGGCGCGAGACGCCGTAGCCGCGTTCGCGCAGGCGTGTAGCGATCCGCGCGGCGAGGTAGGTCGTACACATCCCTCGGTCGCGCGAATCGGTATCGTCGAGTCCGATAGCCGCCATCGTCGGGGCTACGTGCCGGTCGCTAAACGGGTTTCGGGTCGTCGCTCGGTCGTGTTTCGTATAGCAGCTTTTGGGAAAAGATGGCTGCTGAGACTGTTCAGGAAGCCCCCTTCCCGCTCGGCTTCTGCTCACGGCCGGAGGCCTATTCGCATGGTTCGCGGTCCTCGTCGCTCGCTCCTGCGGTCCTTAATTTCGCCGGGGTTCGCCGAGCTATGTGAGAGTGCTACGAGAGACGCTTCGCGCCTCTCGGCATCTCACAGGAGCTTTCCTCCTGTGGACTCATCGCGAAGCTTCGCTTCGCGAGATAGCACAAGACGCCGAAGGCGTCTTTCGAACCACTTCGCTCTCCCGAACTCACGGACGCGAAGCGCCCGTGAACGCCCGGCCCCTTCCAGTCCCACCCGAAGTGGATTGTGGCGGCCTTCATCACTCAACTACCGCTACCGATCCCATATTGACGTGCCATACGTCGCTCCTGCCCCGCGACCGCTCGCCGCTGGCGTTCGAGTCGAGTTTAAGACTGTGGCCAGCCGATCCCGCTTGTGAACAAAGAGTCGTTTCGAGAGCGAGTGTGGGACGAGCTAGAGGAGTCCGGCGAAGCGCGGTTTCCCTACCCACCACACGGCCGGATCCCGAACTTCGCCGGTGCCGGCCGGGCGGCCGATCGCCTCGCCGAAACGGACGCGTGGCACGACGCCGAGGTCCTCAAGGCGAACCCCGATTCGCCACAGCTGCCGGTTCGCAGAGCCGCCCTCCGAGCCGGCAAGACGATCTATATGGCGGTGCCCCGACTGTGCGACGCGAAGCCGTTCTTCCGGCTTGACCCCGCCGAGATCGACGACTACGAGAGCGCGACGACGATCGGCGGCTCGGCGGAGGTCGGCGTCCCGGTCGATCCCGAGGAAATGGCCGGAATCGACCTGATCGTGAGCGGCAGCGTCGCGGTTTCGGAGACGGGCGCTCGGATCGGCAAGGGCGAGGGCTACAGCGACCTCGAATACGCCGTGTGCCGGGAACTGGGCCTCGTCGACGGCGAGACGCCCGTCGCGACGACGGTCCATGAACGTCAGGTCATAGACGCGGATCTCGCGCCCGATACCCACGATGTCCCTCTCTCGCTCGTCGTCACGCCCGAGCGAACGATCCGAGCGGGGACGGCTCTCAAGTACCCCACTGGAATCGACTGGGACGCGCTAACCGACGAACGGATCGCCGAAATCCCCGTGCTGGAACGACTGCGGTCCTGACCCGTTCAACCGGGTGTCCTGTCGATTCCGGTCGGTTCCAATCGGTTCCTACCGGCTTTCGCCGGTGCTTGCCGTTCGTCGCTCGTTGATCCATCCGGCAGGATCCGGTCCGGCGGAATCCGCCCCGCCGACTTATGTCTCCCGTAGCCGTTGGTCCTATCATGGACGGCATTCACGATGTCGGCGGCATGGACGGGTTTGGTCCACTCGTGGTCGACGGGGCGGACGACGGCGGTGACGCCGACGGCTACGAACCGTTTCACGACCGCTGGGAGGGAATCGCCTATAGCTTGTTCGTCGCGACGCTCGGCAACGGACTCGCGAACATTGACGAGTTCCGCCACAGCATCGAGCGGATGGACCCCGACCGATACCTACAAGCGAGTTACTACGACCGGTGGGTAACAGGCCTCGCGCGGCTGTTGTGCGAGTCGGGGACGATCGATTTCGAGGACTTTCGAGCGCGAACGGCGACGTTCGAGGCCGGCGAGGGAACCGTTCCCGAGCGCGTCGAACCGGGACTGGTCGCCGACCTCGCGGCGGGCGTCGCCGAGGCCTACGGCTTCCAACACGACGGGAACGAGCCGCGCTTCGCGATCGGCGAGGCGGTCCGCGTCCGGAACCACTGTCCGGCGGGTCACACGCGCTGTCCGCGCTACGCCCGGCGGGCCCGCGGCGTCGTCGAAGCGCGTCGCGGTACGTACGCCCTCCCGGACGCGAACGCCCACGGCGAGTCGATCGCCGAACCCCTCTACGAGGTCGCCTTCGACGGTCAGGAGCTCTGGGGCGAGGGAGGCGACCCGAACGTCAGGGTGACGCTTGACCTCTGGGAGTCGTACCTCGATCCCGCGTCCAGCGAGATCGACGCTGGCTCGGGTAGCGACGACTGAAACGCCGAGACCGGCGACACTGACGAGCCTAAACGCGGCGGTGTTTAGTTAACCGGCGAAGACCGATGAAAACCGATTCGAGTGGGACTGGAAGGGGCCGGACGGTCGCCTCGCTCCCCGTTCGCTTTCGAGGCGCTCGCGGCGCTCGCGCCTCGCTATTCGCAGGTTTGTGGGACTTTCCGAGCCCCACGCTCATTGCGGGATCGAAGGTCCCACTTGCAGTCAGAACGCGGAGCGTTCTGACCACATCACGAGAGGCCCAGAGGTCCTCTCGAACGACTCCGCTCGCATGGTCCGTGGGACTCACAGAGTCCCACGCTTATCACAAGAGACCGGAGGTCTCTCGAACGACTACGGACTCCGAGGTCGGCTCCCCAAACTGTCTCGGCGGCTCCTTCTCCGGAAGCTGCTACACGAAACACGGCCAAGACCGCGGCGGGTTCGACGTCGACACCGCGGCGACCGCCGACGGCCGATGCCGTCTCACTAGGGTTTATCAGGGTTGCTGTCGTGGCCGGAAGCGTATGGCGAAAGACCTCGATGAAAACGAGATGAGCTTGGAGGAGGCCGCACAGCGCCTCGAAGCGCTCGCCGCCGAACTCCGCGACGAGGACACCTTCGACATCGACATCGAAAACCGGACGGTGCATCTCTCGCCGCCGTCGACGATCGCAATGGAGGTCGGCGTCCGGGAGACCTCCTCGTTGCTACGCGGCGCTCGCGAGACCGTGACGGTCAAGATGGACTGGAAACCGCAGTCGTAGTTCCGTCGGACCCGGTTCGCGGCGTCCGCTTTGTCCCTACCCCCAATTTTTCGACGCGCTTACCGGAGGACAGCGAGGTACGTGAGCGCAAAGAGCGCCACCGTCACGAGCCCAACGGTCTCGAAGGAGAAGACGAGCACGTCGATGAACGCGAGCCCCCAGACGACGACCGCTCCGAGCGCCGCCGAGAGCACGGCGTTCATGACGAGTAACACGCGCAGGTCGCCCTCCGCCATACCGACCCCTGTGCGCGATGGAACTTAGCCCTGGTCGTTCGCCCGATCGGCGGCGGCTGCCGCTCAACCCGACCCGACCGACCGGTCGAAGCGACCGACCGACTCGGGGCGATCGAAGAACCGACCGATCCGACGCGAAGCCGGGACGTCGGTCGGGGTCGACGCGGAACCGACCGGCCGTTCCGACCGGAGGTGTCCAATGGTCGGTCCGTCGATCCATCGATCGTTCCGGCGAGGGTCGGTAGGCTTACGGGCGAATCACGAGCAAGGACGGTATGCTCGAACTAGCGGATATCGAGATGGTCGGCGTCGTCGGTGCAGGGACGATGGGCAGCGGTATCGCCCAGGTCTGTGCGCACCGCGGCTACGACGTGGTGATGCGCGACATCGAAGCGGAGTATTTGGACCGGGGCTTCGACGCGATCTCTACCAGCCTCGAACGGCTCGTCGAGAGCGACCGGACGACCGACGAGGAAGCCGAGGCGACCCGCGAGCGGATCACCGGCACCACCGACCTCGCCGATCTCGCCGATTGCGACATAGTGATCGAAGCGGCCGTCGAGAACATGGCGGTCAAACGGGACGTCTTCGCCGAGGTAGACGAGATCGTGGCCGAGGAAGGGGTGCTCGCGACGAACACGAGCACGCTCTCGGTGACCTCGATCGCGAGTGCGACCGATCGGCCTCAACAGGTGGTCGGCCTTCACTTCATGAACCCGGTACCCGTAATGAGCGGCGTCGAGGTGGTCGTCGGGGAACACACCGCTAACGGGACGCGCAAGCTCGCCCACGCCTTCGCCGAAGAGTTGGGCAAGGAGACCTGGGAGGTCGACGACAAACCCGGCTTCGTCACCAATCGGATCCTTATGCCCTGGATCAACGAGGGGGTTCGCGCGCTCGACGAAGGCGTCGCCTCCGCCACGGACATCGACCGCGGGATGAAACTGGGGACGAACGTCCCGATGGGTCCCTTGGAACTCGCCGACCACATCGGCCTCGACGTCTGTCTCGACGCCACCGAGACGCTGCACGAGGAACTCGGCGATCGCTACCAGCCGGCGTATCTGCTCAAGCGAAAGGTCGAAGCCGGCGACCTCGGGACGAAGACGGGCCGAGGTTTTTACGAGCACTGACACCTGCCTTTGCTGGCGTCCCCGTTTCCCTCGTTCGCGTCAACGGCGCTCATGGACACTCGTCGGGGGACGGCCGGTAAGTTGGCGCTCGTGTAGCTGCCGTCGAATCAGTCCTCGCCGCGTTCGGAGTACGCGGCGTATCGAAGCAGGTTGAGCGTCCACTGTTGGGGGAGGTCCTCGATGGTTTCGTGAACGTCCATTCGTTCGTAGCTTCCTTCCAAGACCGCTGCGAGGTGATCGGCGGCGGTGCCATACGCGACGCTTTTGCCGATCGCTTCCGTGGTTTCTGCCTCGTCCCACTCGTCGTTCTCGATCGCCTCTAGCTTCTCGATCCCGCTCATCGTCCGGAGTCGGAGCCGGAGGTTCTCCAAGTCCTTACGTTCGGCGTCCGAGAGCGTCATACTGACACGCTTCGACCGCCCGAGTCATAAACGACGCGTTGAGGAAACCGACGACCGATACCGACGTCCCCTCCATCCGATTGCGGGCGGACGGTTCCACGGTATGTCGCTGGTCATAGATCATGCAAAATATGCGCTAGTCCACATGTATAGGTCGGCAACAGCCGTCCGTCGGAGCGCACATGCTACGGATCGGTGTCAACGGATACGGAACGATCGGCAAGCGCGTCGCCGACGCGGTCGCCGAGATGCCCGACATGGAACTCGTCGGCGTCTCGAAGTCGCGGCCGAACCACACGGCCGACGCGGCCCGTCGCCGCGGATACGCCGTCTACGCTCCCGAGGAGCGCCACGACGACTTCGAGGCGGCGTCGATCCCGGCGGCGGGCGTCGTCGAGGACCTGATCGCCGACAGCGAGATCGTCGTCGACGCCACGCCGGCGGGGATGGGTGCACAGTACCGGCCGGTCTACGCGGAGCACGACACGCCCGCGATCTTCCAGGGCGGCGAATCGGCCGAGGTCGCCGAGACGAGTTTCACCGCGCCTGCGAACTACGAGGAGGCCATTGGCCAGCAGTACGTCCGAATCGTCTCCTGTAACACGACGGGGCTCAATCGGACCTTCGCCCCGCTCATCGAGGCGTACGGTATCGAGCGCGCGGACGTCACGCTCGTGCGCTGTCGGGGCGACCACGCGGTCATCAAGCCCGATCCCACCACGCTTCCCTCCCACCACGGTCCGGACGCCTTGGAAGTGCTCCCCGAGATCGGCGAAATTCAAACGATGGGCATGAAGGTGCCGACGATCCGCCACCACGTCCACAGCCTCACCGTCACTCTGAATGACTCCCCTGACGCCGCGGCGGTGCGTGATCTCCTCTCCGAGCAGTCGCGTATCCACGTCATCCCCGAGCAGTTGGGGATCGAGTCCGGCTGGGACCTCCAGGAGTACGCGCTCGATCGCGGCCGGGACCGGATGAACCTGTACGAAAACCAGATCTGGGGCGAGTCGATCACGACGAACGACGAGCACCTCTCGTTGTTCCAGTCGATCCACCGCGAGAGCGACGTCGTCCCCGAGAACGTAGACGCGATCCGTGCGATCGCCGGGACCGCAGACGCCGCCGAAAGCATCGAACGGACGAACGAGGCCCTGGGTATCGACACCGTCTGAGGGATTCCCGTGAGCAAACCGGACGACACGACGACCGAGACGGGCGAGGAAAGCGACGACCGCGAGGCGACCGACGGAACTACCGGAAGTGAGGCGGAAGAAGGCTCGACGCCCGCCGACGGCGAGACGCTCGCGTCGGGCCACGGCGCGAGCCCCGGGATCGCTTCCGGTACTGTTCGGATCGTCGCCGACACGGCCGAGACCGACGGGGTCGACGAGGGCGACGTCATCGTCACCGGGATGACCACCCCCGAAATGGTCCCGGCGATGAAACGCGCCGCGGGCATCGTCACCGACGAAGGAGGGATCACCAGCCACGCGGCGATCGTCTCCCGGGAGCTCGGCGTACCCGCCGTGGTGGGAACCGGCGACGCTACCGACGTGCTCGCCGACGGCCGGGCGATCACGCTCGACGGGCAGAGAGGCACCGTCCGCGCGGGTGCCAGCGGATCGAACGCGGGGACGGGAAGCGAAGACGTACAAACGGGAGCGGGAGTCGACGGGGGGGAAAACGGATCGGGGTCGACGCTCGCCCCGCTGACGGCGACACAGGTGAAAGTCAACGTCTCGATCCCCGACGCCGCAGAGCGGGCCGCGGCGACCGGCGCGGACGGGGTTGCGTTGCTTCGGCTCGAACACATCCTGCTTGCGACGAACAAGACCCCCAAACGCTACGTCGAGGACCACGGCGAGGAGGCGTTCGTCGAGGAGATCGCAGCGGAGATCGAAACGGTGGCAGAAGCGTTTCACCCCCGGCCCGTCCGCGCGCGCACGCTCGACGCGCCGACGGACGAACTCGCCGAACTGATCGGCGGCGAGGAAGAACCCCACGAGCACAACCCGATGTTAGGCTATCGGGGGATCCGCCGGAGCCTCAAAGAACCCGAACTCTGCAAGCTCGAACTCCGGGCGTTCAAGCGGCTGCACGACACGGGCTACGACAACGTCGAAGTCATGTTCCCGCTGCCGAACGACCCCACGGACGTTCTCGGCGCGCGCGACCTCATGGCGGACGTCGGTATCGACCCCGAGAAACGCCGATGGGGCGCGATGATCGAGACGCCCGCAAGCATTCGCAACGTCAAGGAGATCGCAGAGTGTGGGATCGACTTCGCTGCGCTCGGGACCAACGACATCGTCCAGTTCATGTTGGCGGTCGATCGCAACAACGGGGCGATCGCCGATCGCTTCGACGAGATGCATCCGACAGTTCTCGAGGCGATGGGCGAGGTCATCGAGACCTGTCGTACCCACGGCGTCGATACGACGATCACCGGGCAGGCCGGTTCGAAACCCGAGATGGCGCGCTTTCTGGTCGAAAAGGGAATCACCTCCATCTCGGCGAACATCGACGCCGTCCCGGAGGTCCGGCAGGTCGTCGGGCGCGCCGAGCGACGTCTCACTCTTGAGGCCGCCAGATCCTGACTCCCGACCCGCGACCGTCCGATCGGGTCGGTCGCGTTCGTCCCCTTTTCGCTCGGCTTCCCGGTCCCGTCTCCCGTCTCGGCTCGACTCACGAGTCGCGCTCGGGTCGGAGGCGAGCCGAACCCACGGTGCCAGCGAGCGGACGTCGGAAAACCGAGTGCTGAAGAACCGACCGTCGAAAAGCCGAGCGATCGCGAAACTGGGTGCAGCCGGGCTTACAGTACCTCGAAGAATCCGACCACAACCATGACCACACCGGCGAACACGCCCAACGCGACCGCCCACGTCCGCTCGGGGACGAGCGATCGCTGCTCGAAGTCGGTGTAGGACATGTAGATTACGGCGAGGTACATCAACCCGACCGCGGGCGCGAACAGGATGCCCGAGATCGCAAACAGGAATAGGGGAGCTTCGATCAGTAAGTTGAGCGCTAGCGGGATCACCGCGAACAGGACTACCGTTCCCCGGAAGACGGTCTCGCGCTGGACGTCGTAGTTCTCGAAGACGCCGTGGAGGGCAAACGAGTCCTCCCAGAGCCGGGACATGCCGTACAGCGGCCCGATCAGCGTCGAGAACAGCGCGAACATCACGGCTAGTAAGAAGATCACCGCCGACCACTCACCGTAGACCTGGGTGAAGATACCTGCCATCTGCGGGACGACGCTGAAGCCGTCGGGGCGCACTCCGTTCGCGTGAAGCGTCGCGGCGGCCGCGGTCCACATGAAAAATGAAAACACCGCAAGGATCGTCGCCGAGATGACGTTCTGCCAGAAGACGATGTCCCCCCACCCTTTGAGGTGCTCTATCTCCTGAGCGGTGAGGTCCTTTTTCGTGATCTCGGTGCCGTTGTCCACGGGTTCGAACATCCCCATGATCTTGTCCTTCGCGAACCAAACGTACGAGACCGTCGGCCCGAAGCCGGCCCCGATCCAACCGAACATCGTCAGGACGAAGGCGATCCCGCCAACGCCCAGGCCGGGGACGTTCCCGGGCACGCTCGGGGTGAGCCCCTCAACGAGGCTGCTCGACCACTGACCGGCAGTGGCGATCGAGACCGCCGCGACCATCAGGAGAAAGACCCATAACAGCACCGTCGAGATCTTCTCTAAGAGAGCGTACGAACGCATCAGGACGACGCTCAGTCCCAACAGGACGGTCACGACCATCCAGACGGCAGTCGAGATGGGAACCAACTCCTGGAAGGCACCGGCGGTCTCACCTAAGTGACCGGACAACCCGATCGCGTAGATGAGGCCGCCGAGAAAGACGTAATAGAAGATCCACTTCAGCCACCACGGCTGTTCGAACAGCGCGTTGAGGAAGGTGTCCCCGCTCATTACCCCGTAGCGTACGAGGAAGTACTGCCCGAAGATCTTCGTAAAGGTGATCAGCGGAATGAGCCAGATACCTTCCATGCCGAGGTACGCACCGCCGAGGGGGACGCTCAGGACCTCGCCGCCGCCGATCTGAGAGGCGGTGAAGACCCATGCCGGCCCCATGTAGTCGAAAAAGCCTCTGAACGTCTCGGGCGGCTCGGATATCCTGAAGTCCTCGGTGCTGCCGGTCACCCCGCTCGCGCCGCTCACCGCCTCCGCGTCCGCCTCGGTGCCCGTTCCCGTGCCCATGTCAAGTCGCCTCAGGGACGGTAACCCGGTCCGTGGGGAACTCGAAGTCGCCGGTTGCCACTCGATCCGCACGTCCCGCCGAATCGCCGGTCGTGTCGTCCCGCGCCGGGTTCGACGGGAACCGAACGCGCCGTCGCCGGCAGGCGTCCCGGCGACGGCGTCTCACGGTCTGTATCATGACCACATTGGTGAACGGATGTCCAACATGTATAATAATGGGAAACCCGCATCTTTTGCGTCTTCCAATCACGCGATCGACAGGTCATGGCCGTGCCGATGACCGGTTCGGGTCGGCGAAGCGTTGATTACCCGTCTCGACGACAGTGATTCATGGCCGATCCGCGCCAGCAAGTCTCGCCCCGGGGGATTCGGATCCTCCTCGCGTTCGTCGCCGCGTACTTACTCGTCGGCGCGGCCCTCACGTTCTACGCGGATCTGCCGGCGGTCGGGTACGCGATCTACGGCGTCGTCGGCTGGATCGTCGGCATGCAGTTGTTCTATCGGCTCCACCGATCTTACACGGCAACGCTCGGCCAGGGAGGCGAGTGAGCGCCGACACCGGGTGACCGTCAAGGCGGGGACAGCGTCGGTACGAGGGCATGCCGACCGCCGATAGAAGGCGACGCCGACACGTCGGGCAAAGCGAAATTACGACGGATGGAACTGCGCGATCGGAGCGAAAACGGCAATGGTGGACTCGATCGTCCAGTTCGTTCTTCGTTCGTCCGATACCCTAAGCCTCCATTGCGTCGATAACTGACGGAGATGCCAACGACGCAGGATCGGCACGCCAGCGGTCTAAGGGAACGAGAACGGGAGGGTGAACACGAACGGGGAACGTTCGACGGAGCGTTCTACACGGATCGTCGCTATTCGGGGTAGTGCTCCGTGCAAGCCTCTGTGCCGTGGCGGCGACGGTCCATGCCGGGCCGCCGGCAGGAGGGATGATCGTCGCGGCGATTATCCTCCCGTTGTTGCTCACGATCTCGTTCGACTCCGTTCCGTCCTCGGTGTACGTCCGTTTGAAGCGGGAACGCTCGGAGTGAGGCTGTCGGGTCGTCGCCACTCGACACTCGACCATATGCGAGCGGTAACCCCGGTAGCGGGCGAGTTCGGCGGACTCCGGTCGCGGTTGCGATCGACACTGGCTTCGATACCGTCGTCGCCTGCGGTCAGGTCGTCTGTTCGACGGTAACGACCGGGACGTCGGCGTTGGTCAACACCAGCTGGGAGACGCTGCCGAGCAACACTTTTCCGAGAGGGGTGCGTTTCCGCGATCCGATGACGATGTAGTCCGGATCGAGGTCCTCGGCTACGTCGAGAACGTGACCGGCCGTCCGGCCGGTCGGCGCGTCGCGTCTCGCCCGTTCGGAGACGACTTGTAGCGTTACCCCGTCGGTGTCGCCGACGGCGTCGCTGACGATCCGCTCTACTCCCTCCCGTGCGTTCGCTACGTTCTCGCTCTCTGGGACGACGTGTAACACGATCAGTTCCCTCCCTAAGCCCGTCGCCAGTTCCTGGGCTGTGGAGACGACTCCCTCACAGCCCGGGTCCTTGTCGATCGCCGTCAGGATGGTCATGCCGGCCAACGAACCCCGACGCTTGTTAAACTACCCCACTATCGAACACGAGGGCAGAACGGGGGTATACGCCCCAAAGCTCGAAGCGCCGAGACGGAATGGGACCGGGACTGCAGAACGGACGACCGGGGACCGATGGTCGATGATCGACGACTAACGACTGACCACCGACCGTCGACCGGAGGGCATTACGCCAGCGACCGGCCGTCGAACTCGCCGCGCTCGTAGTCGATCTCCATGAGATCGAGGATCGTCGGTGCGATATCGAGCAGATCGACGTCCTCGCGGACCGTCGCTCCGTCGTCGATCAACAGGGCCGCATTGTCGAAGCTGTGCATCCCGTTTCGCGGGCCGGTGCCGAAGACCGCCTCGTGGCCCTTGAACCCGGATTTGAGGTCGAACCCGTGCGACGGGATCGCCACTAAGTCAGGGGCGATGTCGTCGTGGGCTCCCCCAAAGGCTTCCTCCTTCTCGACGACCCGTTCACAGACCGCCTCGCCGTTCGGGCCTTCGAAGTCCTCGAGTGCCGCTTTCAGTTCGTCGCGTCTGTCCTCGTACTCCTCGGCGGGGACGCTGCCGCGCGGCTCTCGGCCTTCTAAGTTGAGATAGAACCGGCCAGGGATGAGCGAGTACGCTTCGGTCTCCTCCGCGATGTCGCCGAGTTCGGAGTGGTCGTCGCCGTCGTAGGAGAGCCAGCCCTCCTCTTCGAGCCAGGCGTTGCAGTGGACCTCGTGATCGAGCGTCGTGAAGCCGTGATCGCTCGCAACGACCATCGTTACGTCGTCGGCGAGCTGTTCGCGCAGTTCGCCGAGGTACTCGTCGACCGTCGCGTAAAACTCGAGGAACTCCTCGTTGTACTCGCCGTCGCGTTCGTAGTCCTCGAACAGGAAATGGTTGACCCGATCAGTGGTCATGAACACGCCGAACAGCAGGTCCCAGTCGTCCTGTTCGACGTAGTGACTGAAGGCCTCGTAGCGGCCCTCGATCGTGGCGTGGGCGTCCTCGACGAATTCGGTTTTGTCCTCGTCGTGGCCGAGTTTCGCGTTGACGTCGATCCGGTAGTCGATACCACCGAGGTAATCCCTGAACTCGTCGGGGTAGGCAGCTTCGTCGACCCCGGGCGAGAGGAATCCTGACACCATCCGCTGGACGTCCCGTTGGGGCGGGAACGTGACAGGCACGTTCATCACCGTCGCCGATCGGTTGTCCTCCTGGACGCGATCCCAGACCCGAGTAGCTTGGACGTCCCGGCCCATCGGGACGTAGGTGTCGTACGAGCCGTTCTCCCGGTCCTGAAAGCCATAGACCCCGGTCTCGCCAGGGTTGCGACCCGTCGTGAGCGAGGGCCAGCAGGCGCTCGATTCGGGGGGGACGATCGAGTCGATCGCGCCCGCCGACCCCGCCGTTCCCATGTCGTAGAGGTTCGGGAAGGTCTCGGGGTTGTCCTCGATGAGGCTATAGGGGACCCCGTCGATGCCGAAAAAGGCGACGCGAGGACCGTCGCCGTTGCCGCGCAGGCGGTCGAACAAGCCCATGTCCGGTCTACCGACGCCAGCGCACAAGAAACTTCTTTTCCGACCCGGATCCCGGCTCTTTTTCCGAGTTCGGCCCGGCCGGTTCGGCCGATCGAACGATCGGATGGATCGGACGAAGCCGGCGACGACCGATCGACCGTCGGGGTCCCGGCCGTCGGTCGTGCTCGTAATCGATCGGCCATCGATCCCGGGGTCAGCCGACGGTCGTGGCCGATCGGAAACCGTGGGGCAGTCGACGATCGAATCCGATTCACGGTCGGTGAGTCGGCGACCACTTCGGGGTTCGTGTCACGGTTTTGCGAAGCGTTAAGTCCGGCGTCGGCCCACAGAGTGACGTGTACCCCCGGACGCTGCTCGACGCCCTCGTGGCGACGGGTCCGCCGCCCTGGTCGGCGGTCGGCGAGAGCGCGAGCGTCGTGCTCGCCGCCGGATCGCCGGCCCCGGCTGCTGCATCCGGGAGCCCCGAAGCCGTCGTCGTCTTCGCGCTCGTCGCACTGCCGTTTCTCGGCGCGGCTGTCACCCCGCTCGTCTACCGCGTGCTCGGCGATCGGACGGCCTATTTCGCCGCCGGCGTCGCGCTCGCCTGCCTCGCGCTCGTCGCGACGCTATACGGCACCGAAGGTCTGATCGAGATTCCCTGGATCCCCGCCTTAGGGGTCTCGCTCGCCTTCTACGTCGACGGTCTTTCACTACTGATCTCCTTTCTCGCGAGCGGCGTCGGCGTGCTCATCCTCGCCTATTCGGGCGGCTACATGGACCACGAGCCGGGGAAGATGCGGTATTACGCCACGCTGCTCGCCTTCATGGGCTCGATGCTCGGCGTTGCCCTCGCCGCCGATCTGATCGCCCTGTTCGTCTTCTGGGAGCTGACGAGCGTTTCCTCGTTCCTGCTCATCGGCCACTACCGCGAGAGCGACTCCGGAAGGTACGCCGCCCGCAAATCGCTGCTTATCACCGTCGCCGGCGGACTGTTCATGCTCGTTGCCTTCCTGTTGCTCAACGTCGTCTCCGCGCGGGCGCTCGGCGAGGCGACGTTCCTGTTGATCGGTCCCGACTCGATGATCGCGAACGCGGATGCCATTCGCGCCGCCCTCCGTGAGGCTGGCCTATTCGTGCCCGTCCTCGCGCTCGTCGGGGTCGGCGCGGCAGCGAAATCCGCCCAGGTCCCGCTTCACATCTGGCTACCCAATGCCATGGAAGCGCCGACGCCTGTTTCGGCCTTTCTTCACTCGGCGACGATGGTTAAAGCCGGCGTCTACTTGATCGGCCGCTTCCGACCCCTGCTCCTCAGTGAAGAATGGACGCTCGCCTTTGGGGTGCTCGGCCTGCTCACGATGACCGTCGCGGCGATGCTCGCGGTCGGCGCGACCGACATCAAGGAACTCTTAGCCTACTCGACGGCCTCCCATCTCGGCTTGATCGTCGCGGGTTTTGCCTTCGCGAGCGCGCTCGGGGCCGAAACCGGTGCCTTCCACATCCTCAATCACGCCCTGTTCAAAGCCGCGCTGTTCCTCGTCGCCGGCATCGTGAGCCACGAGGCCGGCACGCGTGCGATCGCCGAGTTAGGGGGATTGCGCCACGACCTGCCGATCACGGCTGGGATAACTGCCGTCGCCGCGCTGTCGATGGCCGGCCTGCCGCCGTTCAACGGCTTTTACTCGAAGGAGTTGCTCTTCGAGACGACCTACGAGGCGGCCCACGCCGCGGGCGGATTCTGGTGGATATTCCCCGTCGTCGCGGTCTTCGGCAGCGTCTTTACCTTCCTGTACTCGATCCGATTCCTGTGGCTATTCGTGGGTGAGAAACCCGCCTCCCTGGGCGATGTCCACTCCCCGCCGCTTACGATGCTCGTCCCGCCGGCGATCCTAGCCGCGCTCGCCGCTGCGGTGAGCGCCGCCCCGCAGTTCTTCGTCGATACCCTGGTCGCATCGGTTATGTCGAGCACCGTGCCCGGCGAGGGCCACGGCTTCTCGGTCGGCATCCCCACCGAACTCAAGCCGGCCGTGATCATGAGCATCATTACGATCGGAGCCGGGATTGCCCTCTCGCCGTTGTACGACCGGCTACACGGTGGGATCCGGTATCTGAGTTCGATCCGACCGATCAGCCCGAACTGGTACTATGATTCGGGCATCGAGGAACTGCAAGCCACCCTTAGTCCGGGACTCGTCTCGCGGGTCCAGAACGGTCTGCTTCGCACCTACGTCGTCTGGGTGCTCGCGGCAATCTGTGCGCTCGCGCTCGGCGGCTACGTCGCTGGCGGCGTCTCCCTGCCGGCTTTTTCGGGTACTGACCTCGCGCTGCCGCTGATGATCGTCTTAGGCGTGGCGGTGATCGGCGCGGTGGCGGTGAACCTCGCGCCCTCACACGTCGCAGGCGTGCTCACCCTCTCGATTCTCGGCTTCATGGTCGCGTTGTTCTACGTGCTCGCGAGCGCGCCGGACTTAGCGCTCACCCAACTCACCGTCGAAACGCTCGTGCTCGTCGTCTTCCTCCTCGTACTCGATCGCCTGCCGACGTTCTACGGGGAGATCGAGCGAGCGAAAGCGGCCCGCGACGCACTGCTAGCCAGCGTCGTCGGCGTCACGGTCTTCGTCACCGTACTCGTCTCGACCGCCGCCGATCCCGCCGAGCCGATCTACACCTTCTTCGTCGAACGAGCGCCCCTGCCGGGCGGCGGCGGCGGGGGCAACGTCGTCAACGTCATCCTCGTGGACTTCCGAGCGTTCGATACGATGGGGGAGATCTCGGTGGTGGCGATGGCCGCCCTGTCGGTGCTCACGCTGGTCGCCATGCGCGAACGGGGTGAAACTCAATGAGCGAGAGCGATGGCGATACCGATACCGATACCGGCGTCGACGCCGACCGCGAACGGACCGGAGCCGAGGCCGGGCCGGAAACGAACGCCGACGTTCGGGCTGAGACAGAGACAAATCCCGAGTCGGCTGCCGGAGCCGGGCGGTCGACCGAGCCGACCGAAGAGACCGATTCCGCCGAGGCAACGGACTCCACGGAGGCTACGGACGTCCCCGGGGAAGCCGCCGAGGAGACCGAGATAGAAGAGGACGACGAGGCGGCCGAGGAGGCCCGCGAGCAGGTCAAGCGAAACCCGACGCCGGTCGGCGAGTCGACGCTCATCGCGAAAACCATCGTCCGAGTGGTCACGCCGCTGATCCTCCTTACCGCCGCTGCGCTATTGCTTCAGGGACACAACCTTCCGGGCGGCGGGTTCATTGCCGGTGTGCTCACCGCCGCTGCCTTCGCGCTGTTGTATATCGTCTACGGTTTAGAGTACGTCGAAACCGAACTGTTAGGGGCCGTGCCGACGGTCGACGATCTCGCGGTCGGCCCGGCGATCGTGACCGAGTATCGCCGGTCGTTTGCCTTCGGCCTCGCGCTCGCTGCCGGTGCCGGGATCGTCGCGATGGGCTTCGATCTCGCCTTTCTCAGCCAGTCGGTAACCTTCCTCCATCACCTGCCGATCTACGGCGAACTCGAACTCGCGAGCGCCGTCGTTTTCGATTTCGGCGTGTTTTTCGTCGTCGTCGGTGCCCTCTTGACGATCGTCGCGGTGGTGGGCGCGGAATGACCCAGTTCGTCCTCGCCGCGGTCTTGGGTGCGTTGTTCGCGCTCGGGACCTTCCTATTGCTCCGTCGCGACGTCGTCCGAGTCGTCTGGGGCGTCGTGATCATCAGCCAGGCGGCGAACGTCTACCTCGTGACGATGGGCGGGCTCTCGGGGGTCGCGCCGATCGTCCCGGGACACGGCGAGGGGGTGGCGGCGACCGCCGTGACGGATCCGCTCGTCCAGGCGCTCGTGCTCACGGCGATCGTGATCAGCCTTGGCACCACTGCCTTCGTGCTCGTGCTCACGTATCGCGTCTACGAGGAACACGGCACGATCGACCTGCTCGACCTCGGCATCGATCGCGGCGGCGCGGGCGACGTAGACGAGAGTGCCGGAGGGGCCGGCCCGCTCAGCGCCGACGGCGGTCGCGCCGACGAGGTCGGTCGAAACGAGGGCAAAAGCGCGGACGGCAGACGGGATGGGGAGGCGAACGCCGATGACTGACGCCTTCCTCGCGTCCGCGGCGACGCTCTCGCACGCGGCAGTGCTCCCGTCGGTGACGACACTCCTCGGAATACTCGGCGACCCGACGGTACTGACAGCGGCCGGAGATGGTCCGTCGCTGCCGGCACCGCAGGTCGCTATCTTCCCCCTATTGATCCCGCTCGCGACCGCGATCTGCACGCTTCTCGTTCGCCGGTCGGGTCGTGCCCAGCGCGCGGTGAGCGTGCTCGGCGCAATCGGGTATCTCGCGACCGTCGGAGCGCTGTACGCCGCGGTCGCCGCTCGGGGGACGATCGTCTACCAGCTTTCGGACTGGCAGGCCCCCTTCGGGATCACCGTCGTTGCCGACCCCCTCGCAACGTTCATGCTCGCCTTCGCCGCGCCGCTGTCGCTCGCGGCGGTGGTGTTTGCGGTGCTCTACGTCGATCCGTTCGGCCAGCAACTCTCCTACCACCCGCTCTATCACTTCATGATGGTCGGCGTCACCGGATCCTTCCTCACCGGCGACGTGTTCAACCTCTTCGTCTGGTTCGAGGTCATGCTCCTGTCGAGTTACGTGCTCGTCGCTTTTTACAGCGGGCCCGAACACACCCGCGCCGCGCTGAGTTACGCCGTGCTCAACCTCGTCGGCAGCGCGGTCATGCTCGTCGCGATCGGCGGCCTTTATAGCACCACGGGCACCCTCAACATGGCCGACATGGCCCGCCGGCTCGCGGATCCAGGGGCCTATGGCATCGACCCCGTGCCGGTGCTCGGCCTTTCGGCGGTCCTCTTTGCGGTCTTCGCGCTCAAGGCCGGCCTCGCGCCCTTCCAGTTCTGGGTGCCCGCGGCCTATCGCGCCGCCCCCGCCCCGGTCGCCGCGATGCTCGCCGGCGTCGTCAAGAAGGTCGGTATCTACGCAATCATTCGCCTGTACTTCGGCGTCTTCGCCGCCGCGGCCCTCCCCGCCGGCCTCTCGCTGCCCGGCTTTTCGGGAACGTCCTTCCTGTCGTTCTATGGCCCCGTCCTGTTTTGCATGGCCGTCGCCTCGATTTTGGTCGGGGGGATCGGCGCGATCTCCCAAGAGGGCTTGGACGGCCTGCTTGCCCATTCAAGCATCGGCCAGATCGGCTTCGTTACCCTCCCCCTCGCAGTGGGGGCCACGGTACCAGGGGTACGGCCGCTCGCGGTCGCCGCCGCGCTCGTCTACGCGCTCAACCACGCGATCGCGAAGGTACTGCTCTTTCTCGTCAGCGGCACGATCGAGGACGTCACCGGCACCGTTCGCTTCCGGGATCTCGGGGGGATCGCCGCCCGCGCCCCGGTGCTCGGCGGGTCCTTCCTGCTCGGCGCGCTCGCGCTGATCGGTATCCCGCCGCTATCGGGTTTCTTCGCGAAACTGCTCGTCTTCGATACCAGCGCAACGGCCATTGCGACCGGGGCGAACGGCGCGAGTGTCGCGCTCGCGATCGGGCTCTTCGGCGCGATCCTCACGATCGCCTACTTCACTCGGGCGTGGACGCGGGGCTTTTGGGGCCCGCCCGGGCGCGCGATCGAACGCTGGGGCACGTCCGGCGGGCGGGCCGGCGAGGACGACCCCACGACCGGGACGACGACCCCGGCGACCGACGGCGGCACACCCGAGGCGCCGGGAACGTCGGCGTCGAGCGATAGGGACGCTGCCGACGAGGACGCCGTCACCGATGGAAACGCCGCCGAAAGCGGGAGTGCCACCGGTGGCGGGAATGTCGCCGAGAGCGGAGACACCGACGGACCGACGATCGAGTCCGTCGGCCCGTCAGCCGCGCTCGTGAGCGTCGTTGCGCTCGTCGCCGTTTCGCTCCTCGTCGTGGGGCTCGGCTTCGACCCCGTGATGGACGCCGCGATGGACGCCGCAGGGGCCGCGCTCGATCGTGAGAGCTACGTCCGTGCCGTGCTCGGAGGCCGGGGTGAGTAACCGATGAGACGGTGGCCGGTACTCGGCGTTCTCATGGGCGTCGTCTGGTTGTTCGTCCGCGGCGTCGCTCTCGAGTTCGATAGGATCGTCGGCGAGTTGCTCATCGGCCTCGCGGTCGGCTTGCTCATTGCCTTCGCGCTCCGCCGGTTTTACGCTACGGACGTCTCGCTCGGGCGGGTTACCCGCGTCGCGCCGTATGCGGCCGTCTTCCTGCTCGTCTTCGTGAAGGACCTCGTCGTGGCGAACTTTGACGTCGCCTACCGGGTGCTCGCGCCGTCGCTGCCGATCGAACCCGACGTCGTCGAAGTACCCCTCAGGGTTCGGAGCGATCTCGCGATCACGACGATCGCCAACTCGATCACCCTCACGCCAGGCACGCTGACAATGGACTACGACGAGTCACGGAACTCGCTGTACGTCCACGCGATCACCGGGCGCGACACCGACGCGGTGATCGCACCGATCCGCGTCTGGGAGGACTACGCCCTGATCGTCTTCGACGAGGAGGGCACGCGGGACGTCAGACACCCCCGCGGGGGTGAGACCGGTGGCGACTGAATCACAGATACCTGCTTTCCTCACGCTTGCGATCACTATTGGCCTGGTGATCGCAACCGGTGTGACGCTGCTCGCGGGCTATCGTGTCATCCGCGGGCCGACCACTCCCGACCGGGTAATCGGCCTCGATACCATCGGGACGAACGTCGTCGCCATCGCCGTTCTCTTCGCCTTGCGGACCGATCAGGGGTTTTTCATCGAGGTGGGGATCGCCCTCGCGATCATCGGCTTCATCAGCACGATCGCCGCCGCGCTGTTCGTGACCGGGGGGGACGTCATCCAGTGACCACGATCGCCGCAGCCGTACCGCTGGCCGTCGGTTCGCCCCCGGTCGCCGGCCTGCTTCCGGCTGCCGGCTCGTTTCCGGCTGCGGCGGCCGCCGAGCCGACCCAGCTCGGTCCTTTGCGGGCCGCGCTCGTCGTGGTGCTGATCGCGGTGGGGAGTTTCTTCTTGCTGGTCGGTACGATCGGACTGTTGCGCCTGCCGGACGTCTACAACCGGATGCACGCGACAAGCAAGGCCTCGACGCTTGGGGCGTCGTCGATCTTCCTCTCGGCGGTCGCGTACTTCGGGCCCCAGGACGCGGGACTGACCGCGCTCGTCGGGATCGTCTTCCTCTTTCTCACCGCGCCGACCGGCGCGCACATGATCTCGCGAGCCGCCCAGAAGATGGGCGTCCCCTTCTTCGGGGACGTCGAGTGGCCGGCCGGTTCGGCGAGCGAGGCGACGACTGACGGCGGAGCGACGACCGACAACACGGCAAGCGACGACCGGCATGGCAGCGAGCGACGCGACGACGCCGATCGCTGATCTCCGACGGGGGCCGACTCGGGCGAAGGGATCGGAAGGGACTGAGCGGACTCAGGCGGAATACGACGCCGCGAGCGCATCGAGGGCCTCGTGGCGTTCGGTCGTATGCGGTGCGGTGAGCGGCGAGACGCTCACGTTGCCGTTCATCACCGCCGTGCGGTCGCTGCCCGCGTCGCCCGGGACATCGCCGTCTGCCATCCGGGCCCAGATCCGATCGTGGATGGTGATCGCCCCCTCCTCGCGAACGGCGTCAATGTCACAGACGCGGGAAGGATGGGTCACGACCATCCCGGCGGGGTCGGCCCACTCGCTACGCTCGTCACGGCCATCACGCTCGCTGCCGGACCCCGCGCCACCGTCACCGTCGCCGTTACCATCGCTATCCCCGGTCTCGGTCGGCAGCGGGGCGTTCACGTTGAGGTAGTCGGCGTGGTCGAAGACGCCGTTGCCCGTAGCGTGCTCTGTGAGATAGGTCGTCGCGCGGGCGGCCTCGGCGTACGAATCCTCACGGGCAGCGATCGCCTCGAAATCTCGGTCGCCAGGGATATACAGCGAGACGGCGATCGCGGGCACGTCGAAGAAGGTCGCTTCGACCGCCGCGCTCACGGTGCCCGACCGACCGAGCGTGTACGCGCTGAGATTGGCCCCCCGATTGCAGCCGGCGACGACGAGATCGGTGTCGGCACACAACGAACATAGGCCCGCAACGGTACAGTCGGCGGGCGTCCCGCGAACGGCGTAGGTCGACCAGGGATCCGAGCCCGAGTCGCGCTGTTCGACCTCGACCGTGGTAGAGAGAGTCCGGCCAACGGCGCTTTGATCGTCGGCGGGTGCAACGACAGTGACGTCTGCGATCTCCGCGAGGGCGTCCGCGAGCACGCGGATGCCGGTGGCCTCGATCCCGTCGTCGTTCGTCAGGAGGACATGCATACGCCGACCACGGTCGCCCGTTGCAAAAACACACCGCTGTCGGCCGTCAACGAACGAGAACGAAGTGATGGTGAGTGCGCGCTCGCTACATGAACGAAATGCCAGGGCTGCGGAGCACCAAGTCGGTTCAATACTATTCGATTTCTCTCCACGCCGCTCGTTCTGTAAAAGGCTTAATCTGGACTTGAATAATTTAGTGGCATGAGTAGCGTATAGAAACGCTTCATTCGACGGGCCGTCGTAGTTCTCGTCGCGCTCTATGCGTACCTCGGCTACACGTATTTAGCTTCGGTATACACGGATCTGGCTTCACTGGGTGTATATGTGCTCTATGCGTTCACCGGATTTTACTCTCCTGTGTGGTTCAGGCTTGGTCCGGGTTTGTACTTCGAATATATGAGGTTCCGTCTCACAGAGACAGTCCGAGAGTATATGTCGGAGGTGGTCGGCTCGGCACTATGGCTGACGGTTCCGGTCGTCGTTTCCGTCGGCATCGCACTCGGGTACACTGCGCTAAGCGGACGAAACACTCGGCGTGTTCCTGTAGCGTGCCTGATATATGGTGTGGTTTTTGTAGTCTCGAATTTGGTGATCGAGCCAGCGGCA
>PXRY01000048.1:6783-8849 GCA_003022925.1 Halobacteriales archaeon QS_8_65_32 | reverse complement strand
CTTCTAACGAAAGTACATTACCAATGTCCGCCGAGGGTACGCAGACGGCGTTCGACCTCTCCGAGTTCGAGACGGAGGTAACTGAGGCCGACGAGGACCGGATCATCGAGACGATCGCGGATGGTATCGGACGTCTCCGCGATCAGATCGACGACGATACGCTCGAAGCGGTCCTTCGAGCCGGACCGGGACGGTACACGATGCGGGAAGATTTTACTCGCGATCGGCTCGATCCGGAACCGCTGACGAAAAACCGGGTGATCGAACCTCTGCTCGATGCACTCGGACACGAGGACTACGGATACGAAGCCGGTGGGCTCGCCGAGGGGCGCGGCGAGCAGGCCGACTACGCGATCTCGCTTCGGGGGATCGACGGCGTGGATTTGAGGAGATCGACGCCTACGAGGAGTACAGCGCCTTTCCCGAGCGTGCCGAGACGCACCGACGGCGCGCCGAGGAACTGCTCGCGGAGTACCGGGCCGAGTTGGACGACGAGATCTTCGAGGACTTTCGAGAGGTGGTCGAGGGCGTCACCGAAGACGACCTCGAAGCGTACACGCCGTTTCACTGGGTACTGGAGTTCGCGGAGGTCTACGCCGAGGGCGGGTTCGACGTGATCGTTGGGAACCCGCCGTGGGACCGGCTCCGTCCGACCCGTGACGACTTCTTCATGCGCTACGACGAGGAGTTCCACGCACTCGCACCGAAGGCCAAAGGGGCCAGGCAGAACGAACTTCTGACTGATCCGGAGATCGAAGCGGGCTGGGCGGACTACCGACACGAGATCGAGATCGCCAGCGCGTATTTCAGCGGATCGAACGCGTACACGCTTTAAGAATCAACGGTCGGCGGACAGAACCAGAGTACCGAAAACGACCTCTTGTCGCTCTTCTTCGAGCGCGTGTTCAGCTTGGCGAAGGACGCTGGTTACGTCGCACAGGTGCTTCCGGGCACGATTTTCAATGGCGCATCGATGAAGGACCTCCGGGTTCATCTCCTCGACGAGACGACGATCAACTCGCTGATCACCTTTGAGAATCGGGACATCTTCGAGGCGGTCGATGACCGATACAACTTCGGCGTGGTGACGTTCAGAAACAGCGGTCACACCGACGAGTTGCGCGGTATCTTCCAGCAACACGGACTGGACGTCATCGAAGAGTTCGATCAGCGTGCGCTGTCGATTCCGCGAAAAGTACTACTCGAATACTCGCCCGAAGCCCGGATTTTCCCTCAGTTGAGAGCACAGGAAGAGGTCGAAATCCTCGAAAGGATCGTCCAGCATCCACCGACCAGCCGACAGACGGACGACGGGTGGTTCGCACAACCGCATGCTGAACTACATCTAACAAGCGACGCGGATCGTTTCATCGAAGAGGAGTCCGAGGGCGACTATCCTGTCTATGCTGGAGGTAACATCTACCAGTTCAATTACAATCCGTCGTTCGTGAACATCAAACCGCCGGCGTTCTGGAGCGTCGAGGAAGACGTCGATCCCGAGCGGAGCGCCAAGCGACGAGTCCGTGAGAAGAGCGTTCGCAAGCTCAAGCGGACGGTCTACGATGCGTTCGACGGGACTGGTTCACAAGTCGGGTTCGTAAACGATCTACTGGAAGACCACCGCGGAGCGAAACTGGCTGAAAGCGACGTGCTTCTCGACTGTACTGAACACCGGATCGTCTTCCGGGACATCACGAAGTCCACCAACGAGCGGACGATCATCGCTGCAGTGACCCCGCCGGGCGTCATTTGTACGAACACCCTCCACACGATCAGACCGTATCACATCGACCCCGACAAAGCGGACCTGCGGGACAGTCCGCTACACTCCGCTTACAAGCGGGTATTCACCGACGAATCGCTGTTCGTTGCACTGGGATTGATCGATAGCGTTCCGTTCGACTACCTGATGCGGACGAAAATCGATACCCACATCGTGATGTATAAATTCAAAGAATCGCAGGTTCCGCGGCTCACCGCAGGCGACGACTGGTTCGAATACATCTGGCGGCGGGCTGCACGGCTCAATTGCTACGGTAAGGCGTTCGCGGCGATGCGCGACCGAC
>PXRY01000048.1:0-6704 GCA_003022925.1 Halobacteriales archaeon QS_8_65_32 | reverse complement strand
GTTCTTCTTGACGGCCTCACGCTTCAATTCCTGGATGTGCTCGGTTAGCGGGATGTCCTTCGGGCAGACTTCCGTACAGGAGAACTGGGTCTGACACCGCCAGACGCCGTGTTCCTGCTCGATGATTTCTAACCTGTCTTGCTTGATGGTCTCCTCTTCGCGCTCGTCCATTACGAACCGGTAGGCCATGTTGATCGCCGCCGGCCCCAGGTACTCGTTGTCCCCGGCCGCGATGTTACACGACGAATAGCAGGCCCCACACCAGATACACCGCGTGGACATCTTGATCTTCTCGCGGTTCTCACGGGTCTGGCGCTGTTCTTCGCCGTCTTCGGTCTCCTCCGTGCGGAAATAGGGATCGACGGCGTCCATCTGCTCGTAGAAGTGCTGCATGTCGACCACGAGGTCCTTTTCGACCTCGCGGTGGGGCAGGGGCTCGATCCGCACCGGCGTATCGAGCTCTGCGACCTGGGTCTGACAGCCGAGGCGCTGACGGCCGTTGATGAACAAAGCGTCCGACCCACAGATCGCCTGCCGACAGGAGTGACGGAATGTGAGACTCGTATCGAAGTGGTCGCGCGCGTGCATCAACGCGTCAAGCACCGTCATCCCCTGGTGAAAGGGCACGTGGAAGTCGTCGAAGCGCGGCTCCTGCTTGCCCTCGACCTCGGGGTCGTAGCGGAACACTTTGAGCCGGACGGTGTCCTCGTCCTCGCTTGGGGCGTCGTCGGTCTCGGTCGCCCACTCGGGGAGGGTGCGTTCTTCCGTCTGCTCTTGCGTTTCGGCGTCGGTTTCGGGTTCGGCGGGCCCTTCGGTTACCTGTTCGTCGGTTCGTCCGTCCGGTTCGGTGAGTTGCGTGCTCATCGGTGGTAATTGGGAGTGATTCGTGGTCGATGCTCGATCAGAACGTGACGTCCATGCCGGTCATCGCGAGGGCGACGCGGGTCCCCTGGAGCGCGAGCAGCAGGCCCGCGCCCACGAGAACGTACTTGACGGCGGTCTTTCTCGTGCCCGAAAGTCCCTGGTTCACCAGCGCGTTGTAGACGCCGTTGACGCCGTGGAACGTCGCGGTCACGAGGAAGAGCACCATCGTCGCGAAGTACCCGACCTGGGTCATCCGAGCCTGGGTGCCCATGAACGTGATCTCGTAGGCGTGGTGCACGAAGTGCAACAACATGAAGTGAAAGGCCAGCACGACGACGAGAAAGCCCGCCGTGAGCCGCTGGAGGAACCAGCGCGTGCCCTTGGGTTCGAACGAGGAGTAGCGTTCGGCCATCTCAGAAGGCCCCCGAGATGAACGTCGGCACGCTTGCGACGACGATCGCACCCGTCAGCACGAGCGACGCGTAGAAGCTCTTGTCCTGTGCGTTCAGCCCGACCCCCAGATCGACGAACAGGAGTCGCACGCCATTGAGGATGTGAAAGACGGCGACCGAAAGCAAACCGACTTCGAGCACACGAACGAGCGCCAGTTCTTCTAGAGATTGGAGCGTACCGGTATAGATCGCTGGATCGCCGGTCGCCGCGGGGATCGCCGTCGAGAGCACGGCGATGTGCGTAAAGAGGTAGCCGATCAGCACCCAGCCGGTGAACTTGTGCAGTACCCAGGCCCACATCCCCGCCGAGAACTCCTGCCACCGCCCGAAGTCCTCGATCAGGCCTCGATCGTACGACTGGCTCATATACTCGAACCAACGAGCTACCCGGGTATATGACTTACTAACGACGTTGCGTCCATCGGTTTTCCCGCCGACTCGCCTACCTCGATTCCTACCCGTTCGGCGGGCGAATCGAACCCCCGAGGCGGTCCCGGAAGGACCCTGACCGCCCGCCTCGACGGGACGGCGTCGATCGGGCGGGACGGCTGGGACCGGACGGAGTGTCGATATGACGTCGGTGGTCCAGCCATCCCCTTCAGTCGAGTTGTTCGCCGACGATCGCGTCGGCGCGGGACATGAACGCCTTCTCTTCCCCGCGGGGGACCGTTGCACCGGCGGCGACGTCGTGGCCGCCACCGGCCCCACCGACCGCGCTCGCAGCTGCTTCCATCACCGCCGACAGGTCGAGACCCCGCCTGACGAGCGCGGGCGTGCCGCGCGCGGAGACTTTGACCTCCTCGTTGCTCTCGTTCGCGAAGGCGACGATCGGCCGGTCGCGGTCGACCCCCTCGGAGCCGAGCGCCATCCCGGCGACGATCCCGACGATCGTGTCCCGGACCTCGTCGCCCGCGTGGAACCACTGGACGTACTCCTCTCGCGTGACGCCCGTCTCCGTGACCCACTCGATTCCCTCCGAGAGGTTCCGGCGGTGGTTCGAAAGCAGTCGTCGGGCCCGCGTGAGGGCATCGCCGCGATCGCCGAGACAGACCGCGAGCCCGACGTCCGCGCGCTCGTAGCGCGCGGTCGCGTTCAGTAAGGTGGAGAACTCGCTCGCGTCGCGCAGTTCGGTGCCGGCGGGTTCGTCTGGGAGGGTGTACGTTACCCCCACGAGTTCGTCGATCCGGCTCGCGGGCACGCCGCGGGAGATCGCCCGTTTGACGAGTGCGCTCGCGAGCACTTGGCGTTCCTCGGCGTCGAGATCGACCCAGCGACGCCACTCGCCGTCTGCCTGGAGGTCGAGATCGAGATCGGAGAGGAAGCCGTAACAGCCCCGTTCGGACCCGGAGATCCCAGGGATGCGCACGTCGCTCGCGTACTCCAATAGTTTCGGCAGGGGGCGGGTCTGTCTGCCGTACAGCGCGAGGTCGGTGGTCTCGGCGAGGACGCCGGCCTCGATACCCTCGGCGACGATACCAGCGTTGGCCCCGGTCAGCCCGTCGGGGCCGGCCTGCATGTCACCGACCGCGCCGACGACCGCGAGCGCCGCCAGATCGCGGTTCGCTGTCGCCCCCGTCGTCGCTGTCGCTACCCGCGCGCCGCCGTCCGCGGCGATCCCGCCTTCGTCGCCCGCTCGTTCGTTGGCGACGTCGCGTTCGTCGCTCCCGCTTCGCTCCGTATCGCGTTCCACGGCAGCGAGCGCGCGCGCGAGAACGTAGGCGGTGCCGGCTCCCGAGAGCTCCGACGCGCCGTCGACATCGAACAACAGCGGATTGAGGTGATAGGTCGTATCGGCGTCTGCGGGTTGATGGTGATCGCAGATCACCGGCGTGAAATCGCCCCGGGCCTCATGGGACGTGATCGCCTCTAACTGGCCGCTGCCGAAGTCGGTGAACAGCACGGTCGCGTAGTCGGTCGCCGCGACTCCCGCGACGGCCTCGTCGTCGAGCTGTTTCTCGAAGGCCGCCTCGAAGGGAATCTCTGCTCGTGAAAGCGCGCTCGCGGCGACTGCAGCGCTCGTTAGCCCGTCGGTGTCGATATGTGAGACCAGCAGTACTGACTCCGCCTCGAAGAGACGCTCGGCACACGCCCGGGCACGGTCGGCGAGCGCGGGGACGGGACCGGGATCGAGAACCGAGTCGGCCATCGCCGGTACGTACCGCTGATTCGGATTTAAATCTACGGCTCCGTTCGCCGGGTCGAGTGGCTTGGGGCGATCGTCAGCGGTGTTAATTTAGGTGTTCGGAACCGGACAGCGGGTCGTGTCGAAGGGTTTGAAAGTCCCCGACACGCTCGACTCCCGCGGCTCGCTGCGTGCGCTCACTCACCACGTTCGTTCGCGTGCTTGCGTTGCTGGGGTTCGTCGAGCGGTCGGCCCCTTTCAGTCCCGCCCTGACGGTTGTTCAGCGGGCAATTGCGTAAATTAACGCTGCCGGTCGTCGTCGAGTCGAGCATCGGACCGGCGGCCGGCTTACCGACCGGGACGGAACTACTGGTCGAGTCGCGAGACGACCGCGCGGGTGAGCGCGTCGAAGCTCGCCTGCTTGGGGGCGACATCGACCGCGACGCCGGCGTTCTCGATCGTCCCACGGGTCGGCTCGCCGATCGCGCCGACGACCGTCTCGTTCAGTCCCGCCTTCGCTTCGGCTTCGACCGCCCGCTCGCGTGCGGCCGCGAGGAAGTTCTCGAACGTGAGCGAGGAGGTAAATAGCGCCCCGTCGAGGTCGCCCGCGGCGGCGAGCGGGGTCGACTCGCCGCTTTCGGCAGGGCGGGTAAGCGAATAGAGTACTGTTTCGTGGACGTACGCACCTGCCTCGTTGAGACCGTCGAGAAGTACCTGACTGCCGTGATCGCTCCGGGCGACCTCGACGCGCGCGCCGTCAACGCGCTCGCCGAGCGCCGCGACTAACCCCGCAGAGGAGAACTCCGCGGGCACGAGATCGACATCATACCCTCCCGAACGAAGCGCCCCGGCGGTCCGATCCCCGATCGCACAGAGCGTCCCGTCGAAGGTCCAGCCGGCTTCGGCGACTAACTCTGCGCCGGTCTTGCTCGTGAGGATCACGAACTCGACGTCGCTGCGAGGGACCATGCCGGTAGGTTCGACCGCGAGCATCGGGTCCGCTATCGGATCGACACCCAGATCGCGAAGCAGTGAAACCGCGCCGGCGAGACGGTCGTCGTCCGGCCGGAAGACCGCGACGCGGGGCCGTCGGTTCGGTTCGTCCCCGGTCGTATCCATCGCGTCTGTCGCGTCCGTTCCATCGGCGATCGCCGCGTCGCCCGTATCGCGCGTGTCGCTCGCGCTGTCGGTGTCGTCGGCGTCGTCAGCGTTGTCGGCGTCGTGGCGGCTCATCTGACGGCGTCGGACTCCCCCGGGCCGGCCGCGGCGGCGTCCACTGCCTCCTCGCGGGCGGCGGCGATCAGTTCCGCGGCACCGCGCTCGCGGAGGTCGGCTGCCAGGTCGCGGGCCGCGTCGGGGTGGTGTTCGACCGGAAGGTCGCGGTTCGTGCTCACCTCCTCGGTGCCTGCGGTGTTCTGGACGCGAGCGTGCACCCGGAGGTACTCGCCCTGGACGACCGCGTGGACGCCGATCGGCGCGATACACCCGCCGCCGAGTTCTTCGAGCACCACGCGCTCGGTCGTCGTCTCGACCCGGGTCCGGGGATGGTCGATCGCGTCGTTGATCGCCGTCGCCGGTTCGCCGTCGACCGCGGTCACGGCGAGCGCTCCCTGGCCCGGCGAGGGAACGAACTCCGTGGCCGAAAGGTCGTGTGCGTCGACGTGTCTCGCGAGGCCGATCCGATCCAGCCCTGCGGCCGCGAGCACGATCGCGTCGTACTCGATCTCCGTCTCACGTTCGAGCGCGCGGCGTTCGATCGGCGAGAGGCCCTCGAACCACTCCTGGGCCGTGCGCTCGAACGAAGGCGCGTCCTCGGCTTCGGTCGCGTTGTCGTCATCGTCACCATCACTGCTCTCATCTCCGGTTTCGCCACCGCTCTCGGCGTCGAGACGGCGCTGGTGTTCGTGTTGGCGGTGGGGCGCGAGCAGTTTCTCGACCCGGGTATCGACGTTGCCGCGAAGCGGCTCGACGGTCAGGTCCGGTCGGGCGTCGAGCAACTGTGCCTGCCGCCGGAGACTGGACGTTCCGACGGTTCCGTTCTCCGGCAGGTCCGACAGCGTCCCCCCGTTCGGCGTCACGAGGATATCGCCCGGGGTCGCCCGCTCGGGGACGCCAGCAACGACCAGCTCGTCGGGCGATTCGGTCGGCATGTCCTTCATCGAGTGGACCGCGGCGTCCAAGTCGCCCTCTAAGACGCGTTCGTCCAGGCTACGGACGAACGCCCCTTTCCTGCCCAGCCGGTGGATCAACTCGTCGCGTACCCTGTCGCCTTCGGTCTCGACCTCGACGAGCGATACTTCAAAGCGTCGGTCTTCTAGGAGGGTCTTGACTGTCGTTGCCTGCCAGCGGGCGAGGTCGGAGCCCCGCGTCGCCAGCCGGACGTGTCGCCCGCGTCCACTCATAGCCACAATGGAATCCCGGGGTTGAAGTCGGCTTCGAGACTGTATCGATCACATCTGAGAACATGGGTTATCCGTCCGGCAGTCGATCGCCGGCAGCAGTGCCGTCCGCCATCCGATCGGATAGCGTCGGACTGATGGACGGCGTTGAGTCGTGCGATCGTCCGCCAAATGACTGCCGCGGGCGGGAGTAAAAGGGGCCGCGGCTCCTCGATCGGTCCCGGGCGTTCACGAGAGCGAAGCTCTCGTGAGCCAACAGGACCGCGTTGCGATCCTGTGACGAAGCAAGCACCACAGGGAGCGAACAAAGTGAACGACTGAGGAGCACAGCGAGACCCGCGAGTCGAGAGCCGCGGGGGCTTTCGAACCGTTCGTCTCGTCTACTGTCGCACCCCAGACGAACGAGAGAATTCTATTTACTGATGCCGAACTCAGGGCGCGCCGATGCGCCGGTGTCGCCGGTAGAGGTAATAACACGCCACGGCGATCCCGACCGGGTAAAAGAGCGCGCCGAACACCCCCAAGAGGGCGTACCACCCGGGATCGGGGTGCCAGTCGACGCCGGCCCTGGAAATCGCCCGCCTGTCGAAGTACAGCGAGACGGGCAGGAGGACGCAGGCGGCGATGACCGCCGCCGCGGCCACCACTCCGAGGAGAACGAGTAAACCGAAGACCGGCCCTGTGACTGCGCCGCCGAGCGCGCCCGAGATCACGACGAGCCCCGTCGCGAGACCCACTGCGAGCAGGGAGCCGACCGAGACCACCGGCAGCGCGGCGACGCCGTACCACCAGCGTGACTCGACGCTCGCGGCCCAGTCGGTCCTTGTGTGCGTGCTGATAGCTCCCATTGCCCGCCCGTTCGGAGCA
>PXRY01000047.1 GCA_003022925.1 Halobacteriales archaeon QS_8_65_32 | reverse complement strand
GGTGCTGAAGGGTGCGGTAGCGGTCGGCGGCGCGGGCGCGCTTGCAGCGTGTCTGGATCGAACGAGCGACGAGGAACCGATCCCGCAGGGGACGAGCGACCGGAGTCGACTGCCCGATCGCCAGCACGCCTGGCACGATCGCATCCGCCTCGATCGGTACGGCAACGAGCTCCTGCCGCGCCACCAAATCCTGTTATACTGTACGCTCGACGATTCGGGACCGCCGACCGAGAAGGCAAGGGAGACGGCGACGGCGGCGTTTCACACGATCGATCGGGCCTACGAGCGCTCGCACGAGGGAGTACTCTTCTCGGTCGGGTACTCGCCGGCGTACTTCGATCGGTTTTCGCAGTCGCTCACTGGCGTCGACTTGCCCCCACCGCGCGCGCTCTCGTCGTTCGAACAACCCGATCTCGATACTCAGGACCTCCTGGTGCACCTCGCGAGCGACCGGCCCGACGCGGTGCTTGAAGCCGAGGAAGCTCTCGTCGGCGACCGCGAGCGTGCGAACGGCGTCGAAGTCGGCGCGAAGCTCACCGAGATCGCAAGCGTCGACTCCCGGCGAACCGGCTTCGTCGGGCCGGGTCTTCCCGCGGAACATCAAGAGGAAATCAAAGGGATTCCCGAGGGCGGGCCGGTCCCAGAGGAGTCGCCGCTGTTCATGGGTTTTATCGCCGGCTTCCGGAAGAACCAGGCCTCCGAGAAGTACGTCACCCTCAAGCAAGGTCCCTTCGCCGAGGGCACCACGAAACACGTCTCGAACCTCCGCCAGCGCCTCGACGACTGGTACGGCGAACACGACTACGGCGAGCGGGTGAGCGAACTGTTCAGTCCCCAGCACGCGAATCGGAAGCTCCTCACCGGCGTCGGCGAGAACTTGGAAGCCAGCAGCGAAATCGAGCGCTTCCTCGATACGATCGCCGACGACGCAAGCGAGTTCGGCCGGGTCGGCCACGCCCAGAAATCGGCACGGGCCAACCGCGACGAGGCGGGCAATGTCCTCCTGTTGCGCCGCCATTTCGAATCGACCGACGACGACATTGCGAGCCTCCATTTCCCCTCGCTCCAGCGCGATATTTCCCACTTCGAAGAGGTCAGAAAGGCGATGAACGGCGAGGACCTGACCCAGGTATCGCCGGCGATCCGCCAGCGGGTGAACAACGGCATCCTCGAATACGTCTTCACCGAACGGCGGGGGAACTTCCTAGTACCGCCGATGGCGCTGCGGGCGCTTCCGCCAGCACGACCCGCTTAAGCCGGCCGCCGTGACGATTGACGTCAGGTGACCGTCGGACGTCGCTCGTGCCGATACGGTGTTGTCCCGGTACGCTCGACGGTTCTGCCTACTCCTGCTCGTGGTAAGCGAGCGCAACGACCCGGCCGTCGCCGTAAATGACGTATA
Source organism: Halobacteriales archaeon QS_8_65_32 (assembly GCA_003022925.1). Lineage (GTDB taxonomy): Archaea > Halobacteriota > Halobacteria > Halobacteriales > Halococcaceae > PXQR01. The sequence continues at coordinate 5,315 of PXRY01000047.1, read as the reverse complement.
TCTCGGCGGCCCCGTCGCCGTCGGTATCGGCGAGGGTCGGATGCGTGTAGATCGGGACCCCGCCCTCGCGCTCGTAGGTTGCGAGGACCTCGCCCGACGCGGGACCGACGACCGACACCCGCCCATCGTTCGTCACTGCAACGATCTCGGGCTCGCCGTCACCATCGACGTCGTCCATACTGGGCGGCGGCGTCATCTGTACGTCCGCGCTCGTAAGCGTCGTCTCCCACTCGACGGTGCCGTCGCTCGCGTCGAGGCTCCGGAGAGCGCCGTCCTTCGCGACGGCATACACTTCGGATTCGCCGTCGCGGTCTCCATCGCCCATTGCGTGAACGACGGCCAGATCACCGAGGTCCGTTCGCCACTCGATCTCGCCGCTCGCGCCGTCGACGGCGGCCACCGTGCCCCTATCGGTCGCGACGACCACCTCGATCGCGTCGTCGGAATCGGCCTGACCGGTCGTCATTCATGTGATCGAACTCGAAACGGGTGCCCCGAGCGTCCACTGTCGAGTGCCGTTCCCGTTTAGCAGCGAGAGGTTGCCACTGCCGACGAACCCGACGGCGAGTTCCGGTCCGCCGTCGGCGTCGAAGTCGGCGACTGCCGGTTGGGCGTTCGTGTACAACGAGAAGCTCCTCGTCCACGCCGTAGAACCGTCAGGCCGGAGCACGAAGACCTTGCCCTGGACGTCGACAACGACGATTTCCCTCGCGCCGTCACCGGTGAGATCGGCCACGATCGGCCGGGTGTAACCGTAGTCACTCAGATTCGCCCTGAGTTCTTCGGTTCCCGTTCGTGCGCCGAACGCGACGACTACTTCCTCGGTCGTCGTTGCGAGGACGTCGGTCGTGCCGTCGCCGTCGTAGTCGGCGATCGTCGGGTCGGCCGACGAGTGAATCGTACAGTCCGCCGGCGGAACCCCGTAGTTCCACGTTTCGCTCCCGTTCGCCGCTCCGAGCGCGACGAGCTTACGACGGGAAATGGCGGAGTCGACGGCAATGACCGCTACGGGCACAGCACCGAAACACCGGCCGCCGGCCGGGCCGTCGCCACCCTTTCGCCGGCGGCCGGCCGCGGTGTCCGTCTCGTTGCCCGCCTCGCCTTCTCCGTGCTATTCGTCGGCGCGGTCGTTGCCGGGTTGGTCGGCACGCAGGTCGGCGCGAAGAGCCTCGCGACGATGTTCGTCTGGCCGGTCTGGTTCAGGGGTGTCGGGCTCTACGCGATCGTCTTCTGTAGCCCCTGGCGGACGCTCGCGCCGTGGCGGACGCTGTACGACGCGCTCTGCCGGCTCGAAGGATCAGAGCTCGCCCTTCTCGGCCGGTATCCATCATGGCTGGGTCGCTGGCCGGCACTCGTTGGGTTCGCCGTCCTCGTCGGCGTTCTCGAAAACCTCACGATCGTGCCCGGGTCGCCGCGCGCGACCGCCGCCGTTGTCGCGGGGTATGGAGCCTTGATGCTCGCCGGGGCGGTGGTCTTCGGCCGGGACTGGCTCGATCGGGCCGACGCGCTCTCCGTGCTCTACGATCTGTTGGGACGAGTCGCGCCGATACGCCCGCGTCGGACGGCGGCGGGCGGCTACCGGATCTCGCTCCGTGCGCCGTGGCGGGGATGTGCCCGGCCGATAGCCGACTTTTCGCTGGTGACATTCGCCGTCGCGGCGGTCTACACCGTGAGCTTCGACGGCTTTACCAGCACGCCCGAGTTCCAGCGCCTGCTGTTCGACGCGCGCGCCGCGCTCGGTGTCGGCGGCGGCGTGAGCGTGCTGTTGTACCTGCTCGGACTGGTCGGGTTCGTCGCCGTTTTCGTCGCCATCAGTTGGGTAATGGGCTACATCGTCGGCGCGGAGGGACGAGGAGATTCGCGCTGGCGTGCGTTCACGCTCACGTTCACGCCGACGGTGCTACCGATCGCCGCCTACGAACTCGCGCACAACTACGCCTACGTCCTCCGGAACCTCGCGCTGTTCGTCGCTCAACTCGAAACGGCGGCGACCGGAGCGGTGACGGGAATGGGGACGGCCGCCGAGCCGGTCGCGCTGTTAGGCCGGCTCCCGGTCGGAGCCTTCTGGGGCTCGCAAGTCCTGCTGATCGTCACCGGCCACGTGATCGCCGTCGTCGCCGCCCATCGCGTGGCGCTCGCGGTCGGCGAGACGGCGAGCGATGCCCGCCGGATACACGCCCCGCTCGTTGCGTTGATGATCGGCTACACGGTGCTCTCCTATGGATAATCTCGTGACCGATCGCCGGCTGAGATGGATCGACGGAGGACATCGAACGCCTGTGCGTCCCGTCGCTCTAACGCGATGGTTCGCAGTTCGGGCGGCCCCGATACAGTCCACGAGCGACGATTCGACGCGAGCCGTCCGCCGACGTGGCGGTTCGACGGTCGTACCAGAACACCGATGCGTGCCGAGCGGCGAAGTCCCGACGATGGACGGGCCCGATCTTCCAGGTCGAAACGGTGAGGCCGCCGTGACTCGTCGTATCGCCAGGGGACGAATCGAACCCGATGCACGGCGCGTGCGGTGCGATCGGTACCGGGACGAGAGGAACGCAACTAACCCAGGAGACGAGCAGTGATGACAGCTAACGGGATCGGTCGAGTCGCGTTTCACGTCGGTTCAGCGCTCGGTTTCGACGGATCGGGTCCGGTATTAGCGTCGCTACTGCTACTCGGCGGGCTTACTTCCGTCGTACTGGTTGTTCTCAGTGCAGTGGCGTTTTGCCGCCGCCGCTCGCGGTCGTATCTCCTCGTTACGCTCGCGCTCGGCGCACTGAGCATCAAGGCGTTTCTCGGGGGCGTGTGGATGTTCCGGTTAATGCCGGTTGGCCAGCATCACTTCTTCGAACACGGGCTGGATTTGCTCACAGCCGCGTTGCTCGGCGCGGCGGTCTACTACGCGCGTGCGGGATCGAACGACGGGAAACCGAGCGCGGAGGAGTTCCGATCCCGATGAGCGACCAACGCGCTCGTATCGCGAAGTACGTCTCGGCGACGCCGGGCGTCCACTTCAGCGCGCTCGTTCGGGAACTGGATCTCGCTCCGGGCCAGGTCCAGTATCACCTCCGAACCCTTCGCCGAAAGCAAGGGGTCGCTGAGGAGCATCTCTATGGGAAGACGCACTACTATCCGCTGGCGTACGACGACCGCGAACGCCGCGTGCTCGCCCTGCTTCGCCGCGAGACGGCGCGTGACGTCCTCGCCTCCCTCTTGAAGCACGGATCGGCGCGTCCGGCAGCAGTCGCCGAGGATCTCGATATCGCTCGTAGTACGCTCGAATGGCAACTCGACCGTCTCGTCGAACAGAACGTCGTCGAGAAGCGATACGACTCCCAGGGTCGAGTGCGACTCGAACTCGCGAACCGCTCGGAGACGGCACGCCTGATGGGCGACGTCGTCCCCTCGCTTCCCGCGCGGATGGCCGATCGGTTCGTCCGTCTAACCGATCGACTGTTGGACGACGTCGCCGGCACCGAACCCACCGACGAGTAGCGACCACCCGTCCGCCGCGCGTTCGCCGACTCGTCGACGTGCTTTTGGGATCTCCTTCGGGCCTTCAGTTGGGGTGCTTCGGTCCGAGGGTATGTTCGGCCATTGGTCGCTCCGAGGGGGTTCGACCATCGTACCAGAACCGCCTTTTGAACCCGGAACGAAGGGAAAACACGATGAACAGGCGTAGGTTCATGCAAGCCGCCGGGGCGACCGGAATTGCCGCTATCGCCGGGTGTACGGGCGGGAGCTTCTTCGAGGTGCAATCGAGCCCGACCAGTATTCCGCCGGTCCCCGAGAACCGCCCGAACGCCGTCTACTACCCCTCCCATCTCGAAGGCATGCAGATGCTCGGCACGAGCAGCGTGGGGAACATGGAGAACATGGGTAATACGAGCAATACGAGTGGGACGAACGGGTCGGGGGGAACGAACGACTCCGGCGGGGTGGACGGTATGGACAGATCCGGCGGAACGAACGGCTCCGAAAACGTGGGCGGTACGAACGGCTCAAACGGTTCGAGCGGGATGGACGTGGGGGGTACGAGCGGTGCCGGCGACTACGCCTTCGGGCTAATGTACAGTTATCCGCATCGGTTCTGGACCGTCAGCGGCACTGAACGGCAGAAAACCGTGCTCCAGGACGCCGACTCGATGCACATGATGGCGAGCGTCTGGGAACCACGGACCCGCACCGTCCTCCCCGATACGGGCCTATCGGTCGAGATCTCCCAGAAGGGCGATCTCGTCTCCGAGGAGGTCATCTATCCGATGCTCTCCCAACAAATGGGCTTTCACTACGGCGCGAACTTCGAGTTGCCTGGCGACGGAACTTATACGGCAGAACTGAGCGCCGGCGCGATGAATACCCGCCGGACCGGCGCGTTCGAGGGGATGTTTTCGAGCCCCCAGTCAGTCGAGATCGAGTTCGACTACAGCGAACAGGCGAAAAACGAGATCTCCTATAGAACGCTCGAAGATCGAGCCGGGCAGAAAGGCGCTGTTTCACCGATGGACATGCCGATGATGCCCCAAGCGTACGCGCCAAAGCGAGCCGACTTGCCCGGCCGGGTGATCGGTGAGGGAACGAGCGGCGACGCGAAGTTCCTCGTTACACACGTCGAGTCGCCACCAGCAGGTGTCGAGGGGAAGACGTACCTCGCCGCTTCCGCACGCACGCCCTACAACCGGCTGGTGATCCCGGCGATGGCGCTTTCGGGAACACTCACGCGCGGGGGACAGGCGATCTTTGACGGGGAACTGAAACGGACGCTCGATCCCGATCTCGGCTATCACTACGGCGCGGCCGTCGAAAGCGTTCGGTCGGGCGACGAACTCGCGATCACGGTCGACACCCCGTCACAGACCGCTCGCCACGAGGGTTACGAGACCGCGTTCCTCGACGGAATGAATGAGACGACGGTTGCCGTTCCGTGAGACGCTCCCGACGCCGAGTTCGCAGTACCGATACGGTTCGCGATACCACGCGGAGGCAGCAGTGTTAACTTAAGAGTTTAGAAGGAGGGTCCGGATCGTGCTGAACGGTCTGAAAGCCCCCCGACGCGCTCGGCTTCTGCTCACGGGCCGGAGGCCCGTTCGCATGGTCCGCAGGACTCGAAGAGTCCCGCGTGGTTCGGGAGAACTCCGTTCTCCCGTCATCACGAGAGCTCTCGAACGACTACCTGCGGCTTGTTGCGCGCGCTCGTTCGCTGTGCTTACTCACGTGCTTACATCGTCACAGGATCGCGTTGCGATCCTGTTGGCTCACGAGAGCGAAGCTTTCGTGAACGCGGTCGCAACGGAGTTGCTCCCTGCTCCCGTTCGCTC
>PXRY01000046.1:50493-60910 GCA_003022925.1 Halobacteriales archaeon QS_8_65_32 | reverse complement strand
GGATCGTTCGCCGGACTCGATGGGTGATAGTCGGTGTCGTACTCGCCGACATCGCCGTCCAGGCGGTCGGGGTTCACCCGCCCCCCTAACAGCATGAAGTCGACGAGAGTGAGGTGGGCCATCGCTTCGACGACGGGGACCGCCCGCGGCGGGAGGACCGGGTCGTGACGACCGATCACCTGGGCGGTCTTGTGTTCGCCCGTCTCCCAGTCGACGGTCTCCTGCTTCTTCGGGATCGATGTCGGGGCGTGCCAGGTGAGTTCTCCATAGATCGGCTCGCCGGTCGTGATCCCGCCCTGGAGCCCGGCGTGATCGTTGCCGACCGGCCGGGGGTCACCCTGGTCATCGAACGTCCAGTCCTCGTTCCGCTCCGAGCCCGGAACCGTTCGTGCCCCGCGGCCGAGGCCGAACTCGAAGGCCGTCGTCGCGGGGACCGCCATCATGGCCTGCCCCAGTCGGGCGGGCACCGAGTCGAACCGGGGTGCACCCAGCCCACGGGGCGCGCCACGGATCTCGAAGTAGATCGACCCGCCGATCGAATCGCCCGCCTGTTGGTACTCCTCGACGACCTCGCGCATTCGGTCGGCGGTCTCGGGGTGTGCACACCGGAGTTCGTTTTCTTCGGTGTGGTGGGCTAAATCCTCCCAGGAGACCTCGGGGGCACGGACCTCGCCGATCTGATCGACGTGTGCGCGCACCTCGATGCCGTGCGCTCGATTGATCTTCCGAGCGATCGCGCCGGCGGCGACCCAGTTTGCGGTCTCCCTGGCCGACGACCGCCCGCCCCCGCCCCAGTTGCGCGTGCCGAACTTCGCGGAGTAGGTAAAATCGCCGTGGGAGGGCCGCGGCGCGGTAATGAAGGGTTCGTATTTCCCCGAGCGGGCGTCCTTGTTCTGTATCGTCATGCCGATCGGCGTCCCGGTGGTAAAGCCGTCCTGGAGCCCGGAGTTGATCGTAACGGCGTCGGGTTCGGCGCGCGAGGTCGTAACCTGTGACTGGCCGGGTTTGCGTCGATCGAGTTCGGCTTGTATCTCCTCACAGTTGAGTTCGAGACCGGCCGGACAGCCCGACACCGTTACGCCCATGCCGGGTCCGTGGCTCTCGCCATAGGTCGTGACCCGAAAGAGGCGTCCGAACTGGTTGCCGTTCATTACTCGATCGTGTGGGTCCGAGCCATATAGGAGTTGCAGGACCGATCCGGGTGGTGTTTGATTAGGCGACGGGGATCGATAGCAACCGGTCGGGTGGGACTGGAAGGGGCCGGGTGCGTGGCGGCTTCGCCGTGGTTCGAACGACGCTGAAAGCGTCTTTCGTTCAGTGCGGGACCGCCGGTCCCGCTCGCAGTCCGAACGCTTCGCGTTCCGACGACGTCTGCTCGCGGGCCGCAGGCCCGCTCACGTGTCGTTCCTCCCCGTTCGCTTTCGAGGCGCTCGCGGTCGCTCGCGCCTCGCTATTCGCAGGTTCGTGGGACTTTCCGAGTCCCACGCTCATTGCGGGACCTTCGGTTCCGCTCGCAGTCAGAACGCGGAGCGTTTTTGCCACATCACGAAACGGAGAAACCGTTTCGAACGACTACCCGCGGCTCGCTGTCGTTCGAGAGACCGCGCTTCGCACAGCCTTTTGAACGACAGCGAGCCCCCCTGAGTCGAGAGCGCGCGATTTTACAGAAGCCGAGACAGCTACTCGACGAAACGAACCGACTCCCTCAGAGGTTCGACGCGCTCGCCCCGCCGTCGATCGGTATCGCGACGCCGTTGACGAAACTCGACCGGGGCGAGGACAGAAACGCCACCACCTCGCCGAGTTCGATCGGGTCGCCGATCCGTCCTACGGGGATATCCGCCCCCCGAGCCTCCAAGCCCGCCTCGTAACTGTCGAACTCGCCGCGTTCGACGCCCTGTTCGACCAACTCCTCGATACGGGAGGTCTCGTGGGCACCCGGCAGGACGGCGTTCGCGCGCACCTCGGGGGCGAGTTCCTTCGAGAGGGTTTTCTCCAGTCCGAGCACGCTCATCCGCACCGCGTTCGAGAGCACGAGCGAGTCGATCGCCTCCTTCGTGCTCAAGGAGGTGACGTTCACGATAGTGCCGCCGCCTTCGGCGCGGAGGTGCTCGGCCGACTCGCGCACCAGACGGACGACGCTCATCACCAACAGGTCGAACGCGTCGTACCAGTCCTCGTCAGTGGTCTCCATGAACGGGCCCGAGGGAGGGCCGCCCGCGGAGGTTACTAAGTGATCGATCCCGCCGAACTCCTCGACCGTTCGCTCGACCATCCGCGAGACGTCCTCCGCGTCGGTCAGGTCGCCCGGGTGGCCGACCACGCTCGCTCCCTCGATCGTCTCTCCCTCCAGATCGGCGACCGTCTCGCCGACCTGCTCTTCGTTCCGGCCGTTGACGACGACGTTTGCGCCTCGGCGCACCAGCGCCTGCGCCGACGCCCGCCCGAGCCCCCGGCTCGACGCCGTGACGAGCGCCGCGTTCCCTGCTATCTGTGAATCCATGGCCTTCGTGTCCTCCCCGGCGGGCTACAAAAGCGCTTCGCGACCTCGGGCAGTATTCCGTTCGAGTAAGCGGGAGATCGATAGGTCCCCGCGACGAACTCAACGAGCGAAACAGGTACGGGCCTCCGGCCTCCGTGGTATCCTCGAACCACCGCGAAGCCACTACGTGTCCGATCTTTTGGGTTCCGGTCGGAACGGACTCCCTCGATTCTCGCTCGGCAGACGAATCGTGCTGTGAGGGGCTCTCGATCGAGTAAATCGAACTCGGGAGCGGATCGATCGACCGACCCGGGCGTCGACGTCGCGTCGGCAGCCCGCCGGCCGGGGTACTCAGACGGTCCGTTCGCGCTCGGAACCGGCGACGTCGGCGTCGCCGGATCGTTCGCCGTCACCGAGCGCGCGGGCGGCCCACTCGGCTTCGGACTGGACGATGAACGAACGGTCCTCGGCGTACTCGCTCGCGGCGTCGAGCGCGTGTTCGGTCCCGATCTGCGTGAGCGCCCAGGCGGCGCTTGCACGCACCGAGTCGGACTCGTCGTCGCGCAGTACGTCGGCGAGCGGACGGATCGCGCGCGTGTCGCCGATCAACCCGAGCGCACGGGCCGCACGGCTCCGAACCTCGTCGTTTTCGGCGACGAGGCGGTCGGCGACGGGCTGGGTCGACTCCGTCGAGCCGATCTCGCCGATCGCCTTCAGCACTACCTTCTGGAGGCCGGGATCGCTGTCGCCGTCGATGTAGGGATGGAGGGTATCCAACGCCCGGTCGTCGCCGATCTTTCCCAGCACCTCGATCGGCGGTTTCTTCCGGCGCTGGGCGCGCTGATGCATGACGTCGAACGCTTCGGGCGCACCCATGCGCCCGAACGCCTCGATGCAGTGGTCTTCCATGAACTCCGAACCCAACAGATCGAACGCGAGCAAGATGGGTTCGACCTCGCCCATACGCTCGTAGATCTTGATCGCGTTCCACTCCGGCGGAAAGTCCTTCTTGTTCTCCGAGCCGAGTACGTCGTAAAAGCCCTCGTAGGCGAGTTTCTCCCGCACCGTCAGGTCGTCGAACGCCTGAGCGTCCTCGACGCCGCTTTCCAGATCGGTGGTCGCGTCGAGCAGCGCCGAAATCGTCGCTTCGTCCTCGTCGGCGTCGAGATTCGCGTTCTCGATGTCCGCGATCGCGCTCTCCAATGCCGCCGTGAGCGAATCGAGGTCGCGTCCAACGCTCACGTCGACGGGTTCGAACGCCTCCGTGTCCTCGTCGTCCTCACCCTCGTCTCCGTTCTCGTCCGCGCTTTCGCCGTTGTCCGTATCCGTGTCGCCGTCGGTAGTGTCACCGTCGTCGTTCGTTTCGGCGTCCGTGTTCTCGTCGCCATCGCCGTCGCTGTCGGTTTCGTCGGCGTCCTCGCCGCCGTCGGTAATGGTGGTTTCCTCCTTGCCCTCTGCCTCGTTGCCGGTATCAGCGTCGGAACCGGTATCCCGACCGTCGTCGAAGTCGGGATCGGCCTCTATGATACCGTACGCCTCGCCGAGGAAGGCCTCGACGGCCTCGGCTACTTCGCCCTCGCCCCTGTCGGTCCACCGGGTATCGGAGATCGTCGACTTCGACTCTTCGATGTCGCTTACGACGTCCTCGGCGTAGGGACCTCGGGCCTCCTCGAGCGCGTCGCGCAGTTCTTCGAGTTGCGCTTCGAGGTCGGCACGGGGGTCTTCGGCGTCCTCGTCGTCTTCGTCCTCGTCCGGTTCGGGGAGGTCGGCGTCCTCCAAGTCGGCCTCGATCGCGTCGAGATCGGCTTCGACGTCGTCCAAGTCCGATTCGGTTTCGGCGGCTTCGAGATCCGATTCGGCGTCGTCGAGCCGGTCGTCGAGCGACTTGGCCGGGAGGTCCGACGATCCGTCGGCGCTTTCGTCAGTGGCGTTCTCGGGTTCGGTATCGGCGTCCGTCTCCTCGGCGGCGGGTTGGTCGGCCTCTGCGTCGTCCCCGCTGTCGGTCGACTCCCCACCGTCGGCCATCGGTTTTTTATCCGCGGGCTCGTCGCTCATATGCCCGAGAGTGGGCCGCTTTGCACAAAGAGCGTTTCCCTTCGATCGGCGGTCGTTCGTCGGCCGTTCGCCGGCCTGTGGCTGAAACGAGCCCTTCGAGCGGTAGTCCCGAGTTGGGAACTCAGCGGCTCTCGGAGGGACGGCGGCTCCGGGTCGTCCCCTCGCCTGCGGGATGGGGGTCGGTCGAGTCGCGTCGGTACAGCCACGGTCCGAACAGCAGGTAACAACACGCCGCGACGAACAGGATCCGGGGAAAGGCACGGCCGAACGCCGCGGGTGAGGCGATCGCGAGACCCTGGACGACGCCCATAACGAGTGCGTCGCGGGCGCGCAGGTCGGGGTAGGTGATCCGCGTGACCATCAGATACGCGAGCGCCGCGCTGGCGGCGAGCAGGACGAACGGACCACGGACTCCGGCGAGGTAGGCGCTCGCGAGCAGGGTCGCCGCGAGCGTCGTCTGGACGCCCTCGGTGTGGGCGTAATCGAGGTCGTCGGTCGTATACAGTCCGAGGCGGACAAGCGCCATCGCGAGGAAAGCGAGGGCGGCGACGCCGGCGAGCACAGGACGGACCGAGAGGGCGACCCCCCCGTCGGACCACACTATATGAAAGACGAGCAGCGCCGGCGCGACGCCGAAGGAGACGACGTCAGCGAGCGAGTCGAGGACGTCCCCGACGGGGGTGTGACCGCGAGCGCGGGCGAGTATGCCGTCTGCGCCGTCGGCGATCGCCGCAAGCAGAACGAAGCGGGCGGCAAGCCCCGGGTCGGTCGGCGCTGTGATGACGGCCGCGAACCCCAAAAGCGCGTTCGTAATCGTCATCCTATCGGCGAGCCCGAGGCGACCGACGAACCGGGGTTCCATCGTTCGGGCGTTAGCGAGCGGGCACTTACTTCTTTGTTTTCCAGCGAACGCAGTCGTACGTATCCGGCGGGTTCGCCAGAGACGGTCGAGCGAGGGATGATAGCGATCGCGGCGGTTGCCGGCCGAGCGGTCGAACCAGGAGGTCTTTTGACCCCCGAGCACCGAGAAAACGTATGGAGCGACGGGCCTTTCTGACCGCTATCGCAGGCGCGTCGGCCGTTGGACTCGCCGGCTGTCTCGGCAGCGGCCAGTCGATCGAGTACGACATCGGGATGAGCGCGAACGCCTTCATGCCCGAACAGTTCGAGATCTCGGTCGGCGACACCGTCACCTGGGCGAACACCGGCTCACGGAACCACTCGGTGACCGCCTACGCGAGCGCCGTTCCCGAGGAAGCGACCTACTTCGCCTCCGGCGGGTTCGACTCGGAGAAGGCGGCTCGAAACGCCTGGTTCGGGCGGGGCGAAGGCGTGATTTCGAGCAACGAGACCTACGAACACACCTTCTCGGTGCCCGGCCGCTACGACTACTTCTGTATCCCGCATGAACCGACCGGGATGGTCGGCGCGATCGTCGTTGAGGAATGATCATGCCAAAGCAGGCGGGTCGGTAGGGGGAATAACCGATCGGAGAACGGCGCGTCGCGGATTTTCGAGCGATCGTGCGGTCATCGCCGAGACGACTTTTACTCTAGGTTTTTGCCGCGGTCCCTAAACGAGCGACCGTAGGGAGCGAGTGGGACGCGGCAAAAAAGTGGGTTTTTAGACCGCGACGTCTTCGGCGTCGACATCGACGCTGGTTTCCTCTTCGGCTTCGACCTCCTCGGGGCGAGCTTCGAGGGTGGCTTTTTGGATCTCGACGCGGCGTAGCGGGTAGATCGTCTTCGCGTCGCCGTAGATCGCACTCGACAGGCGGCCCTCGATCACGTTGTCCATGAAGCCCTCGTAGCCGCGTTCGTCCGCGGCTTCGCGGGTCTTTTGGGTCATGGTCCTCCGGATCGCTTCCTGCTGGCTGCGGTCGGCCCGGCGGGTCGCGAGCGCGATCGGCTGGACGCGCACGCGGTGGTCGTCGGCGGTACGGACTGAGAGGTAGGCGTGGATCTTCGACGCGCCGCGGCGGGTGAGGCTACGGAGGTAATCGCGCGTGAGTTCGTGGCTGATCAATTCGGTGTACGCCGAGTCGCTGCCGTAGTCGGTGATCCGGAAGGTGAGTTTGGTCTTGTCCTCGCTGGCGTCGTTGCGGAGCTCGCCGAGGGTGGTCTCGAACGTACGATCGACGAGCTTCTCGGGGTCGTCGGCGGGCGTCGAGCCGAGTTCCGCCCGATCGAAGCCCTCGGGGGCGAGCACGGTGTACCACCGCTTCTGTTGGCGTCGGCGTGAAACCGATCGTTCGCTCATACTCGATGTGTGACGGCGCGTTTGTTATTCCTGTCGCTTCCGCCCTCAGTGGTGTCCGGTCGGGCTGTTCTACGGGGGAGCGTGGCCGGGAGCGTTCGGGAAGCCCCGGGCGCACGGCGGCATCACCGGTGCCGACCGTCGCCATTACCGATCGAGGCGGCACAACCGCCTCGCGGCCGTCGTTCGACCGAGCTCACAACAGCGAATAACGGCGAGCAACGGTTCCGAACAGGCATTGAACGACGAGCATCGGGTAGTATACGCGGCGATATCGTCGGAACCCATATGCCGGCACGAACCCGTTTGACGGCTCGTTCGAGCGAGAGGACCGGGGACGGGGTTAGTGCCGGCACGCCGGTGTCCTGCTGCCGTGAGAACAGTCGTTCGCGCGAGCACACATCATCCCGTTTTTTCAGACAACCGGGCGGTCCGCCGACTATCGGGCCCCGATCGTCGCTGCCGACCTCGACTATCGACTACCGATCGAAATCCGTCAGCGACGCCTGGCCGGCGTGCCCGGGGCGATCGGCCGCCCGATCGACGTCCGACCCGTCGGCGGCGTCGGTCCCGTCGGCCCCGCCCGTTCCGGCCCAGTTCCCGAGGCTCGACTGGTCGGCCGTCGCGAACTCCAGGTTCGAGACTCGTACCCCTACTTTCCTAATCGTCGCTTCCTCGAACTCCCCGAGTAACTCCAACGCTACCTGCTCGACCAGTTCGGCGTTCGCCACTGGCCCCGAGAGCGACCGGGCCCGGGTGTTGACGTCGAACGGCGGCGTCACGACTTTGATCCCGATCGTTCGGTAGAGCGCCCCTTCCTCGGCGGCGCGGGCGGCCACCTCGCCGGCGAGGTCGGCGACGGCCGCGCGGTGACGCTCGACGTCCGAGGTCGCCTCGGCGAAGGCCGACTCGCGATTCAGGCTTTTGGGTTCGCCCTTCGGCGTCACCGGGCGGTCGTCGTTCCCTCGCGCGCGGTCGTACAGGTCGCGACCGCGCTCGCCGAAGCGATCGACGAGATCTCGGGGGTCGGCGGCCGCGAGATCACCCGCTGTCTCGACGCCCATCTCGCGCAAGGCCCGCGCGCGCACCGGGCCGACGCCGTGGACCGCCTCGATAGACAATGGTGCGAGAAAGTCCCGTACTTCGCCGGGCGGGACGACGACCACTCCTTCCGGTTTCTCGGCGTCGCTCGCGACCTTTGCCGCGGACATGTTCGGCGCGACGCCGACGCTCGCCGGTACCCCGACCGCCCGCTCGATCCGTACGGCGAGGTCGTGGGCGAACGCCGCCGCGAGCGTCCGCTCGTTGCTCCCCTCGCTCCGATCGTTTCGGTCGCTCCGGTCGCCACTGCCGTCAGTGCTGTCGCTGCTATCCTCGTCACTATCACCGTTGTCGCTGCCGTCAGGCCGGGTGCTACCGCCGTCGTTCGTTTCGCTGGTCGCCGCCCACGCCGTGCGCTCGGTGACGTCCAAGTACGCCTCGTCGATGCTCACCTCCCGTACGGTATCGGCCGCCTCGTGGAGGATTCCTCTGACGTCCTCGCTCACCGACTGGTAGTGCGCCATATCGACCGACCGGTAAAACCCCGTCTCGGCGGGCGAGACCGCGACGTCGGGGTCGTCGAAGTCCGTCTCCTCGCGGTTCGGCAGTCGGTCGAGCGCGACTGAGATCGCCTGGGCGCTCTCGACGCCTGCGTCGCGGGCTTCGTAGCTCGCGGTCGCGACCGCTCCGTCGTCGGTGCCCGGTTCGTAGCCCATGCCGATAACGACCGGTTCGCCCCTCAGTCGGGACTCCCGCCGGCGCTCGCACGATGCGTAAAAGCAGTCCATATCGACGTGACAGACGATCCGATCCGTGTCCTCGCGCCGGGCCACTCCGGGGAGCCCCGACCGGTGGCCCTCGCCGCCCTCGCTCCCGCGCCCGTCCATGCCGAATCGAGTTCCCGCGGGCAATTAAATCCCATCGACCGACTGGAACTGGGCCCCGCAGCGGCCGCGGGCGAGTCGATAAGCGATCGACGAAACGGCGGACGATCGGCGGGCTCCGGACGATGGCGTACTGCCGGTGTGCCATCGGGAACCCGTCGGCTACCGTTCGGCTCGTCGGGACGACATCGGTTCGAGAACCTCGATGTCGGCGTCTATGCGGGCGGCGTTCGCCCGGAGCCCGTCGCTCACCGCCGGCGCGACGCCGGCGTGGGTGCCGACGACGATCGCCCCGTTGTAGGGGTGGGCTTCGAGTTGGCTCCGGGCTTCGAACAACCGCCCGTAGGCCGGCGACCCGCGCGAGACGTCGGCTTCAAGCACTTTCTCGCGGAAGCCGACGCCGTAGTTCGCTCTCGCCTTCGTATCGAGGGCCCCGAGTAAGTCGCCAACGGCCGACTTCCGCGGCGCGGCCGCGAGCAACAGATCGGTAAGCGGATAGGATCGCTCGGCCTCGAACGCCGGGGCGTACGCCCCCGGGAGCCGGCGGAGGTCGGGTCCCGCTGCCCCGCCGTCCGCGCTGCCGCTCTCGGTCCTGCTGTCCTCATCGCCATCGCTATCAGTGCCGTTTCCGTCCCCGTTGGCCGGACCGACTTCGTAGAGAACGAACTGTGGCCACTCGGTACCGTAGCAGTGGGCGACGTGAGAGGGCGTGATTCCGCTGCCGAGCGGCGGTCGCGATCCGATGTGGATAATGGCGGTGAGCGCGCTCATGCGTATCTCCTGTCCCGACCGGTACGAGGTGATACGGCAAGTCGTTTCGGGTCGCGTTCTCAGTCGTTCGCCTCGCGGTCGCGGCGTTCGAAGAGCACGAGTCCGGTCATCGTCATGACAGTCTCGTCGCCCTGGTTGAAGACCGTTGCGCCGCTGTGAACGAGGCCGATCCCCGGCCGCCAGGGTTCTTTGTCCCTCACTTCGGTCTCGACGCGGAGGGTATCGCCCGGCCGTACCGCCGTGGGCCAGCGCAGGTCGTCGACGCCGATCGCGCCCATCGCCCTCGAGTCGTCCAGTTGGTTGTCGACGAGCAGGCGCATACATATCGCCCCGGTGTGCCAGCCGCTCGCAATCAACCCGCCGAACAGTGATGCTTCGGCGGCCTCGGAGTCGCCTCGGTGTCGCCGACTGCGAGGTCCTCGTAGTAGCCATCCATGAGCGTCGTCCGCGCCGAGCGTACTTCCCTTCTCGCCCTCGCGCTCTGGTCGTGTTTCGTGTGGCAGCTTTCAGGAAAAAGAGCCGCCGAGACCGTTTCGGGAAGCCCCGGGCGCTCGGCTTCTGCTCACGGGCCGGAGGCCCGTTCGCATGATCTGCGGGACTCTCCGAGTGCCGCGCTACCCGCGGCTAGTTATCGTTCAAAAGACCGCGCTTTGCGCGGTCTTCTGTGATGTGGTCAGAACGCTTCGCGTTCTGACTGCAAGCGGGACCTTTGGTTCCGCAATGAGCGTGGGACTCGCAGAGTCCCACGAACCTGCGAACGGGCCTGCGGCCCGTGAGCAGATGACGAGAGACGCTTCGTGTCTCTCGAACCACGCTCCTCGACTCGCTCCGCTCGCCTCCGGTGCTTACTTCGCCGAGGTTCGCCGACCTACGGGAGAGCTTCGCTCTCCCGAGCTAACGGGCGCTTCGCGCCCGTGAACGCCCGGCC
>PXRY01000046.1:10052-50457 GCA_003022925.1 Halobacteriales archaeon QS_8_65_32 | reverse complement strand
GACGGCCTTGCGCGAAAGCGTCGCCGGGACCGCTTCGGAAGTCCCGAACGCTCGACTCCGAGACGAGTAGCGCCCTCCGATGAGACGGCCCTCGATCCGACGGGCAGGGTTCGCGGCCGGCCGTTCTACCAACCCCTCTATCGAATCGATTTCGTCTTCAATACCCCGAATCGAGTGACGAACAGCAATCCTTAGGTGTCGGTGTCGGCTAGCACTGATATGGTTCGCAGGACCGAGGCCGTCGGCTGGGCGCTCGTCGGGGGCGTGCTCGTCGCCTTCGCGGTGCCATGGTTCCTCTGGGGCAGCGGGCAGATTGCGTTCGGCCTGCCGCTGTGGCTCTGGTGGCATATCGGCTGGATGGGGCTTGCAGCCATGACATTCCGCGCCTTTACCCGCCGAGCGTGGGGCGTCGGCGTCGAGACGGGGCCGGTAGACGCCGGTTCCGGTAGCACCGACGCCGATACCGACACCGAACCGGCCGAGCCGAAAGCGAGCGTTCGAGCGGAGGCGGGGGGTGAGCACTGATGGCGGGCGTCGGCTTGCAACTCGGGATCGTCGGCAGCTACCTGCTGATCGCGCTCGCGATCGGCCTGGTCGCCTACCGGCTGACCTCCAACACCGCGGAGGACTACTACCTCGCCGACCGCACGCTCGGCACGGTGGTCCTACTCTTTACGACCTTCGCAACGCTGTTGTCGGCGTTTACCTTCTTCGCCGGTCCGAACGTCGCCTACAGCGCCGGCCCGGAGTGGATCCTCGTCATGGGCCTCATGGATGGGGTGCTGTTCGCCGTGCTCTGGTACGTGCTCGGCTACAAACAATGGCTCGTCGGGCGCGCGCAGGGCTACGTGACCCTCGGGGAGATGCTCGGCGACCGGTTCGGTTCCCGAGCGCTTAGAGGAGTCGTCGCGGCGATCAGCCTATTTTGGCTCTTCCCCTACGTAATGCTCCAACAGCAGGGCGCAGGCGTCGCGATTTCCGGCCTCACGAACGGCGCGATTCCCTACTGGGTCGGCGCGGGCGCGATCACCCTGTTCATGATTCTCTACGTGGCGATCTCGGGGATGCGCGGGGTCGCCTGGACCGACACCCTCCAGGGAATCTTCATGCTCGTACTGATCTGGGGCGCAACCGCCTGGGTGCTCGCGGCCGTTGGCGGCCCGACCGAGGCGACCCGGCAACTGCTTGCGAGCGATCCGGACTTCCTGACGCTCGGTGGCGGACTCTATACGCCCGAATACGTCCTCTCGACGGCGATCTCCATCGCATTCGGCGTGACGATGTTCCCGCAGATCAATCAGCGCTTCTTCGTCGCGCGCTCGAAGAAGGTACTACAGCGCTCCTTTGCGCTCTGGCCGGTGCTCGTGCTCCTGTTGTTCGTACCCGCCTTCATGCTCGGGACGTGGGCGCGCGGGCTGGGCGTCTCCGTCCCAGAGGGCGGCAACGTCGTGCCGGCGCTGCTCAACGCCTACACGCCCGGGTGGTTCGCCGCGCTCGTGATCGCGGGCGCGATGGCCGCGATGATGTCGTCGTCGGATTCGATGCTCCTGTCCGGGTCCTCCTATTTCACGCGGGACCTCTACCGACCGTTCATAGATTCCGAAGGGGCCCGCGAGGATCTGTTCGCCCGGATCGGGGTCGCGGTCTTCGCGATCCTTACGTTCGTCGCGAGCCTCTTTCGACCCGGCACGCTGATCGAGATCGGCGACACCGCCTTCGGCGGGTTCGCTCAACTCGCCCTCCCAGTGATCGTCGCGCTGTACTGGTCGGGAACCACTCGGAACGGGATGTTCGCAGGGGTCCTCGGCAGTCAGGCCTTTTACCTCGCGGGCGTCTTCGTTCCGGCAGTGCCGAGCGCGTACGGCGGCTGGAGTGCGTCGGTCATCGGTATGCTTCTGGGATTGCTCCTCACCCTCGGCGTCTCGGCGCTCACTTCGCCGGCGACCGAGGAGAACGAGAGAGTGTACTCTGAGGGATTACGCGCAGACTGAGTCGAGCCGATTGATATCGGCTCCCTGGATCAGTACGATACCAATGAATTAATAGACAACCGATATAACCCAATGCGGCAACGGCCGGAACAACGAAGATACTGACTGACGCGAATTTCCTCCAAGCAACCGCCTCGGGCGGGACTGAAAGCGGCCGACCGCTTGGTGATCCCTGGCGAAGTAAGCACCGGAGGCGAGCGGAGCGAGTCGCGGGAGCTGAGCGTGTTGGGGGCTTTCGGCCTCTCTGTAACATCGGACCGTGCGCATAGGGGCGGCAACATTGAAATGAGCGACGGATCGTTTAACACGCGTTCGTCCCAACGCCGGGTATGCAGACCCATCTCGTCCCGGTCGGGTTCGACTACGACCGGCTCATCGCGCCCCTCGTCCGCGACCGGCTGAGCGTCGATCGCGTCGTCTTACTCCAGGGTGCGGTCGGCAGCGCGGCGAACGTCGAGTATTCGCGTACCCTTGCACGAAAGCTACAAAAGGACTTTGAGAACCTGCTCGGCGCGGAAACCGAACGCTACGTTATCGAGGACGTCTACGATTACGACGCGGCGTTCGAAGGTGCGTTCGATCTCATCAACGCCGAGTTGGACGCCGGCAACGAGATCTGGGTCAACATCAGCGCCATGCCCCGAACGGTGAGTTTCGCCTTCGCGACCGCCGCCCACTCGGTGATGATCGAACGCGAGGACGAACGCGACCTGATCCACACGTACTATACAATCCCCGAGAAGTATTTAGAGACCGAACTCGCAGAGGAGTTGCGCCGGAGCACCGACCTGCTCGCCGACATCGAAGACCGCCTCGACGATCCCGAACTCGCTAATCGCCTCGCGGAGCGCGTCCGGGGCGCACGCGAGCTCGTAGGCGAGTTCGACGACCGGGGCACGACGATCGGCGCCAAAAGCGTCGACGGCAGCCACATCGTCGAACTCCCCGTCGCCTCCTTCTCCCCAGTTAAACCCTTCGAGGAACTCATCCTGTTCAAACTCGGGTCCGATGGGGCCTTCGAGAGCGTCTCGGAACTCGCCCAAGCGCTCGCCCGCGAACTCGACGAGGAGTACACCGACAGCTTCCGCTCGAAGGTCATCTACAACGTCGATCGCCTCGGCCCGGGCGGGAAGGGCTACATCGAACGGGAAGAACACGGCAAGTCCCACCGCACCGAACTCTCGCGAATCGGCGAACTCTGGGTCCGTGCCCACGCCGACAGCGGGAACGAGAACAACGGCGACGACGCCGAGGCCGAGGCGACGACCGAACGGAACGACGCTGCTGGTGGGCCCGAACGCGGGACCGGCCGGAACGCGAGCTCGCCCTCACCGAACGGCGAGGAAAGCGAGGAACGGACACCGAAGTGGTAATCGCGGGTGGCGACCGATCGGTCGTGATGGCGCTACTCGCTAAGAAATCTCAGAGCGCGTATGTTTTACTATTTTCGAGGTTGCCTTCGATTCCGTATCAGGCCGGAACGCAGGCCGAAGTCACCTATATAAATCGTTTGGCCCTCTAGATCGTTACCGCGTCGAGACGGGTTGGTGAACGTTTGTAAACGCTCTCGGACTCGCTCGGCCGATAACTGCTCTATCGCGCCGCCGTCCTGCGAAAAACGGTTTGAACGGAGCCCAACGGACTCGGGTTTATATGAATCTATCCGTCGCACGTGAGCATGTAATGGCAGCCACGACCCCACCGCAAACCGCGATCGACCGGCCCTGGAACGGAACAACCGAAGACTGCGACGCCTGCAGAGCCGAAACCCCCCACGAGGTCACGATCGAGATCCGTGCAGAGAGCCCGGACCCCGAAAACGCCGGGTGTTCGCGCGAGCCCTACCGGATCGCGACCTGTCACCTCTGTGGCGACGAGACGGTGCTTCGAATGAACAACGCTTGAGGCCGAGGTTCGTCCCAGCTTCGCTCCCCCGCTGGCGCTGCGCTTTCCCCCTCCCTCCCTCTTTCACGCCCCGCCCGTCCCCGCTGACGTCGCTCGGCTCTCCGAGTTCTCGACCCTCGAATCCTCCGACTCGTCCCGAATCGGATTCGGCTTTTCCTCCGCGTATCGTGGTATCGACGACGACACCCCATCGAGACCTCATCGAGACCGCTCTCAGGCGCGAGTACGAGCGCGGAATTTCTCGATCCGCGTCGCGAGCGCGAGAACGGTGGCACAGACCGTCAGCACGACCGCGCCGGCTGCCGCAACCGCGAGCGCGCTCGCCCCGCCCCAGACGATCGTTGCGTCGGGAACCGGGATCGCCGTGTGGTGGGGGTCGCCGACGACCGGGACGAAGTAATCGAGCACGAGATCGACCGTGTACCACCCGAGCGCGAGGACGATCGCGGGTACCCGAAAGTCGCTGTAGCGGTGGATCAGAAAGGCCTGGACGACCATCGCGAGGTGGCTCCAGAAGAGGAAGCTATACATCGCGGGATGGAGGTACGAGAAGCCCTCGTCGAACGCCAAGAGGACGTAGGGTGTCCACGCGCCGAGTTTGATACACCCGAAGAAGGCAAGCGCGTTCAGTACTTCACTGGGGCGGCCGAGTTTCCAGGCGGCGAGGCTCGCTGCAATGAACAGCGTCGCAAGCGGGCTGTCGGGGACGAAGGGCCACACGACCAGAGGTTCGACCGCGAACTGAAATCGGTAGTACCAGAAGCCAAACGCCGTTCCCAGGAGGTTGATCGCGACGACAGCCCAGGCGAGCCGGAGGCCGACGTCTTCGAGCCAGGCCGGGAGTGGGGCAACGTACCGGGGCAGGTCCTCGTGCTCGGGGACCGAGCCGCCGATCTCGTCCAACGTAGCTCGAACGCCGGTCCCCGATGCCATCGGTTTCGGTCGGCCGGAGACGAACAAAACGCTGGCGGTCGTCTCGTTCGAACCGATGTCCCCGTATCGGGCGGGTAGCAGTCGTGGCAAATCGGCAACGATCTCAGTCGGTACGCCGTCGTTCGCGACTTCGGTCGATCGCGATTCCAGTCGGACGCTACCAGCTGAGGCCGACGGGATCGTCGGGCGGCGAGAGCGGGCTATCGGGCAGGTCTGCGGGCAGTTCGGGGTCATTGTACCCGCCTGGCGCGACGTCGTTCGGATGGTCGGGAATAAAACAGCGAGGCGAACAACTGGATCCCCTCGCGCCCGACGCCGAGTTCGACGCAGTGCTCGATCGTTTCCAGCAGCGAGGCGACAGTGCCGAACCGGGAGGGTTTGACGTTGAGCCAATCGGGTTCGAACAGGAGGGCTTCGACGCTCGTGATCGGCGCACCCCAAGAGATACGCCCGGCGTTCGCTTCGACGAGTTCCCGGGTATCGTCGGTGATCGCGGGGTCCTCCATGACGGCGTTGGGAAAGCCTTCGAAGACGCGCTCGTACAGATCGGGGTCGGGTTCCCAATCGACGACGGTGCCGTGGTACTGCCCTTTCAGGTCGAGCAGTCGCACGGCGTCGGTCGCGGCGATCTCGCTCACCAGGTCGTCGGTCCACGCCGAGACGGGATCGAGCTTGAGTTCGGTCCCCGGGTGGCGACCGAGGAGGTCGTCCAAGCGGTCGGTGGTCGGACCTCGCGGGCTCTGCCCGCTCGGCGTATCCGAGGCGCTTCGCGCCTCGCTCGTCTCACCCAATCGGGTGCTCACGACGAATCGGACGGGATCGTACGTCCGGTCGAGCACCGATGCGAGGCTCTCGCCCGCCTGGCGAAACGCGAGGTCGAAGCCGGCGCTCTCGACTCCTCAGCGCCGGTAGTGGTACGACGAGTCGCGTTCGGGTTCGGGTTCGGTTCTCGGAAAGAGATCGATGTCGTCGAGCGCATCGGAGAACTCCGCGAACGTGTACTCGCCTGCGAAACCGAACTCACTGGATTCGGCGAGCGCGTCGTGGTCCTCGGTGTCGTAGCTAACATCCTCGCCACGGCCGGTCTCGCCTTCGCCTTCGAGAACGAAAGTGGTCGTTACGCGCGTGAAGCCACTGGAGGTGTCGCGTTCGCGTCGTTCCCTGCGCTCCGGTTCGATCATCAGCGGCAGGTCCGCGACCTGTTCGTAGAGGCTCACAGGAGTTCCTTGAGGACGGATCATATACTGATGGCATATCGATAGACCGGTATTCGGTAGGACAGTTTTCCGGAAGAGAATCGATGAGACCGTTTCGGGAGCCCTCGGACGCTCGACGAACCCCGGTGTTCCCGTGAGCGACCAGCGGGAGTCGTTCGAAACGGCTTCGCCGTTTCGTAATGACGAGAGACGCGAAGCGCCTCTCGAACCACGAAGGAGCGGGCCGACGAGCGAACGGAGCGTAGCGGAGTGAGCAAGGAGTGCTTTTAGTGCAGGTTTTGCCGAGCGAGTGAGGTGCGCGTCAGCGCGCCGAACGAGCGCAGCGCAAAACGTGCGTTCACCTGAACCGAAACGTCTCTAGGTTCTTTGGCGCAAAGGTCCGCATGTTGAAGTCGTGATAGAGCGCCGAGGAGAGGTCTTGGACCGACGACTCGTCGCCGTGAACACAGAGCACTTTTTCGGGTCTCGGGTTCATCGTGCGCACGAAGTTCTCTAACCCCTGGCGGTCGGCGTGACCCGAGAAGCCGTCGACGGTCTCGACGTTGAGGTCGAGTTTGAGGGAGTTCGACCGGCCCTGGCCGTTGCCCATTGGGATCTCGTCCCAGCCGCCCTGGATGCGTCGTCCCATCGTTCCCTGGGCCTGGTAGCCGACGAACACCATCGTTGAGTCCGGATCGGGCCCCAAGTGTTCGAGCCAGGACATGATCGGGCCGCCGGTAACCATCCCCGATGTCGAGAGGACGATACAGGGATCGCCGTCGGCGACGTCCTGGCGTTCGTCCTCGCCCTCGTCGATGTGGTTGAATTGCGGCGCTAAAAAGGGGTTTTCGTCGTCGTGGAAGATGCGATTTCTGAGGTCGTCGCGCAGGTACTCGGGGTAGGTAGTGTGGATCGCCGTCGCCTCCCAGATCATCCCGTCGAGATGGATCGGCATCTCGGGGATCTTGCCGGTGCGCATCGCTTCTTCCAAGACGAGCATGATCTCCTGGGACCGGCCGACCGCGAAGGCCGGAATTACGACCTTGCCGTCCCGCTCGTAGGCCTCGTTGATGACTTCGACCAAGTTTCGTTCCGAATCCTCGCGGTCGGTCTGGTAGTCGTTTCGCCCCCCGTACGTCGATTCGAGCACCAGGGTCTCGACGCGCGGGAAGTCGTTGACCGCGCCGTTGAAGAGGCGCGTGTCGTCGTAGTGGATGTCGCCCGAAAACGCGACGTTGTATAGGCCCTCGCCGACGTGAAAGTGCGCGACCGCAGAGCCCAGGATGTGCCCGGCGTTATGCAAGGTGAGCTTCACGTCCGGGGCGATATCGGTGACGTTGCCGAACTCGATAGGGATCGCGTGTTTGATCGCCTCGCGGACCATCGCGCTCTCGTACGGCGGGGTCCGGCCTTCCTTCGCGGCGACGTCCAGATAATCGAGGGTCAGAAGGCCCATCAGGTCACGGGTCGGCTCGGTCGTGTATATCGGGCCGTCGTAGCCGTACTTGAACAACAAGGGAAGTAATGCGGAGTGATCGAGGTGAGCGTGGGTCAGTACGACGGCGTCGATCGAGTTCGCACCCGATCCTAGCGCTTCGGGCACTTCGAGGTGTGGTACCTCCTCGGAGCCGGGCTTGTCGCCACAGTCGACGAGGATTCGGGTTTCGGGCGTCGAGAGGATGAAACTCGCCCGACCGACCTCCCGACAGCACCCGAGCGTCGTGACTCGGACCCATTGTTCGTCCGAAAAGGTTTCGCGGTGGATCTGCCGGCCGATCCGTTCTAAGATGTCGCGGCGTTCGTCGCGTTCCTGCTTGAGAAATTTCCTAACGTTCGAGACCGTCGAGGACTCGATCGGCGGGGTGCGGACGACTTCGGGCGTCCAGCCCGTTCGCTCGGTGATCTCCCGCAGCGTCGAGCCGTGGCGGCCGATGACCATGCCGGGTTTGGCGGCTTCGATCATCACCTCGCCCGTATCGGCGTGGAAATCGACGTCGCTCACGCCGGCGTCGTCGGGAATGCAATCGAGAACGTCCTCGCGCGCCGCGTGCGGGTCGGTCAGCACATCGGGGTCGGGCCGGACGGTGATGCGCTTTCTGAACTTGCCGGCGAGTCCGCGCACCAGGTCGCCATTGCGCGCGAACGCCTTCGGTTCGCGGGTGTAGATGACGAGTTCGGGGCCCTCGTATCGGACATCCGAAACCGATATATCGCTCGGGAGTTCCTCGGCGATCTCTGCTTTCAACGATTCGAGCTGTTGTTCTACCGTACTCATGTGTCGGAGGAATAGGTCTGCGTCGTTCGTCGTCGGTGGGTTCCGGGTCGGGCCGTCGCCGTCGTTATCGTTGCCACCGCCGTCGCCATCGGGGCCGACGCCGACTCCGATGACGTCGCCGTCCGCGAGTTCGTCGTCGGCGAACGGACGGAAGCGAGGCGTCGGTCGTTCTCGGGAGGGACGCCGCGTTGTTCGGTTCGACCACGAACGGTGGCCGGAAGCGGTCGTCCGCACCCATTAGGACGGAAG
Source organism: Halobacteriales archaeon QS_8_65_32 (assembly GCA_003022925.1). GTDB lineage: Archaea > Halobacteriota > Halobacteria > Halobacteriales > Halococcaceae > PXQR01. Next base: position 41,908 of record PXRY01000046.1, on the reverse strand, counting down.
CTACGGGACATATAGTGTCTACTGCGGAGGTCTCGTCGCTCGGCTACGGTACCGATACCGCCATCCGGGAACGCCGACTGCTACGCGGAGAACCCGGAAAACCCACGCATATCGTCGCGTAGAGCCCGGGAATTATAAAAGCCTTCGCAAACCCCCATATCTCGGGTGTCTCACTGATATGGAAGTCACACCGGCCGCCGTCGAAGCCGAGCGCGACTGGGTCGCCGAGCGCGCGGACGTCATCGTCCCGCTGATCAACGAGATGCGCGCCAACCTCGCAAGCGCGTTCGATACCGAAGTCGCGCGAGTGGACGCCGCGGAGTACGAGGCGGCGGTCGACGCGGTGTTCGCAAACGGCGATCTCGCGGTGAACGTCGCCGCGCTCACCGCGATCCTCCGGGACCTGGACGTCGCGGCCGACTACCCCGGGTTCGTCGTCGACGAACTCCTCGGGCGGGAACTCGCCGGTTGTCTCGCGGGTTCCCAGCCGCTCCGGCTGTTAGGCGAGGCGACTTTCCATTACGCCGACGTCACCACCCACACTGAGGGCGTCGCGGGCGCGGACGACCTCGACGCCGCGCTCGCCGCGGGCTTTCAGACCAGGCTACCCGGCTGGCCCTGGACCGAAGCGGAGAGTCCCTTCGGCGTCGAACCGCGTTGATCCATGCTGGTCCGTGTTCGATCGGCCCTCGGTCGCCACGAACCGTCGGCGAGCGGGGATCGGTCGCGTGTCGGAATCACTCGGTGACGTCGAACGCGGCGGCGTAGGTGTGGCGTTTCTCCCGGCGGGCGGGCACGCCGAAGGCGTAGCGTCCGACGTCGAACTCAACGCCATTTACCGTCACGGGCGGTCGATCGGCGGTGACTTCGATCGGGCCGACGGCGACCTGCCAAGCATAGCTCCCGCCGGGGCTAAGCGTCGTCTCCCCGACCGACGGCCGGTTTCCGTCTCCGTCGCCGTCGATCCGAACCCAGCGATCGGCGTACTGCCAGACCCGCCAGTCGTAGGGCCGGAAGGCGATCTCCGACCCGCTTCGGTTGTAGAGGCTAAAGCCGATAGCCTCGCCCGCGAGCGAAGCCGACGCGACGGAGGGAACGAGGACGACTGGAGCGTCCTCGGACGCGTCCTGATAGCAGACGACCGACGGGCCGACCGCCGGACAGTCGCCCGACGCCGCCACGTCGGTTCCCGTCGTCGCCGATACCGACGCGGAGGCGGCCGACCCGGACGACGCGTTCGCGGCGGCGCCGGCATCGGGACCCGACTCCGAACCCGAACCGACCGAAACCCGATCGGCACACCCCGAGAGCAACGAGGTCCCCCCGATCGCCCCGAGAACGGTCAATAAGCGACGACGACGCATTACCCGACAACTCCGGCCGGCCGGCATATGCTTTGTGCGCCGACGGCGGGTCGAAAGTAAAATAACCTTACATTTCCGTGGGCGAAGCCGCGGACTTCCGAGTTCTGCGAGTCCGTGAACTGGTAGACTGGCGAACCCACGGGTTCGCCTCGCCGACTCGTGACCGCTCGCTTTGGTGACGTCTCGGTCGCGTCCTAGTTGCGTCCCGCTCTGTTCCGTCCCGTCTTATCCCATCCCATCCTATCCCGTCCCGTCCTGTGTCGGTTTCGGTGGCGTTTTCCGTTCCGCGGGCGAGCGAGCGGTATGACGAAACGAGCGACGCTGCACACGAGCCACGGCGACATCGATATCGAACTCTTCGACGAGCGCGCCCCGGAGACGGTCTCCAATTTCGTCGGCCTCGCGACCGGCGAGCGAACCTGGGAACACCCCGAAACCGGCGAGGAGATCGAGGGCCCACTCTACGACGACGTACCCTTCCATCGGATCATCGCCGACTTCATGATCCAAACCGGCGACCCTACGGGTACCGGCCGCGGCGGGCCCGGCTATTCGTTCGACGACGAGTTCCACGAGGAGTTGCGCCACGACAGCGCCGGAACGGTATCGATGGCCAATAGCGGCCCCGATACGAACGGCTCGCAGTTCTTTATCACGCTCGACGCCCAGCCCCATCTCGACGACCGTCACGCCGTCTTCGGCGAGGTCACCGAGGGCATGGACGTCGTAGAGGAGATCGGATCGGTACCGACCGGTGGGAACGACCAGCCTCAAGAGGAGGTCCTCCTCGAGTCGGTCGAGATCGCCGAGTAACACGGACCCCTTCCCCGTCGACGGAACTGTCGATCGAGTATGGCTCGTCCCTCGATGACGGCGGTCGGAACCGGGACGGGACGGGAGCAACGCTCGGTCGAGGAACACGTACAGCCGAGGTCGACCTCCGTCGAGGCCGATGAGCGAGGGAATCTCGCCTATGGTTCGTCTTCAGTTCCAACCTCGTTTTCGTTTTCGGCTCCGAGTTCGTCTTCGTCCGCGTGGACGACCAGCACCGGTACGGTGGTAGCACGAAGCACGCCGTCGGTCGTGCTCCGGTGCAGCAGTCGTTCCATCCCGCTTCGGTCGCGCGTCCCCATGACGATCAGATCGACGCCTTGCTCGTCGGCGAAGCGGGAGATCGCCTCCTCCGGTCGGCCGCTGAGGACCTCCGTGGCCGCTTCGACGTCGAGCTCGTCGGCGAACCCGGCGAGGTCGTCGACGGCTTGCGAGCCCATCTCTTCGAGTACGGGATCGATCCGTTCGGGATAGGTGGTGACGCCCGGTTCGCCGAACAGGCCGGGACCGCCCGCTCCGTCCGTCGTTCCGGGCGGGGGTTCGTCGACGACGTACAGCAGATCGACGGCCGCGGTGTGGTACTTCGCGAGGCCGAAACCGTGGACGGCCGCCTTCGTCGCCGCGTCGCTGCCGTCGGTCGGAACCAGGATTCGATCGTACATCGGTTCGGAGGCGTAGTCGCCGAACGTACGTTAGTGTGTGCCTCCTCGCTGGTATTCATTATCGGCAGTGAAACCACGAAAAGAGCACAGGACGGTTCGAAGGCCCCCGACACGCTCGGCGCCGCCGGGCAGGTCTGCTGCCCGGCTGCAAGCGATTCCTTCGGAATCGCCCTGGCTGCGAACCACGCTGCGCGCGCCATCGGCGTGCTCGGGGGTCTCGCTCGCCGAGCGGGAGGTCGGCTCCGCTGACCTCCTCTAACGTGGTCGATCGAGAGACCTTCGGTCCCGCAATGAGTGTGGGACCAGCGGTCCCACGAACCTGCGAACGAGGAGGAACGACCCGTGAGCGGGCCTCAGGCCCGTGAGCAGAAGCCAAGCGTGTCGGGGGCTTCCAAACCGGTCTCGACGGCTCTTTTTGCGAAAAGCTGCTACAGTAAACACGGTCGGACACGCCGGCCGAAGCCTGAAGGAGGCCTCGGGAGTACGAACGACCGATGACGGCACAGGCGACGAGCGAGTCACAGGGGTTCTGGGAGTTCTATCGCGAGTACGCCCAGACCGGAATCCACGCCGCGACCGCAGCAGCGTTGACCGGATTGATCGGGCTCGCCAGCGTCGTCGGTACCTGGTTCGTCGTCGTAGCGATCGCTGTCTACGTGTTGCCGCTCGCTCACTTCTATCTCGCCGCCGACCGGATGGGCAACGAACCGAACATTGAGGGGCCGACCTCCACGCCGGAACCGCGAGAACGGGAACCGGGTTCGACGCGCGGATCGGAGCGGGACCCGAGCACGGAGCCGACCTCGGATCGAGCGGACGAACCGGTGTCGTCGCCGGCGTCCGGCGTATCGCGGACGAACGGTCCGGCCGGTGGTCAAACCGCCGATTCGGCCAACGACGGCCGATCGACGGCGACCACGACTGGAGACGGATCGACTCACGCAGGAACCGAGGTCAATACCGACGGGGAAGGGACGGCAGCCGACGATACCGATTGCGAGTCCGGGACCGACACCGCAGCCGACGTCGACACCAACACTGACACCGACGCTGATGCCGGCATCGAACCCGATACCGGTGGCGAGAACGGCGACGACGAGCCGGAAACGAACGTCGAAATCGGTACCGAAGCCGCGCCCGACGCCGAAGCCGAGGCCGGCGCGGACGTCGGACACGACGTGGAAGCCGGCAACGGCGCGGAAACCGGTACCGATACGAGAACCGACGACGGCGCAGTGGAGAGCGACGATGCGGCGAGCAGGGACGATAGGAAAAGGGGGGGTGCGATCGGGGCTGGCGACGGGTCCGACTCGGATGCTCCGGCGGCCGAACCCGAGTGGGCCACCGTCGACTCGCCGACCGACGAGCCGCTGTACAATACGGTCGTCGCTGGACGGGACAGCTTCGCCGTCGGCGACGACGGAACGGTCCTCGCGCGCCGCGCTGGCGGCTGGGAGACCGTACTCGACCACGGGCCGACGACCGAGTCGAACCCGCTATGGGGAATCGACGCCACCGACGACGGCGAGCGCGTCTGGTTCTGTGGCGACAGCGGCGTGCTCGGCCAGTACGACGTGTCGGACGGACGACTCATCGACCGCTCCGCGCCGCGGGACCTGACGGATTCCTGGGAGGCGATCGCGGTCGTCGGTCCCGCCGGAAACGAGGACGTCTCCCTCGTGAACGGCTCGGGCGAAGTCCTCGTCGGACACAACGACGCTGGCGACCTGGAATGGACCGAACCTACGAAACCCGGCAGCGGCTCTAGCTTGTCGGCGATCGAGTTTCGGGACCGCGAGACGGGCTACTGTTGTGATACGAGCCAGGGGGTCTTCGAAACGACCGATGGCGGGGGGGCCTGGGGCCGTATCGGCATCGACGGCGCGGGCATCGATTTCACCGACCTCGCGGTCACATCCACGGAAGTTGTCGTCGCGGGCGGCGACGGGTCGGTGTTTCGGTACGACGACCCGGGCTGGACGAAACTACACGGCGGCGAGGCGACGCTCTTCGCGATCGATCTGTCGGCCCGCGCTGCCGGCGAGAACGGGGACGACCTCGAACGCGGCCTCGCGGTCGGCGACGACGGCACGATCCGCGAACTCCGCGACAACGACTGGACGGAAGCCGATTCGCCGACCGACGAGACGCTGTGTGGGGTTTCTCTCGGCTCCGGGTCGTCCGGTGCCGGCAGCGACGCTGTTCCCAACGTAGCGGTCGGCGACGATGGGATGATACTCGAACGCGGCGGGTGAGTCGTTCTCTCCTTCTATGATCGGTGAGCGACGAGGAACCGAACGGCGGGAGAGTAACTGACTTGATACGCTGGTGAGTTCTGACAGTCGTGACTACGCCGGTATTGAGCCGGTCGGACGTGATCGACTCGCTCGACCCCGACGTACTGCGGTCGGACCTGCGTAGGGCGTTCGAGGCCTACTCGCAGAATCGTGAGATTCCTGCGAGGCGGGTCGGATCTGAACTTCCGACCGCTGGTTCGGCGATGGTCTTAGTATCGGGACTCGCCGCTGGCATTCCGGCGTACTCGGTCAAAGTTCACGCGAAGTTTCCCGAGGCGTCGCCGTCGATCCGAGGGCTCGTACTGTTGTTCGATGCCGAGGACGGCGCGCTCCTGTCGACGATGGACTCGACGTACCTCACGGCTGCACGAACCGGGATGACGGGCGCGCTGGCGACCGACGTACTCGCCCGAGACGACGCGACGACGATGGCCGTCGTCGGGGCCGGGACTCAGGGCGAGTTCGGGCTCCGGCATCTCGCTCGCTCCCGGTCGCTCGAAGGAGTCTCGGTGTACGACGCCTCGCTCGAACGGGCGGTGGCCTTCGCCGAGCGTATGACGAACGAATTAGGCGTCTCGGTCGATGTCCATGAGACCGTCCAGGAAGCGGTCGCCGATCGACGGATCGTCCTGACTGCGACATGGTCCGACGAGCCGTTCCTCGACGCGAGCGTTCTCCGACTCGGGACACACGTCACGGCGCTCGGGTCGGACGGACCGGGAAAACGTGAACTCAGCGCCGATCTGATCGAGCATGCGTGGTTCGTCTGTGACGACCGCGAACTGGTCCGCGAGTCGGGGGCGATCGCCAACGCCGATCTCGACGGTGGGGCGATCGACGCCGAACTGGGAGCAGTCGTGGTACGAGAGCGTCCCGGTCGGACGACCGACGAGGAGATCACCGTCTTCGCGCCGGTTGGCCTCGCCTTCCAGGACCTCGTAGTGCATGGCAGGTCTATCGCGCAGCACGGAAAGCGGACAGGGAAACGACCATCGACTTCCTCGGGTGAAGATTGAGCGACCGGTCCGCCTCATCCCAGCTCCTCTTTCGCTTCGCGGAACAAGCTATCTAAGATCTCGGGCGTCGTCGGGTGATAGGCACGGTCGGGAATCTCACGAACGCCGAGCCCGCACTCGATTATCACCTGCATGGTTTTCGCCATCGCGTCGGCGTGGTAGTGGAGCCCCTGGTATCCCAATACCGTGCCGTCGGTCCCGACGACGAGTGTCCCTAGCCCTTCGGGAACGTCTTTCGTTTTGAATACGCCGTCGTCGGCCGCGTCCCGCGAGACCGAAACGAAATCGAGGCCGGCCTCGCGTGCCGACTCGGCCGAATGGCCGACCCGCGCGTAGGGATAGACCCCGAGGCCGGTGAACATCACGTGGTGATGGGTATTCTCGTACGCTTCGAGGTCGTCCCCTCGATGGTGGGCGAGTGCGTTCTCGGCGGCGAGAAAGCCCTGTTCCTTCGCGACGTGGAGAACGGGCTCTTTGCCGTTAACGTCGCCAACGACGAACACGCGGGGGTCGTCGCGGGCCTGCATCGTGTCCGTGACCCACTCGCCGTCCGCCCGTCCGTCGCCGGGATCGAGCGCGGTGTTTTCGATACCCAGACCGTCGAGAACGGGCCGGCGACCGGTGAACACGAACAGTTCGTCGGCCTCGATCGTCTCGGTCCTACCGTTCTCGTCCGATCCGTTCTCGACCGTCATGCGAACGCCGCCGTCGGCGGTTGGTTCGACCCGTTGCTCGTACGTGTTCGTACGGATGTCGAGGTTGAACTCCTCGCGGTAGAGGTCGAGGACTCGATCGCCGAACTCGGGATCGGCCTCGTCGAGCGGGCGGGCGTCGTGTTCGATCACCGTGAGATCGACGCCGCCGGCTTCCGCGAGGTAGGGCACGAGTTCCATCCCGACGTACCCGAATCCCATTACGATGCCGGACGCGCCGAACTCGGTCGCGTCGAGTACGTCCGCGCTCGTGCGATACGGAACGTCGTCGATTCCCTCTAGGTCGGGCACGTTCACCGTAGATCCCGTCGCGCACACGACGTAATCGGGGGTTAGTTCCCGGTCGCCGACCGCGACCGTCCGATCGTCGACGAATCGTGCGTTCTCCGCGAGGAATTCGACCCCCTCGCGGCTCGCCAGGTCGTGGACGGCCGCACGGCGGTGGGCGGCGCCTGAAAGCGATGGGCACCCGCCGAGAGCACCTCCTTCGAGGGCATACAGCCCCGCAGGATACAGAGGCCGCCGCCGGGTTCGCCGCCGTCGATCAGCGTGAGTGTAACGCCTTCACAGTCGGCGAGGACCTGTGCGGCGGCGACGCCGGCGCTCCCGTACGCACCGATGATCGCAACGTGCATACCCGTCCGACGGCGCTCGGAGTCTTAGCCTTGGCCGTTCGGTCCAGGCTCGCGCCCGCAGGTTTCGAGGCCGTGTCCTGTCGATCGATCGGTCCGTCGGTCGACCGGTACGCTGATCGGTAGGCCGGTCAGCGGCCGGTCAGCCAGCCGAGAGACCGGTCGACCGACGGGCCGACCCCGCTACCCATCAGCGGTAGTATTCGTCGACGGCGAGGCTGCTCAGTAGTCGTGAGAGCCCGCGGCGCAACCGCTCGGAGGCGGCCTGATCGGAGATGTCGAACTCGGTCGCGAGGTCGCCCATCCTCGTGTCCCGCGGTACCTCGAAGTATCCGTCTTCGAGCGCGGCGGCGAGGATCTCGTACTGAGGGGCGGTCAAGCCGTAGGGGTAGGCCTCCGTCGAGTCGGTCGCGTCCCGAACGCTTCGCAGTACGAACTCGACGCCGCGTTCCCGGCAGATCGTGCGGTAGGCCGAGAGGGCCTCCCGGTCGGGAAAGCGCATCCGAACCGCCCACCCCGCTTCGGTCGCCGTCGCGTCGAGCAACACCCCGCCGAGCGACAGCCAGCCGGTATAGGTACTCTCGTCCGCAGGCACTTCCAGTTGATAGACGCGCTCGCCGCCGAGTTCCGCATCGAGTACCGTCGCGGCAGTTACCGTCGGGTCGTCCTCAAGAGCCGCCTCGAACGCCTCGAACTCCCGGCCCGCAGCCCGAACGACAAGCAGCGTCGACGCCGCGTCGAGCGCCCCCGCCTGTTCGACCCGCAGGCCGAGCGCCGGCACGGCCGCGAGCGCCTCCCGAAGGAGGGGTGTATCGAGCCGGTAGGACACGACGATGCTCATCTGGGCCGTTGTTTTCGATGCGAGTAGATAAGATTAATCACTCGTTTAGACAGATTTCGCGCGCGGTTGCCTTACTCGAACGGGCAAGGACGCGAAACGAGTACTACGTCGGGGCGACCGGCCGAGAGAGCACGGGCCTCGAAACGGTTACCTGGGACGGTTCCATGGGAGTTCATGGACACTATTGAATACCGAACCGGTCGAAACGAAGCTGTGAAGAGAGCAGTGGGAGCGATCGAGTCGTCGTCCGACTCGGGGTCGTGACCGGACCGATCGACGACCGTCGGCACTTCCCTCGGCAGCGAAAGGGATGTTACTACGAACGCGTCGAGGACTGCTGTTGGCTCTGTATGGTCCGGCTCGCCGCCAAGGCGCGTTCGCAATCGAAACGCGGGGACGAGAGCGAACGCGAGGCACACGGTTCGGGCCGGGCGTCGCTCGGCGACGGCGACGACTAAGGAGCACGGGAGGGTCCGTTCGCTCGTTCATGTACTTTCGGATTAGCCATCTCGAAGGTCCGTTACCGCCCGGGTTCGGATCGCCGCGGCGGCGGCTTCGTCGGTTCGGCGGACGAGTTCGGCTTCGATAGTAGCGGGTTCGACGACCGTTCGCGAACTGTGTGAGAGCACGACGTGTGCCACCTCGGGGCCGAGCCCCGCGGTCACGACGACGTGGAGTGCGTCGCTTGTGATACTCGCTCCGAATTCCCACTCGCTGCGCTCGCGGGAACGCCGTAATATGGGTGACCGAGTAGCCGTTCAACGGCGGTCGATGCCATTCCATCGAACTCGTAGAGTTTGCTCACGTCGTGGACGAGCGCGCCCACGACGAGGAGGTCGATGGAGACATCGGGCGCGCGCTGCTCGGTTGGGTTCTCGAAAAGTGCGAGCGCACCCCCCGTTACGTCCCGGACGTGGGAAACCAGGTACCCGTTGAGGGGGCCAAATCCCGCTGGGCCGGGGAAACCACGGAAGGCTCCGAGGTCCGTCACCTCGTTGTCCGCCATCGCCGCTGCCCAGGCGTTGAAGACCCCCTCGCGGAGGTCGTCGCCCTCGATACGGTCCAGTTCGGGAAAGGCGGTCTCGATGGCCTCGCGGTAGTCCTGCTCGTCCGTGTCGATCCGTTCGATACGATCGATATAAACAGTACAGGAGTACGATGTCGAGCGAACGGCCCGTCGGGGTTCGGTCAGTTCCTTTTCATCCGCGTCCATCGCTGTGAGAACAGGGGACCCGATGTTACGTACGACTAATCCTGGTTCCCTTTCGGCTGGCCCCAGAATTCCTGACGAACCGGCCGGTCGCCGATCGGCTGTACCGACAATGGTTCGTCCTTCGCCGCGATCGCGTCTAAGGCGGCCTCCGCGCTCGGCAGCGTCGAAAAGTAGGTGACGCCTTCCTCGACGGCGACCTCCAGGGGCTCGCGCTCGCGCGAGACGATGAGGTCGATTTCGCCCGCTCGGATCGCTCCGGCGAACGCCTCGTCGTTCTCGAACGCCCGCAACTCGAACGATTCGGCGAACGCCTCGCGGAGCTCCTTCCCCGCAGCGGAGTCGGCGCTCGGAAAGCCCTCGCTGTCCAGATCGACGACCGCAGTGCCGCTTTCGGGCACCGGCTTGTCCGTTGCGTCCTGAGCCTTGTCGTACGCCCGGCCGAACGACTCTGCGGTGCCCATGACCTCTCCCGTACTCTTCATCTCCGGGCCGAGGCGGGGGTCACTCCTCGGGAGGCGATCGAACGGGAGGACGACTTCCTTCACGCTCGCCTGGGCCGGGACCCGTTCGGTGGCGTCGAGGTCGGCGAGGCTCGCTCCGGCCATGACCTGCGCGGCGAGTTTCGCGATCGGGACCCGCGTGGCCTTCGAGACGAACGGAACAGTACGGGAGGAGCGGGGATTGGCTTCGAGCACGTACACCTCGCCATCCTTCACTGCGAGTTGAACGTTGAGCAGTCCTACGGTGCCGAGCGCGCGGGCGATCTCCTCGGTGACTTCCCGAACCCTGCGGTTGACCGCGCGACCGAGCGACCGCGGCGGGATCACACACGCCGAATCACCCGAATGCACCCCTGCCGACTCGACGTGTTCCAAGATCGCGCCGATCAGGACGTCCTCCCCGTCGGCCACGGCGTCGACGTCGAGTTCGATCGCACCAGCGAGGAAGTCGTCGACGAGGATCGGTTTCTCGGGGCTTACCCGCACCGCTTCTTCGATGTAGCGTTCGAGGTCGGCGTCCGAGTGCACGACCTCCATCGCCCGTCCCCCCAAGACGTATGACGGCCGGACGAGCACGGGATAGCCGATCTCGTGTGCCAGATCGAGGGCTTGCTGGCGGCTGCGTGCGCTCGCGCCGACGGGCTGGGCGATCCCCAGCTCGTTCATTAAGCGATTGAACCGATCGCGGTCCTCCGCGAGGTCGATCGCGTCGACGCTCGTTCCCAGCACCTCACAGTCGAGGTCCCGGCGCTCGATCTCGGTCTCGAGGGGGCGGGCAACGTCGACGGAGGTCTGGCCGCCGAACTGGACCATGACGCCATCGGCTCCGGTCTCCTCGACGACGTCGGTGATCTCCTCTGCAGTGATCGGCTCGAAAAACAGGCCGTCGGACGTGTCGTAGTCCGTCGAGACCGTCTCGGGATTGTTGTTCACGACGTGGGCCTCGATCCCCATCTCGCGGAGTGCGAGGACGGCGTGCACAGTGCAGTAATCGAACTCGACGCCCTGACCGATCCGGATCGGGCCGCCGCCGACGATCACGACCGATTCTGTGTCCCGATCGACCTGGACCTCCTCGCCGCCGAGCCCCGAGAGCGGGTCCCGGGCGGAGTAATAATAGGGGGTCGAGGCGGCGAACTCCCCGGCGCAGGTGTCGACCTGCTTGTACCGCCTCGCCGGGCCGACCGATTCGACCGTTTCGACATCGATCGGCTCGCCGTCGATCCCGGCCGTCTCGCCGTCGGTTCCCGTCCGGTCCTCGCCGCCGGTCGTCCCTCCGTCGATTGCGGTCGGAGTACTCTCGTCATCGGCTTCGTCGGCAGGGGGATCGATGGCAGTAGCGTGCGGAACCGTTCCGCCGTTGGCCATCGCGGCGACTTCCGTGCTCGTAAAGCCCGCGGCGACCGCCGACTCGACCTCGCCGGTCGCGGCCGCTGTGGCGGCCTCCGCGATCCGGGCGTAGCGCTCGACGTACCACGGCTCGATACCCGTCAGCGACGCGATTGCCGCGACGGAGTACCCCCGGTTCGTCGCCTCGAACATCGCGTAGGCGCGATCGGGCGTCGGCGTTTCGAGGTAGTCGGCCTCCAATTCCGCGTCCGTGACGTTCGCCCACTCAACCGCCGGTTCGTATTCCGTCGAGCGAAGCGCTTTCAGGAGACTTTCCTCGAAGGTGCGCCCGATCGCCATCGCCTCCCCCGTCGATTTCATCGCCGTCCCGAGCGAGAAGTCCACGTCGGCGAACTTGTCCTTGGGCCATCGGGGGATCTTCGTGACTACGTAGTCGATCGCCGGTTCGAACGCCGCGGTCGTCTCGCCGGTAATTTCGTTGTCGATTTCGGGCAGGCGCTTGCCGAGCGCCACTTTCGCCGTGACGCGGGCGATCGGGTAGCCCGTCGCCTTCGAGGCGAGCGCCGACGACCGGGATACCCTGGGGTTGACCTCGACGACGCGATACTCCCCGCCCGGCGAGCCGTCGTCGTGCCAGGCGAACTGGATGTTACACCCCCCCTGAATGCCGAGATCACGGATCACGTCGAGCGCGGCGGTCCGCATCGCCTGGTGGCCCCGGTCGGGGATCACCTGGCTCGGGGTGACGACGATCGATTCGCCGGTGTGGATGCCCATCGGGTCGATGTTCTCCATGTTACAGATGATGATACACGAGTCATCGGCGTCGCGCATCACCTCGTATTCGAGTTCGACCCACCCCGAGATCGATTCAGTGACGAGGACCTCGCTGTTGCGCGAGAGGCGCAGCCCCTTCCGTACGCGCTCGACCAACTCGTCCATCTCGCTCACGACGCCCGATCCCGACCCCCCCAAGGTGTACGTCGTCCGCGAGATGACCGGCAACCCGCCCACTTCCTCGACCGCCCGTTCGACCCGCTCGCGGAGTCCCTTACTGTCGAGCGCGGCGACCGACTCGCCGTCTTCCAGCGAGATCGTCGTCGAACGGGGGACTGGCTGGTCGATCTCGGCCATGCGGTGGCGGAACAGCTCCCGGTCCTCGGTCGCATAGATCGTGTCGAGCGGCGTCCCCAGGACCTCGACGTCGAACGCCTCTAAGACGCCTTCCTCCGCGAGTTCGGCGGTAACATTTAGTCCCGTCTGGCCGCCGAGGCCGGCGACAACGCCGTCCGGTCGCTCTTTTTTGATAATTGCGGTAATGGCCTCGGTGGAGATCGGCTCGATGTAGACGGCGTCGGCCATCTCCGGATCGGTCATGATCGTCGCCGGGTTGGAATTGACGAGGACGACTCGGGCCCCTTCCTCTTGGAGCGCGCGACACGCCTGCGCGCCGGAGTAATCGAACTCGGCGGCCTGTCCGATCCGGATCGGGCCACTACCGATAAGCAAGATAGTCCTGTCCTCGTCGGCCATGTCGTCCGCCGGTCGTACGCACCTCGCCATAAACCCGACGATACGCTACGATACGCGAAGCCGAATTTCGAAATTCGAAATTTAAACTACTGGTCGGAGCCCCGAACGGTCGTGAGGGTTAGGCCGCTTCGAGCGCACCGGAGGGCATGGAGACCGTTCACCCGCCGCCGCTCGATCCCGGCGACCGGATCGCGATCGTCGCGCCGTCAACGGCCACCAGCGACGAACCCTTAGAGATCGCCCTCGATCGCCTTCGCGAGGGCTTCGATCTCGATCCGGTCGTCTTCGACACCGCTCGCCGCGACCCCGAGTGGCTGTACGCCCATCCCGAAGAACGCGCCGCGGATCTGATGAAAGCGTTTCGCGACCCCGAGGTCGGGGGCGTGATGGCCGTTACCGGCGGCGACGATCAACTGCGAGTTCTGAAACACCTCGACCCCGAGGTCTTGGCCGAGAACCCCACACGATTTTTCGGCTACAGCGACAATGACAACTTCCGGCTCTTCCTCTGGAACCGCGGGATCGTGAGCTACGGCGCGGCCGCAATGCCGACGCTCGCGGTCGACCGGGAGATCCACCCCTACACCGAACGCTACCTCCGGCAGGCCTTCTTCGAGGAGCGAGTCAGCGAGATCCATCCTGCCGAAGAGTGGTCGGACGGCTGGTACGACTTCGAGTCGGGCGAGGCCCGCGAGTGGTGCGCGAACGACGGCTAGAACTGGTGGGTCGGCGAGAGTAGTACTAATGGATCGAGTGACGGCTCCGGGACCGACGAATCGAACGGGGAACCCATCGAGGGCCGCCTGTGGGGTGGCTGTTACGCGATCGTGAGCTGGCAGCTCCAGGCGTCGCGGTATCTCCCCGATTCTGAGGAACTCGACGGCGCGGTGCTCGCGCTCGAAACGTCCGAGGAACTGCCCTCCACGGCCGATGTCGGCTACACGCTTCGCGCGATGGGCGAGCGAGGACTGCTCGAACGCTTCGACGGCGTGCTCGTCGGCCGACCGCGGGCGTTCTCGCCGGACACGGACCGAGAGGTCGAGTTCGAGACCTACCGCGAGGCGATACGGGATACGGTCGTCGAACAGTTACGCGAGTACGACTCCGACGCGGTAGCGGTCTTCAATGTGGACTTCGGCCACACCGATCCCCGGATATCCCTCCCGATCGGCGGCGAGGTGCGGATCGACCCCGATCGAGAATCGATCGCGTTCGTCTGAGCCTTCTTCCGACCGGCGCGCTCGCTCCATGCGACCGCTCGAATCGTTCCGGCAGGTATTCCCGTCCCGTTCACCACGCCGATATATGAGCGAAGCGGACGCCATCGAGCGGGTCGACGAGCCGGTCACGGTAGCCTCGCTCGTCGCCGACCTCCGCGAACTCGGCGTCGAGGCGGGCGACGCGTTGTTGGTCCACTCGTCGCTGAGCGCGCTCGGCTGGGTTTCCGGTGGATCGCCGGCGGTCGTCGACGCCTTGCAGGAGGCCGTGACCGACGACGGAACCCTCGTCGTGCCGACCCATACCGGCGCGAGCGATCCGGCGGGGTGGGAGAACCCACCGGTCCCCGACGGATGGATCGAGCGGATCCGCGAGACGATGCCGGCGTACCGACCGGCGATCACGCCGACGCGGGGTGTCGGTGCGGTTCCCGAGACCTTCCGAGGGTATCCAGGAGCGCACCGGAGCACTCACCCTGCGGTTTCGTTCGCGGCGTGGGGCGCGGACGCCGAGGCAGTCGTCGCTGACCACGCGCTCGACGACGGGTTGGGCGAACGCTCGCCGCTGGCGCGCGTCTACGATCTCGACGGCGACGTCTTGTTGCTCGGCGTCGGCCACGACGCGAGCACCTCCTTACACCTCGCTGAACATCGGGCCGAGGTCCCGAAGGAGGTGATCGAAAACGGCGGGCCGATCCTCGACGACGGCGAGCGGATCTGGACCACCTACGAGACCGTCGAGAGAAACACTGACGACTTCGCCGAACTGGGCGCGGACTTCGAGCGCCGGATCGGCGTTCGGAAGGGACGGGTCGGCGCGGCGACGGCGAAGCTGATGAGTCAGCGCGAGCTGGTCGACTTCGCCGCCGAGTGGTTCGAGGCAAACCGATAAGAGGCCTCTTCACGGCGTTTTAGGAACGACGAGCCAGACAAACCGACGAACAGCGATGGAAGCACGGGCCGTCATCTCGACGTGGCCCGACACCACGGCGCGGGCGCGAAACGGACTACGGGCGTCCGTGTTAGGGGAGATCGACCAGCCGGTAGCGATAGGGTTGGTCCCTGATGACTTCGATCTCCCCGTCGTCGGCCCGTCGGCCCAGTACGGTAGCGACACGGTGGGCGCTGTCGAACTCCTCGCCGTGTTCGGCCAGGAGATCGAGGATTTCGCGCGCCGTCAGGGGCTCGTCCGGGTCGGCGTCGGCTAACACCGATCGGATGCGCTCGAACTCACCCCGGCGTAAGCGCATACCATGTCTATACGCTCCATGCATATAACACGGTGTCAGACGACTGTCGGACGCGCGTGCGACCGAAACCGGCGGAGGGAACTCCGATCTATCGCCGTCCGTTCGTCGGACGCTCGACGACGAACGACACCGATGCGTCGTCGTTCGACGGCGAAACGGAGTCGGTGTCGCCGATAACGGTCGAGCCGATCGATCGCGGTCGGTCTGCAACCGTCGTCGCCGAGTCACTGCTCGTTCGTCGCGACCGGCCGGTTGATTGGCGGATCTCAGACCGGCCCATCGGCCGGACCCTGAAAGTCGCGTTCGCGCCGGTACTGTGTCACGAACTCGCTTACGTCGAACTCAAGCATCTGCTGTTCGAACGAGGAGATCGCCTCGTCATTGTCGGCGTGGCTGATCGCGTGGTCCATGAGTTCGACGATCAACTCGACGACCACCTCGTGAAGCCGCCGAGCGTCGAATTCGGCCACCCAGACGAGCGCGTACCCCACCGACCCGTTCTCCGAGACGTCCTTCGAGACCACCTCCTCGGGGAACTCCTCGGCGACCATTCCCATGAGGTGTATCGTCCCGAACTGCTCGCCGCTTTCGGTGTCGATCGTCTCGCGCAGCAGCGAGACGAGGGCTTCGGGGACGAAGCGACCCGGCGGGTGGACGTCGACGACGATGGCGTGATCGTCGCCACACGAACAGGCGAACTCGCGCATCCCCATGTCGAGGTCGCGAACGTCGATCCGTTCGCCGCACGGGAGCGAAACCGACGACTCGCGGCTGCCCGGGACGCGTGGCTCTGCCATAGCAGTTATAGAAGCCGGTCGCTCAAAGCTTCGGCGATCGATCGGCGTCGTTACTCGTCGCCGGCGTTAGTTTCGCTGTCGCCATCGGTCCCGTCGTCGGCGTCGTTGTCTTCGTCGTGTTCTCGGTGATTGGCTTCGTTCTCGCCTTCGATTTCGATCTCGGCTTCGATCTCGATTTCGAGGCCGTCGGTCTGGAGTTCCGCTTCGGCGGTTTCGGTTTCGCCGACCTCGATCTCCAGTTCGTTAGAATCGACTTCGATCTCGACTTCGGCCTCGACGTTCACGCGCTCGTCGGTCATGCTACGGCCGAGGACCGGGTAGCTCAAAACGGTTGTCGTCGTGGGGTCCGGACCTGGTCGGCGTCAACCAAACGCGAGCGAACCGGAGAACGCGGATCAAGCGCTCACGGAAAGAATTGAAAACTCGAAGAAGGAAGCGCGGACGCGATCGGCTCAGGGGCCTCAGGGCCAGTCGTCGCGGGTATCTTCGGACTCGATTCCAGGATCGGATTCGGCGTCGTCCGCCTCGTCGGCGACCGTCCAGCCGGCAGCTTCGGCGGCGGTTTCGACCGGCAGGAACTCCCAGCCGGCTTCGTCGGCGAGCGCTTCGTCCTCGTCGCTCACGCCGACGAAGACGTGTCGATCGGTCTCGAACTGGGCTTTGACGTTTTCCAGGCTCTCCGCTTTCCCGCGCGGCCCGGAGAAGAAGTCCTGGCGAATACGGTTCTTGCGCGTAAAGTTCGTGACGACGTAGGTGGGTTTCTCGCTGACGACGCCGACGTACTGGCTCCACCCGCGCGCGTCGTCGAACACGCGGGAGGGTTCCGCGAGCGTCTCGAGCGCGTCGAGTTCGAACGCGAGGGTCATATCCGCGCTGCCGCCGCCGTTCATACACAAGCTGGGGCAGAACGGGGCAAAACGCCTTCGATACGCGGTGTCGTCGGGGAGCGGTCGGGATCGGGTGCCAGCGCTTCGAGATCGATAGTCCGTCGAACACGGCCGAACGTTCGAGAATTCGGAGATCGGGACCCGCGCTTGACGAGCCGAACCCGCGGGACCGATCAGTCGAGCGAGATCGGTTCGGCTCGCTCGTATCTGTCGATGTAGTAGGACATGGCCTCTTCGAGCGTCTCCCGAAGGTCGTACTGAGGGTCCCAGCCGGCCGCTTCGAGTTTCTCGGCGTCGGGGATGCGCCGTTCGCAGTCCTCGTAGCCTTCGCCGTAGAACTCCTCGCTCGAAACCGCCTCGATCGCCGGGAGATCTCCCGTGGGACTCAGCTCTTCGTAGACATTGCGCATCAGGTATGCGAAGTCATGGATGGTAGTCTCATTGCCCGGCGTACCGACGTTGACGACCTCGCGGTTGTACCGTTCCTCGTGTTCGAGAATCGAGACCACCGCGTCGATCGCGTCGGAGATGTGGGTGAACGTCCGCCGGTTCTCGCCGCCGTCGACGAGGTACATCGGGTGGTCGTACAACAGCGCGGACATGAAACTCGCGAACACGCGCGGGGTTCCGGCGTCCGGTTCCTCGATGAGGTAATCCATCTCCCGGCCGATGAAATTGAACGGCCGAACGACCGTCCAGTCCAGATCGTTCTCGATGCCATGGGCGTGGACCATCCGTTCTAAGAGCTGTTTGGCCGTCGCGTAGATCCAACGGTGGTTCTCGACGGGGCCCATGATTAGATCGGAAGAGTCCTCGCTGAACACCCTCGCGTCGCCCTGGCGACCGCCCATCTTGCCGTAGACTTCCGAGGTCGAAAACTGGATCAACCGCGTGTCGCTTTCGACGCAGTCCTCGACTAACTTCAGGTTCTGATCGTAATTGAGGTGAACGACCTCTATGGGCATGTCCACGTACTGTTTGGGGTTCGCGTACGCGATGAGGTCAACCACGACATCCGATGCGTCGACGATCTCCTCTACCGTTTCGTCCTCGGCCTCGCGGATGTCGAGTTCGTAAAAGTCGAGCCGGTCGTGTGAGAGGAAGCCGTCGATCTTTTCCGAATCCACGTCGACGACGGTGAGACGGTACCCGTCGTCGAGGAGGCGCTCGGTGAGATGCGAGCCGATGAAGCCAGCGCCACCGAACAAAGCAACGCGATCAGGTTGCATTATAATTCACGCTGACAGTTCTATTAATAAATGCTTTTGGGTTTCATCCGTAATAATACCTAACCACGGATTTCGAATAGATCAACTGACGACCCGAGCGAGCCTTTCTGTCGGTTCGTTCGACCGTCGTACACACACCGTGTTCCGGCCACGACGACGGCCGAAGGGTTGTCAGAGCGCGACACGAGCGCGCCGGAAAACGTGTTTCGGGCGGCGAGGGCGACGATCCCTATCGCATCTCGGAGGCAGGCGTACGCCTGCTCACTGAAACGATCGCCGCCGAAAATTCGGGCGCTATTCGAGCGAACGCGATCATGCCGAAGCTGATCGACACGCCGGCCAATCGCGAGATGATCCCCGACGGCGACTTCGGATCGTGGCCCACGCCCGCCGAGATCGCGGACGTAGTCCTGTTCTTGTGTACGACGCGGCGAGCGTCACGAATGGCGCGGCCGTCCCGGTCTACGGCGAGGCCTGAACGCCGACTGAGGCCGGCGTTCTGCGTTCCAGTAGTGGCGAAGCCGCACGCACGCGCGGAAACCGACCGATCACCGCACGAAGTAGGGTTCGTCCCCGCCGAGGAAACGTCCGAGATCGACCTCGCGCCGGAAATCCGTCGCCTGGAGTCGCGCGAGCGCTTCGACGAGTCGCTGTTCGTCCTCGTCGGTCCACTCGCCCGGATCGGCGATCGGGTAGACCAGCCAGCCGGTCCCGAGCACCTCGCTCGCGTGCAGCACGTCCATGTCGAGGTCGATCTTGCCCGACCGGGCGGTGTAGGTCTCGATCACGTGGCGGGTCGCGCGCTCGCCGACCGGCAGAAGGACGTGGGCGGCGATGGCGCGCACCTCGGCGTCGAAGAAACGCTCCATCGCGTCGTAGTCGGCGGTCGTCGGTTCCCCTCTCTCGTCCCCGTCGTCGGGCACGCACATGTGTAAATACGAGAGGAAGGAGTTCCCGGCCACCGGCCGCTCGCCGACGCTTTCGAGCAGGTCGGCCGCGGCGAGTGCGTTCTGGAGTCGTCGGCCCACCTCGCTCGTGAACGGAATGCCACTGTCCGCTCCGCCGTAGCTACCGGGATGGTCGCCGACGACGTGGAAATCGGCGTTGGCGTCGCCGTAGCCGGGGACGAACCGGTCGCAGGGCGGGGATATGCCGAAGGGATTGCTCACGCGGTCGGTGACGTTTTCCACATGTGTCCTTGGTCGCGAAAGGACATAAACCCGCCCGACACGATGCGACACGGCATCGCACGACGCGGCGCGATGTGAGTAGGTGAAGCGAAAACGGGAAACGAGTGAGAAAACCAGCGATCGGAAGCGAGCGAGCCGACGCGTCGTACGGCCGTTTACTGTTTGAGTTCGACGACGAGATCGCGCACGCTGACGTCGTAGCCGGCGTCGACGAGTTCCTGAAGCGCTTCTAAGGCCTCCTCGGCACTCGCGCCGTCGAGTTCGAGTTCGACCGCGTCGACGCGGTCGGTGTCGTCGGTGTCGCCAGCATCGCCGTCGAGGCACTCGGCCAGTTCGTCGAGCGCGGCACCGTCGGGGGTGATCGGCGGCCGCCGGCCGCGGAGACGGAGCCGTTTGGAGGTGGGGACCGATTCGCTGCGGGACATGTGATCTACTACCTGGATGTTCATCGCCTCAGGTATAAGCTTCGTGGGTGATTCGAGAACTGACCGGCGCGCCCTCGTTGCGTTTCGACCGGACGACTGCATCCGGGTCGGACCGAAGCGGTGGTCGGGCGCCGGTGTCCGAGACGGGAAGCGATCGAGCCGACCCGGATGCTGGACGATCGGGGCTCGCCGTCCGGCGGTAGTCGATCGACGACGAGGGCCGCGAGGCCCCCGAGTCGGGCAATGGGAGAGCTACCGGACGCGGCGCGCCCGTGAACCGGAGGCTTCCGAAACGGTCTCAGCGACCCGCGCTCGTCGAATCGCTGCACTAACCTCTACTTACCTAGCCACGCAACCCTTTATGATCGGCCCGACCGCAAGGATGGCATGGACCTGATTCACACTTGCCTCAACGTCGCCGACGCCGAACGGTCGGCGGAGTTTTACACCGAGGAGCTGGGCTTTAGCGAGTCGTGGTCGTTCGAAACCGAGGACGGCCGAACGACGAATCGCTACGTCGCCGCCGACAACGGCGTCGAACTCCAGTTGTCGGAAACCGAGGGCGAGACCGACTTCGAGCAAGGCACTGCCTGGGATCACGTCGCACTCGGCGTTTCGAGCGTCGACGAGGCCTTCGAGCGGATCGACCACCACGGCGTCGTCCAGGAACCGGCCGACCAACCGGCCGCGGGCGCTCGCACCGCCTTCGTCGAGGACCCCGACGGCCACGTCGTCGAACTCGTCGAGTCCGTAGAGTGACTCGTTTCCTCGGTACGGATCCGAGCGGACGTCTCCAGGGTGAGCGTCCGGCGGCTAACCGCCCGGCCCGATCGGCGGCGGTCCGTCCATCAGGATCGCTCGTCGACGCCCGGACCCGGACCCAGGCCTGGGTCTCGCTCACCCGCCGGATCCCGAGCCGATGGCGGTAAACGCGCTGCTCGGGCAGTTGCTGTCGCGGACTATCACGGTCGCGGCAGTGCTCACGGCGATGTGGTTCGCCTGGAACGGGGTGTACGCCTTCGCGGCCGCGTTCGTGCTCCTGCTGGTGGTGTACGTCTACATAGCGTGGTACGGCGACGAACCGATCGAAGAACGCCTCATCTAATCGTCGCTCGGCCCGTCTCGCTCGCTGCGTTCGGCGACGCGAGCGCTACAACCCGGTCACGAAAACCGGATCCCCGCTACGACCCGGTACGCCGATCGACATGCCGGACTGTCGATCGACGGTCCGGCACGCCGACCGGCGCACCGACGCACCGGCGGCGTGTCGGCGGACGGCACGCTCGCGGGTCGGCGGGCGCGCCGAAAAAGCGGTGTCGCGTGGGTTCGAACCCTCAGCTCTCGATGAACGCCGACGCGATCTCGAGGACTTCTTCCATCGTGCGGGCCGGGTCGAAAGCGTTCGGGAACGGGTCCGTCGTGTTGAGTACGTTGAAGTACGCGGTGTGGCGTGCTTCGACCGAGTGGATCGAGAGAGCGGGTGGGATGAGGTCTGCGTTCTCGATCAGCGGTGCGGCACCCGCGTACGCGGAGACGCCGACCGCTTCGATCTGTGCGGAAAGCGCGGCGAACTCCTCGATCGACTCGTAGGGGAACGTGTACGAGAGCGGCTCGACGGGCGTCCCGCCGAGGTCCTCGATCGTTTGGGTGAGTGTCTCGACGTGGGTCTCCTCGTGGTCACGGACCGTCTCGATCTTCTGGTAGATCGTGTACCGGTCGTTGCCGCCGCCGGTCAGCACCTTCGCGACGCTCGAACTCTCGACTTCCTCCTCGGAGTACTCGTCCAAGAACTCGTTGTAGTACGTCGCTTCCAGCTGTTCAAGCGTCAGCGCGAAGTTGAGAATGTCGAGGTCGGTGACTTCGCCGTCACCGTCCATGTCGTCGTCCATCCCGCCGTCGCCGTTGTCGTCGCCGTCCATGCCGCTTTTGGCCGCGGCCGAACCGGCCCCGAAGGCCGAAAGCGCCAATCCGGCACCGCCGACCTTCGCCGTCTTCCCGAGGACCGCCCGCCGGGAGGGTGACTGTCCGCCGACGCGGTCGATCAACTCGCTGACTCGCTCCGCCGAACGCCCGCGTTCTGTGTCGTCTGTCATGGTTCTGTGCGTTCTCCACGCACAATATCAATAATATAGTAATGCGTAATAAACTTGTTTGTTTCCGTCTCGTTAGTGCAAATTTATTGCTACCTTACCGAACGTATCGGTGAGGACCGTCTCCGGCCCGAGAGCGGCTGTTTCGGCTCGTGGGTTCAACAGTAGGGCGATGGACTGGAGTGCTCGGTCAACGAAGGGTCGGCGGTCAGTCGGCGAACCATCGAACGTTCTCGGCGAACCGTTTTGTGCCGGCGCGTTCGAGCCTCCGATATGTCGTTCGATCCCGAGCGGAGTGCAATGATCGTCGTCGACATGCAAAACGGGTTTTGTCACCCCGACGGCAGCCTGTACGCGCCCGCCTCCGCGGACGTGATCGACGGTATCGCCGCGTTGCTGGCAGAGGCGCACGACGCCGGCGTGCGGGTGGTGTTCACGCGGGACGTCCACCCGCCCGAACAGTTCGACGGCAACCATTACTACGACGAGTTCGACCGGTGGGGCGAACACGTCGTCGAGGGTTCCTGGGAGGCCGGTATCGTCGAGGGACTCTCGGTCGCCGACGAGGACCACGTCGTTACCAAACACACCTACGACGCCTTCTACGAGACCGACCTCGAAGGGTGGCTGCGCGCTCACGGTATCGACGACCTCGTGATCTGTGGCACGCTCGCGAACGTCTGCGTGCTCCACACGGCGGGCAGCGCGGGCCTCCGGGACTTCCGTCCGGTCCTCGTTTCGGATCTTATCGGCGCGATCGAAGACGACCACCATGAGTACGCCCTCGACCACGCTGACTGGCTCTTCGGCGAGGTCCGCTCGGCCGAGGAAGTCGAGTTCGCCTGACTCGCAGTGACCCCCGCCACCGACCCTCGCCCACCGGCTTCGAACCCGTCGAAGGGCATCTTCGTTACGCTGCTTCACTACGATCGTCGTTCTATTCGATCGATGCCACAAAATACTCACGTTGTTGAGCGAAATTTACGTACGGATGTCCCTCGAACCCCGCTCATACGCCCCCGCCGAGACGGTTCCGTTCGACGCCGCCGATCTCCCCGCCCGGCCGGCCCACCGGCGAACGCTCCTCGTCCGCCCGGAATTCTTCGACGTTCGCTACCGGATCAACCCTCACATGGGCGGGCGGGTCGACCGCACGCGGGCAACTGCGCAGTGGCACGCCCTTCGAGAGATCTACGGGGGCCACGGCGAAGTGTGCGTACTCGACCCCGCGGCGCTCGCCCCGGCGGTCGGCGACCTCGCTCGTGACGGCGGCGACCGCGAGTACACTGACGAAAGCGAGGCCGCCGTCGACGGCAGCGACCAAGCGACCAACGAAGCGGCGTCGTCAGTGCCATCGGCGTCGTCGGTGTCGGCATCGCCCGCGTCGCCCGCTGCGTTTCCGGATCTGGTCTTCTGTGCGAACCACGGCGTCGGGGCCGCGGAGGGCGAGAGCGTGGTCCTCGCGTCGATGGCGACGGCCGAGCGCGCTGGCGAACCGGCGTACCTCGCGGCGTGGTGTCACGAGCAGGGCTACGACGTTCGCCGACTTCCCGACGGCATCGCGTTCGAGGGCACGGGTGATGCGATCTGGCACCCCGGCAAACGACTGCTGTGGGGCGGTTACGGGCTTCGCACCGATCGACGGGCATACGACGCGCTCGCGGCGGAACTCGACGTTCCGATACTGGAACTCGAACTCTCCAACCCCTACTACTATCACTTAGACGTCTGTTTCGCGCCGCTCGACGCGGAGACCGTCCTGATCCAACCCGACGCGTTCACCGAGACGAGTCAAACTCGCATCGCGTCGGTCTTCGATCGCGTTCTCCGCGCTCCGGCGCACGAGTCGATCGAGGGGCTCGCGTGTAACTGCCACTCGATCGACGGCGAGACGGTCGTCCTCGGAGCCGGCACCCCCGAGACGACGGCGGCGGTCGCCGACGCCGGGTTCGAGGTACGGGAGGTCGCGACCGACGAGTTCCTGAAAGCCGGCGGGTCGGTGCGCTGTCTCACCCTCACGCTCCCCTAAAGGGCCCACGACCGTGCTCCGGCTTCGTCCGCCGCCGACCGACGCGAAGGGCCCCAGCCGCGAGCGACAGCGACCGGGAAACGGCGTGCGGCTATCGGAACGAACGGCTTTTGAAGCCGGACGGCCGAACTATTGGTATGGCGGCCGAAACCCTCGACGAGCGTGCGTCACACATCCGGGGGCTGATGGTCACGTCGATCGCGACGCTCGCGGGCGTCGCGGGCGCGCTCGTGACGACCGTACTCACGACCGGCCCGCAGGACACGTTCGGCATCGCGGTGCTCGGCGCGTTCGTTCTCGTCCAATTCCCGCTGTTGAACGTCGCCGGAATCGACAACGAGGGCCTCTCGGCGAAGGACTACCTGTATATCGTCTTCATGACCTTCTCGCTCTGGTACGTCACCTGGGCAATCCTGCTGAGCACCGGTACGACCCTGTAATGGCCGACGATTCCATCGCCGTAGTCGACCTCGATCGCTGCCAGCCCGACCGCTGTAACTACGAGTGTGCGAACTTCTGTCCGCCCAACCGCACGGGCGAGGAGTGCATCGTCACGCGCGAGGAGCGCTTCGAAGACGAGGACGAATATGCGGGTGGCGCCGCTCAGATCTCGATCTCCGAGGAACTGTGTCTCGGCGAGAGTTGTGGGATCTGCGTCGAGAAGTGTCCCTTCGACGCGATCGAGATCATCAACCTTCCCCAGGAGTTAGAAAAACGCCCGGTCCATCGCTACGGCGAGAACGCCTTCGGGCTCTATGGACTGCCCGCCCCACATGAGGGCCGGGTTACCGGCATCTTGGGGCCGAACGGGATCGGCAAGACCACGGCCGTCCGCATTTTGGCCGAGGAGATCGCGCCGAACTTAGGGGAGTGGAGCAACCCGCCGTCGTGGGAGGCGATCCTGGAAGAGTACCGCGGCACCGAACTCCAGGGGTTCTTAGAGGAGTTGCGCGACGGCGACGTGACCGTTGCCCGGAAACCACAGTACGTCGACGGCATCCCCGAGCGGTTTTCGGGCAACACCGAGGACCTACTAGCGGGTGTCGACGAGCGCGGCGCGATCGACGAACTCGTCTCGGGCCTGTCGATCGCGCCGGTGCTGGACCAGGGCATCGAGACCCTCTCGGGCGGGGAACTCCAGCGGGTGGCACTCGCAGCGACGCTCGCACGCGACGCCGACTTCTACTTCTTAGACGAGATCACCCCGTATCTCGACATCGGTCAGCGGATGGCCGCCGCACGGCTGATCCGCGATCTCGCGGAGTCGGGCGACCGGTCGATGCTGGTCGTTGAGCACGATCTCGCGATCTTAGACCTGCTCTGTGACACGGTCCACGTGGCCTACGGCGAACCGGGAGCCTTCGGCGTGATCACGAGCCCGAAGTCCACCCGCCAGGGGATCAACCAGTACCTCGGGGGGTATCTCGACGCCGAGAACATGCGGATCCGCCCCGAAGCGATCGAGTTCGAGCGCCACGCGCCCCGCGAGGTGAGCCGAGGGCAGTCACTGATCGACTATCCCGACCTGTCGAAGTCCTACGGCGATGGGGAGTTCTCCTTGGCGGTCGACGGCGGGACGATCCGGGAGAGCGAGGTCTTGGGTGTCGTCGGGCCGAACGGGATCGGCAAATCGACCTTCGCGGAGCTGCTCGCTGGCCGGCTCGCGCCCGACGACGGGACCCCTCCCGAAGCGCTCGACATCGCGTACAAACCGCAGTACTTGGAGGGCGACGAACCCATCAGAGTCGACGCGTTCCTCTCGTCGATCACGAGCGACTTCGGCTCGTCGTACTGGACCACCGAGATCGCCCGCCCGCTCCAGTTAGAACGGCTGATGGAACAGACCTTAGTGGACTTATCGGGCGGCGAGCGCCAGCGGGTCGCGATCGCCGCCTGTCTCTCCGAAGACGCTGACCTCTACCTCTTGGACGAACCTTCCGCCCACCTCGATGTCGAACAGCGCGTGCAGGCCACCCGAACGATTCGCCGCTCGGCAGAGAACAAGGACAAGACGGTAATGGTAATCGACCACGACATCTACATGATGGACTTGCTCGCCGATCGCCTGCTGGTGTTCGAGGGCGAACCAACCGAGCGGGGCCACGCGAGCCAGCCCGTCGAGATGCGCGAGGGCATGAACGCCTTCCTGTCGGATCTCGACGTGACCTTCCGCCGGGACGAGCGGATGGGTCGTCCGCGGATCAACAAGCCCGACAGCCAACTCGACCGTGAGCAGAAACGCCAGGGCGAGTACTACTACGCTCCCTGATACGTCGTCGACCGACAGGGATGCCCGAGGAGTCTTGTGCCATCGGTCGAACGGCCGTCCAGTCGTGATCCGAACGACGCGGTACGCGACCGAAACACGTTAGCCGCTCGCCGGTCAGGCCTCACCGACGCCTGTTTCGCCGATCGAACCATGTCAGGATCGAACCGGGACCGCGTCTACCTTCTCGCCGCGGTCTGCGCCCTGGCGCTCGCGCTCGGCTCAGTCGGATTCCTCGACGCGCCCGCCGGTCCACGGCTTACCGTCGATCGCGAGCGACCCACTCATACCACGCTCGTCGGTCTTCAGGGGTATCACGAGGAGGGGCGGGCGATCGAACTCTCTCCTGCCGGCGAGGTGCTCTGGAGGTACGAGAAGTTCGACGACGTGTTCGACGTCGAGGCCCTCGGTGAGGAGCGCGTGCAGATCGCCGGCGCGTCGACAGTGCCCGACACCGAGTGTCCGTCCCGGTTTCGCGACGACGGCACGCCGGGGTGTGTCCGCAACGCGGTGCGTATCGTCGACCGCGAGAACAAGGCTACGGAGTGGGAGTACGCCTGGTACGACGTCGAACGCCACGAACACGAACTGCACGATGTCGATCGCTACCGGGTGAACGGGGAGGCCCGCTGGGTGTTCGTCGACATGGGCAACGATCGGGTGTTCGCCGTCGATCGAGCGGGCGAGATCCAGTGGCGGTGGTCGGCCAACGAGACTTACGATCGACCCCCCGAGATGGGCCCCGAAGGCGACTGGACGCACATCAATGACATCGACCGGCTCGGTCCTGGTGTATTTCAGGTGAGCCTGCGGAACTTCGATACCGTCGTCGAACTGCGCGTGGAGCCGAACGGGTCTGTCGGAGTAACGCCGATCGTCGGACCGAACGACTACGACGCCACCGCGGCCGAACGCGGCCCGCTCTACGAACAGCACAACCCCGATCGGCTCGCGGAGGGCCACCTGCTCGTCGCCGACTCGAAGGGAGATCGGGTGGTCGAACTCGATAGAAGCGGGGAGGTCGTCTGGACGGTCGGCGGGAGCGGCCGGCTCGACTGGCCGCGGGACGCGGACCGTTTGGGGAACGGTCACACTCTGATCACCGACTCGTACAACGACCGGATCGTGGAAGTCGACGGTAGTGGAGCGGTCGTCTGGGCGGTCGAAACCGGTGGGTTGCCCTACGACGCCGATCGCCTGAACGCGAGCCGGGCGGGCGAGGGATCGAGCGATCGGCCGACGGCCGAGGGGGCGGCGTTGCGCTCACAGGAGAGCGAGGCCTCGTCGGTCGTCGACATAGCGGAGTACGGCCTCACGCTGCTTAAGTACACGATCCCCGGTTGGCTCTCCCCGTACCTGCTTGCGCTCGGCGCGCTGGCCGGCGTCGGCGCGCTCTTCGAAGTGTATCAAACCCGCTAATGATCGCGTCCAGCGAAGGAGACGAACCGCCGGTCGGAGGCAGTCGCATCCGCGAGCGAACGCCGGAGGCGTGAACGAGCGGTTCCCCGCGACCGAGCGACCGAAGGGAGCGAGGGTCGCGGCTCTTTGATGCAGATTTTTGGAGGAGCGGTGCGCGAACGCAGTGAGCGCACCCGACGAGAAAAAAGTGCGAGTGAAAAGGTGCGCGCCCTAGAAGAACTGAAAGAGGTCGTCGCGCTGTTGCTCGTGGAGGTGCGTGCGGACGGCGTCGGTGAGGGCGTCTACGTTCCCGCGCTTCGCGCTGATCGGCGCGATCGTCTCGCGCCACTGCTGCCAGGGCGGGAACAGTCCGAGCCGATCACAGAGCGCGTCGAGGCGGGCGTCCACGTCGTCGATTTTATCTACTTTGTTCACAGCGACGACGGTCGGGATGTCGAGTTCCTGCAGGAAACCGAACAACTCGACGTCGTGAGGGAGTTCGCCGCGTTCTGCGTGGCGATCGATGATCTCGACGGCGCTTTTGCCATCGACGACGAGCACGGCGACGAGGATTGCCTCGCTATTGGCCTCGATATACCGAACGATGTCGGTCTTGATCTCCTCGCGGGCCTTTTCGGGGACGCCTTTCATGAAGCCGAAGCCGGGCATGTCGGTAAGCGTGAAGTCGGCTTCGTGCCAGTCGAAGAAGTTCGGCGCGCGCGTCACGCCGGGTTTCCGGCCGGTCGCGAAATCGTGACCGGTGAGTTCCCGCAGGAGGGTCGATTTGCCGACGTTCGACCGTCCGCACAAGAGGACTTCGGCGCTTCGATCAGGACGACCGTCGAACATGTGCGTTCTCCCGGCCCGGAACGGTTAGCTCTCGCGACTCGTGGTCGTTCGCTCCCGATCGAACGGACCGATGCCGTCTCGACTTAGCACTACCCTAACTCGCCATTACCCCCACTCGATATCGCCCCGACTCGACTCCGATCGATTCGACACCACTCCGACTCGATTCGTCCCGACCCGTCTCGATCCGAAAGCGATCGCCTTCGTCCGATCCGATTCCGTCATACTGGCCCGTCGGTGGCAGCCCGAAGCGTTCCGGCGTTTCGACCTTCGAACCGTCGACCCGTCGTGTGCAGGCATCACAGCTACAACCTCGACCGTCGGCGATCGACCGTGTTCGATTCGAACGGGGAGCGGAGCAAGCGATTGCGAGCGGGCGCTCAAGAACCTCGACGGGATAGGCCGAGGTAGCCGTGCGACTCGTCAGGGCGCTCGTCACGAACGAGAACCGCGATTCGATCGTCGAGGCGCTGGGCGAGAAGGACGTCGACTTCGTTCTCACCGAGGGTGCGGGCGCGTCGACAGGCGAATCAGGCGAATCCGGCGGCGACTCGGCCGGCAACGCGATCGTCGAGTTCCCGGTGCCGACCGACGGCCTCGGCGACGTCCTCGACGCGACCCGCGAGGCCGGCCTCGACGACGAGTACGTCGTAATACTCACCGCCGAGAACGCCGTCACGCCCCACACCGAAACCCTACGGGATCGATACGCGACCGACTACGACCCGCTTCGCCCGCCGGAACTACGCTCGAAGGCTCGCAATCTCAGTCAAGACCCCGCCTCCTACGCGGCGATGGTCTTCCTTTCTACGATCATCGCCGCACTGGGACTGCTCGTCGACTCACCGGCGATCGTCGTCGGCTCGATGGTGATCGCCCCCCTCGTCGGACCGACGCTCACCGCTGCCGTTGGGGGTATCACCGGCGATCGCGCGATGGTCGTAGAGAGCATTCGCATCCAGGCGCTCGGCCTCCTCGCCGCGGTTCTCGGCGCGGCCGCGCTCAGTGCCTTTATGTTCTACAGCGGCTTCATGCCGACCCCGCTCGACATCGACGGCATCGAATTAGTCAGCGTTCGGATGGCACCGGGGGTTCCGTCGATCATCGTCGGAACGGCGGCAGGAGCGGCTGCCGCGTTCGGCCTCACGACGAAGGGAACGAGCTCGCTCGTCGGCGTGATGATCGCCGCGGCGCTCATCCCGGCGGCGGCGGTCGTCGGCATCGCGGCGGTGTGGGGCGAAGGACTGCTCGCCCTCGGCGCGGCCGCGTTGCTCGTAAGCACGATGGCGGCGATCAACCTCGCAATGTACGTTACCTTATGGGTGCTCTATCGGTCCCGGGAGTTCGACCCGGCGCTGCTCGGCAGCGGGGAGACGACCCGAGCGGCCGTCGCGACGGTCGCGATCATTGTCCTCGGGGTCTGTGTCGCCGGCGTCGCGACCTACGAGCAAGCGACCTTCCAGCACGCAGTGACCGGCGAGGTCGAAGGCGTTCTCGACGAGCCGCGATACGAGAGCCTGAGCGTCGTCTCGATCCGCACGCAGTACGGCGGTACCGATCCGTTCGCGAGTCCCGAAAGCGTCAGCGTCACCCTCGTCAAGAACGCGAACGCGTCGTATCCCCGTCTTTCCGCACGCCTCTATCGACGTATCGCGGCGGCGACCGACCCGAGCGTGACCGTTACCGTTCGCTTTCGCACCTACCAGCGAACGAGCGGCCCTAAGGAAACGTCGGTCGCCCGGGCACACGGTCGGTACGAACGGGCGGCCGACCCGACGTCGATCCGGCATCGACCCGACGTCGATTCGGCGTCGATCCAGCACCGATCCGGCCTCGACGTCGAGCGGGGCCGCTCGATCGCGAACGATCGAGCGGGGACTGGCGGGCGGGCGAGTCAGCTCTCGTAGGGGAGTTCCGGCTCGTAGCCCACTGCGTCGATCGCGGCCTCTAACACCGCGTCGACGTTCTCGCCCTCGGCCACGCTCAGGTAGTAGTCGGCTTCGATCGCCTGGGACTCGTCGGCCTTGGTGCAAATCGTGAGCAGCGGTACGTTGAATCCATCTAACTCCCGTTTCACTTCGTCGCGGAGGGCGAGTTGTGCATCGACGGGATAGCCACACCGTTCGGAGGCGTCGACGAACACCAACACGGCGTCGGCGAGGTGGGTCAGCGCGCTCGATGCCTGGGACTCGATCTCGTTTCGCTTCTCGGGCGCGCGATCGAGCAGGCCGGGCGTGTCGACGAGCTGGTAGCGGATGTAGTTCGCCTCGACGTGGCCGACGTGGACCTGCTTGGTGGTAAAGGGATATCTCGCGGTCTCGTTGCGGGCATTGGTGACCTCGTTGACGAACGTGGACTTACCGACGTTCGGGTAGCCCGCGACGACGATCGTCGGTTCGTCGGGGTCGATCTCGGGAAGGTCCCGGAGGACGTCCCTGGCCTCGCCGAGCCGGGCGAGGTCGGCGTCTACCTCCTCGACGACGTCGGCGAGCCGGGCGAAGGCCTGCTTTCTGAGCTTCCGGGCGGTCTCGACCTCGCCGCGCAGGCGACCCTGGTACTCGCTTTTGATTTCCTGGCACTGCTTGCTCGCCCACGAGAGTTCCGAAAGGCTCTGTCGCACCTCGTCGACGCTCACGAGGGCGTCGGCCAACTCGTAGTAGAAGCGGTTGATCCGGCCGAAGTCGGGCCATTGGCGCACGAGGTTCTCTAAGTTGTCGCCGAGGATATTGGAAGCGGTCTGGAGCATCGACTGCTGGGCTTCGAGGCCGGATTTCGCCCTGCCCGCCCGGGCCGCCCGCGAGAACGCCTTGTCGATCAGCCCCTCGGCGGTCGGATGTGTCGGGAGCCGTTCGAAGGTCATGAGTTCGGTACGCCGTCGATACCCAAAGACCGTTGCGTTCTGTTCCGTCACGCTCCGCGTCGCTTTAGGGCATCCCGCCGTCCCCGGTTCCGATGGGCGACCGACGGACGACCGGCAGCCAGCGGCCGGCGGGCAATCGGCCGCGCACGATTGCGATCGATCGTCCCCGTCTCGCGCGATGCCCGTTTCGTGCGATTCCGGCCCATGCGTGCGTGAGTGACACACTGCGGCGCTATCCAGCAACTTTTAACCGCCGGAATCCGATACGGATGCACAAGATGGCGAGTAACAAGATTCTCGGAATCGATCTCGGCACGACTAACAGCGCCTTCGCGGTGATGGAAGGCGGCGACCCAGAGATCATCGTGAACGGTGAAGGCGACCGAACGACTCCCTCCGTAGTGGCCTTTACCGACG
>PXRY01000046.1:712-9824 GCA_003022925.1 Halobacteriales archaeon QS_8_65_32 | reverse complement strand
GTCGAGCGCATCATCAACGAACCCACGGCGGCGTCGATGGCCTACGGTCTCGACGACGACTCCGACCAGACAGTGATGGTCTTCGACCTCGGCGGGGGGACCTTCGACGTCTCGGTGCTCGACTTGGGGGGCGGGGTCTACGAGGTCGTCGCCACTAATGGCGACAACGATCTCGGGGGCGACGACTGGGACCAGGCGATCATCGACTGGCTCGCCCGCGAGTTCGAGTCCGACCACGGTTTCGACCTGCGTGACGATCGCCAAGCCCTCCAGCGGCTCAAGGAAGCCGCCGAGGACGCAAAGGTCGAACTGTCGAATCGCAAGGAGACGACGATCAACCTGCCCTTCATCACCGCGACCGACTCGGGGCCGGTCCACTTGGAGGAGAAACTCAGCCGATCGAAGTTCGAGTCGCTCACCGACGACCTCATCGAACGGACCGTCGGCCCGACCGAACAGGCCTTAGCGGACGCCGGCTACGAAGCAGGCGACATCGACGAAGTGATCCTCGTCGGCGGCTCGACGCGGATGCCCCAGGTCCAAGATCAGGTCGAAGAACTCGTCGCGAAGGAGCCGAAGATCGAGAAGAACACCACCATCCCGACCGAGGAAGGAAAGATCTTCACGACCGCTGCGGCGAACCAGACTTCGGTCCAAGTCCGAGTGTTCCAGGGCGAACGCGAAATGGCCGAGGAGAACGAACTCTTAGGCGAGTTCCAACTCGCCGGTATCCCGCCCGCGCCGGCGGGCACGCCCCAGATCGAGGTGACGTTCAACATCGACGAGGACGGCATCGTCAACGTCGAAGCCGAGGACAAAGGGAGCGGCAACCGGGAGGACATCACGATCGAGGGCGGTGCTGGCCTCTCTGACGACGAGATCGACCGGATGCAGGCCGAAGCCGAGGAACACGCCGAGGAAGACGAGCGCCGTCGCCGCCGGATCGAAGCACGCAACGACGCCGAGGGTGCGGTGCGCCGCGCAGAAACCCTCCTCGAGGAGAACGAGGAGAGCGTCGACGACGACTTAGAAGAGGACATCCGCGCGGCGATCGAGGACGTCGAAGAAGTGCTCGAAGACGACGACGCCGACGCAGAGGAGATCGAGGGCGCAACCGAGAGACTCTCAGAGGAACTCCAGGAGATCGGCAAGCAGATGTACGACCAGCAGGCCGCGGCGGGCGGTGCCGGCGGCATGGGAGACATGGGCGGTGCCGGTGGCGCGGGTCCCGGCCCCGGCGGCCCGGGCGGTCCCGACGCCGACGAAGATGACGACGAGTTCGTCGACGCCGACTTCGAGGACGTCGACGACGAAGAGGACTCGTAAAGTCGGATAAGTCGCCGGCTCACGGGAGCTTCGATCCTGGGTAGTTGGGGACGACGAGCCGAGCGTGCTCTCGAGTTCAGTCGCGCCGATAGCGCGTCCAACGAAGGAACTCCGGCGAGCCGTCCGGATGCTCGACGCTCCCATCGTCGACTTCGAATCCGCAGGACTCGTAGAAGGGAGCCAGCCCCTCGCGGCACAGCAGCGAAAAACTCGTTCGTGTCCGCCAGCGCCAGGTGATCGGCGATCGTTCCCAGCAATCGTCGGCCGAGCCCCTCGTTGCGGCACTCCTCGGCGACGGTCACGTCATAGACCATCGCGTCATAGGTTAATCCGCGAGAACGCGCGCCGCGGCGCCGGCGGTATCGGTCTCACGATCGCGGAGCAGCACTACCTCGTCGGTGTTCCGGAGGGCGCGCCGGAGATCGCCTTCGGTTCGATCGGCCCATCACTCGTAGGTGCAACACAGCGCCGACAGGTCCTCGGTCGGATCGTCCGGGTCGTACTCGACGACGACAGTCATGTTCTCGCTTCGGTCCTCCGGCGACGAAAAGCCGGCCCTCCTCAGCGGCCGACGAACTCCGGCTCCTCGTCCGAGAAGAAGGCCTCGTGACCGCGTTCGTAGTCCTCGGTGCGGGTTGCGCCGGCGATCGCGTCGGTTTCGGCGGCCATCTGGCCCGCGAGGCCGCGATCGAAGCTCTCGATCATGAGCCGTTTGGTCGCGCCGAAGGCCTTCGTGGGCCCCGACGCGAGCCGACTGGCCGTCTCGCGCACCCGCGCGTCGAACTCCGATGCAGGAACGCTTTCGGTCACGAGGCCGAGGCCGACGGCGTAATCGGGATCGATCGGTTCGTCTAACAGCGCGATCTCTCTCGCCCGGCGAAGCCCGACCATCCGGGGCAACCAGAACGTAGAGCCGCCGTCGCCGGTGAGCCCGACCCGGCCATAGGCGTACTCTAGTTGAGCGTCGTCGCTCATGATCACGGCGTCGCCACACAGTGCGAGCGAAAACCCCGCGCCCGCCGCGACGCCGTTTACCCCTACGACGAGCGGCGTTTCGGCCTGGTGCAGCGCGAGCACCGCGTCGTGCAGCGAGGACGCGAGGCGGCGAAGCCGGGGCGCGTCGCTCGCGTCGCCGTCGAACCCACCGAGATCCGCGCCGGCACAGAACACCTCGTCCGTGCCACAAAGGACGAGACAGCGGGCCGAATCGTCCTCCGCGAGGTCGGTCGTTGCCCGGACGAGTTCGGTCGCCATCGTGGGGTTCAGCGAATTGAAGTTACTGGTGCTATCCATAACGATCCGTACGATGTCGTCCTCGCGGCTCGCGGTTTCACCGCTCGCTCGATCCGGGGCGCTACGCGCCTCGCGCTCGATTCGAAGGTTCTCGAACTCAGTGTCGTTCCCATCGGTCGCGGCCATGCGCCGCGTTCAACTTCGGTTGAAATAAAACAACCGAAGCGAAATCGACCGTCGGTTGCCGCTCGCGCGACGGCGGGTGTTCATCGATCCGACGCGTCGTCACTCGACCTCGTGAAGCCGTTCGCCCTGCTGGAGGCGGGTCGCGATCGAGAAGGTCTGTTCGGTCTCCCGACGCGTCGGGAAGTGTGCGGCCATGTACCTGGCGGGAGCCATCAGCGCGAGACGCTTTTCCAACGGGTCATCGACCGCGTCGAAGCGTTGGAAGGCGGCTTCGACGTTCTGAATGGTGTGAAAGCCGGCGTCCTCGCGCACCAGGCCGCGTCCGAGTGTCCGTTTCAGGTCGGCCGGATCGCCGCCAGCTACGTCGGACGAGGCCCGACGAGCCTGCGAGTCAATCGACTCGCAGACGTCGAAGTGTTCGCTCACGAGCGTCGCCGCTCGGTTGACCTTCCCCTGTTCGTCGAACGTATCGAGTAGCTCCGCGCGGATCGCAACCGGATCGCGATCGGAGTCGCCAGGATCGGGCAGCGGCGCGCGCGGCGAGTTGAGAAAACGATCCAGGTAGACGCTCATCGCACCGTCGAAACAGCCGCGATACAACTCCGTCGCGTCGGTTTTCGCCGTGGCGCGATGGACGGCGTTCGCGTAGGTGAAGGTGTGATGGACCGTGTTCCAGTCGCTGAATTCGTTGTTCGTCGCGAAGTACGCCACCCGCCGGGTCGCCGCCCGCCCAACGGCGTCGGCCAGTTCCGTCGTGCTTGCGCCCGCCGCGATCGCCCTGGTCAGCGCGTCGATTATCGCCTCGGGGTCGTCGCCGAGCAGCGTCTCGACGAAACTCGAAGGTTCGTTCCACGTCTCGCCCTCGCCTGCGGTCACGAGGTCCGGTAGTCGGTCGGCGGCGTCGAAACAGAGGTCTGCGATATCGACCGGTTGCCGCCAGGAAGACAGCTCCTCCGAGCGGGTCGCGTCGGTCAGCTGGTTCACCGTCGAAGCGAGCACGGCGTCGGCGTGGTCGGCTCGCGGTTCGCGTTGCTCACCGCTCGCTCGGTCCGAGGCGCTGTGCGCCTCGCTGTCCCAGCCGACGTGCTCCAAGGTCTCGAACGCGGTGTTGATGAAATCGAGCGTGTGACTCGCGTTCATGTAGAGATGGTCGGTCGCGGCGGCGAACAACATCTCCGCGACGTCCTCGCGGGGGAGGGTCGCGATCGCCGTCAGGAGGACCCGTTCGGCACCGTCGGCGTCGCGCACCTCGCAGTTGTCCCGGAACCACTCCTTCAGGCGTTCTTTCGAGACGTCGCGGTTGTCGAAGGCGTACTGCTGAAACCGGGGCGGTTCGTCCGCACAGTCGGCGGCGACGTCACGAGCACCCATGAACAACGCCCGACGCTTGTCGCGCTCGCCGACCTGGTGGTACAAACTCGCCGTGCAGCCGAGCGTCGTGAGCCCGCGACCCCACCCCGAATCGCGATACCGCGTCCCGAAGTTCACCGCGGTCTCTATCGTCGTCCGAAAGGCACTGTCCTCCTCGGCCTCGTTGCCGTCACCCCTGATGTCACCACCGGTCCCGGCTCCACCGCCGTCCTCGCTGGAAGCCCGGCTCGCAGTCCCGCTGCCGTTGCCGGCGTGTTTGTGGAGCCCCAGCACGCTTTTCGCGAGCACCAGGCTCAGGTTCTCCTGGAGGCCGTCGGCCAATCGATTGCGCCAGCGGATCGCGGGAGGAACGTCAGGTTCGGGATCGGGATCGAGGTAGACGGCATCGTCGCGTACCTCGACCGGGAAGGTCTGGACGTCGTCGGCCCAGATGTCGAAGGTGTCGCCTTCCGCCAACTCGAAGCGGGCGTGGTGCCAGTGGCAGGTGAGCACGCCGTCGTCGATCGACCCGCGGGTCAGCGGAAACCCCATGTGTGGACAGCGGTTGTCGACGGCGTAGACCTCCCCGCCGTAGTGAAAGAGGGCGATTGCGTGGCCACCCTCGCTCACGACCGCCTGACCCTCGCTCGCGAGATCGGCCAGTGACGCGACCTCGACGAACGCCTGGTTCGTGCTCGTGTCGGTTCCCGAGTCGGCTTCTTCGGTCGTCATACCCCTGTCGTAGTGACACACTCACATAACGCCTCGCTGAACTCGGTTTTTGTTGGTAATCTGATTATTGGGGAACGGGCCGGCCGCTTCGTCGCGGAACGCCGTTCTTTTTACGTAGCCGAACGCAGTAGTAGTCAGTGATCGATCGATGAGTGAGGACTTCTACTCGGTACTCGGCGTCGCGCGCGACGCCGACGAAAAGGAGGTAAAACGGGCGTACCGCAAGAAGGCAGCGAAGTATCACCCCGATGTCTCGGACGAGCCCGACGCTGAGGAGAAGTTCAAGCAGGTCAAACGCGCGAAGGAGGTGCTCACGGACGAGGAGGCTCGCAACGCGTACGACCGGCTCGGCCACGAGAACTTCGAGGAAGCCAGAAAGCGCGGCGGTGCCAGCAGTGCCGGCGACGGTCGCGGCAGCGGAGCCGGCGACCCCTTCGGCGGCTTTGGCGGCGCTGGTGGCGATCCGTTCGGCGGTGGCGGGGGCGGCGGTCTCGGCGACATCTTCGAGCAGTTCTTCGGCGGCAACGGCGGCTTCGGCGGCCAGGGACGAAGCGGCCCACAGCAGGGGTCGGACCTGCGAACCGAACTCGATATCGACCTCGAAGACGCCTACGAGGGCGTCGAAAAACGGTTCACGGTCTCGCGACCCGAACGCTGTCCCGACTGTAACGGCGAGGGCCACCCGCCCGACGCCGAGGCACAGACCTGTCCGGACTGTAACGGCCAGGGACAGACCGCCCAGGTCCGCCAGACTCCGATGGGACGCGTCCAGCAGGTCCAAACCTGTCAGCGCTGTGGCGGCGACGGGACGCTGTACGACGAGACCTGCTCTGCCTGTCGGGGCGAGGGTCGGGTGCACAACGAAGCGACGCTCACGGTCTCGGTACCGGAGGGGATCCGCGACGGTCAGACTCTCCGGATGGAAGCCGAAGGCGCGCCCGGCGATCACGGCGGGCCGAACGGCGATCTCCTGATCGACGTTCGCGTTGCGGATCATTCCGACTTCGAGCGCGAGGGCGACGACCTGATCTACGACCTCGCGGTCTCCTTCCCACAGGTCGTCTTCGGCGACTCGATCGAGGTCCCGACCGTCGATGGAGCCGTCGAGTTCGACCTGCCGGCGGGCACTCAAAGCGGCGAGACGTTTCGGCTCAGAGGTAAGGGAATGCCCCGCCTGCGCCGGCGCGGCTACGGCGATCTCCACGTCGTAAGCCAGGTCGTGACCCCCGAGGAGATAAACGAAAAGCAGCGGGAAGCTCTCGAAGAGTTCGCCGACGCCGGCGGCGAGGAAGTCGAGGTCGGCCAGGGCTTCTTCAAGCGGCTCCGAAACTCGCTGTAAGCCTCCGGAACTCGCCGCGTATCCGTCGTCGCTCCTGGCCCCTGGCCGTCCCCGCGACGTGCTCCGGGTCACCCGTTAGGTCCGCAGTGACGCCCAGAGGTCGGTTGGCGTGATCACGTCGACGTCCGCGCGATCGACGTAGGCCATCACGTCCCGGAACGCCGATTCGCCGATGCGGTCGTCGTCACTGATCGTGTGGTACATGATCACCGCCAGGTCGTTGTACTCGGCCGCGAGGTCGATCATCCGCTTCGAACGTTCTACGTCGTCGCCCTGCACCCGGCCGATCGACAGCGGACCGGTGACCTGTCGGCCGACCGGGCAGCCGCTAAAGGCGAAGCCGAGGCGGTGATACCGGCTCGCGACGGCTAGACTATTACCGTCGTAGTCGTTGTACGGCCAGACCACGTATTGCGCCCCCCGCTCGAAGCCGTTATCGATCAGCCACCGCTTCGAATCGCGGATCGCCCGGTGCCGCCTTCGGGGACTCATCTCGGGGATCGACTCGCTGTCTTGAGGATGACTCACCATCTCCCAGCCCGCTCGCCCCATCTCTTCCATTTCGTCGAGGGGGATCTTCCGGTCCTTGTACGCGGTGTCGGGGATGACGCTCACGACACCCGGGAAGCCGAACTCCTCGGTGATCGGAAATGCGGTGCCGTACTGGCTGCGTTCGTTGTCGTCGAAGGCCAACATGACCGCCCCCTGTTTGGCCCGCTCGGTCGTCCGCAGCGAATCGACACTCATTCGGAAGGGACCGCCCCCCGAACGCGTCCGGATCTGGAGTTTCCGTACGTCGGTGAGGTCGGACGACCCGTGCACCTCGCTCGGGCCGACGTCGATACGATATCAGCCGGCGGATTCGACGGCCCGTTCACAGACGAGGGAGTTCTCGACGTCCGGGGCGAACAACCGGACCTCGATGTCCTCTCCCTCGGGCCGCTCGAGGTCGATTGCGAGCGAGAGATCGCGATCGGACAGGTCGATCCCGTCGGGAAACAGTCGGCGTGCACAAAAGTACGGATCGCCGGTCGTCTCCATGACTATCGACTGAGTCCCAACGAACCCTCCCGGTTCGGCGGCGATCGACCCCGAGATGTCCGCCCAGGGCTCTAAGTCCTCGGCGGAATCGAGCGGTCGCCCGGCACACTTGCACAGCTCGCGACTGTCGTATTCGACTTGCAGCAGGCCGCGGATCCGCCGAACAGAGGTCCGTCCGGTCGTTCTTGTTCTCGTCGTCCGATCCGCCGTCGTCCTCGGTCGTCGTCTCGTCTCCGGTGGCCTCCTCGTTTTCGATGGTCTTACTCTCGTCGGTCGTCCGTTCTTCGGTTGTCCGCTCTTCAGTCGCCGTTTTTTCGTCGGTAGTGGTTCCCTCGGTCTCGGTTCGTCGGTCGGCCCCACGGTCGATCGCTCCATCGGTTCCGCGGTCGTCTCCGTTGTCGGTTTAGTAGTCGTCGGCTCGTCCGTCGTCGCGGTGGGGGTCCCGGTCGTCGTTCGATCGGCCCCCGGCTGCCCGTTGTAACCGTCACCTTCGAGCACGCAGCCGGCCAATTCAACGACGCCGAGTCCGCCGACCCTGAGGAAGGCTCGTCGGGAGAGTCGCTTCCGTTTCATCAGTGATAATAACTCGTTAACGACAAGGTGTAAGCCTTATTTACTGTATGTTGGCGGTAAAACAAGCGTTGGAACGGGCTCAGTCGGGGTCCGCTGGTGGACGGCGAGCGTAGGCGGTTCCTACGAGAAGGAGGTCGGCAGCGCTACCGGCCGTCGTCCGAACGCTCGCGGTGGGCCGCTTTCATCTCTCGGTAGCGTTCGTCGTCCTCGACCCGCTGGTGCCAGACCTCGTAGATCAGCGCCGCCTCGCGCTTGTCGTGGTCGGCCCAGAACTGCGGGTCGCGCTCGGTCCCCTCGTCATACTTCTGCCCGCCCGGATACCGTGCGTAGCGCATCGCGCGGGTGTAGCCCATCTGCAGGTACTTCCGTGCCATGTCCATGCCGACGAACTCCTTGCGGTCGCGGTACGTCAGGTATTTCCCGTAGATCGCTTCGCCGGCCTCGTTCGCCGTCTCTCGGTCGGCATAGCCCCACAGTTCGAGCAACTCGTCCTTGTACGGCTGGACTTTGAACACGCCTTCCTCGCCGCGGCCGACCTCGTAGGCCTCGGGCCGGGCACGGAAATCGATGTCGTAGGCCGGATCCGGATCGTCTTCCATACGTCCCGCTCGACGGCCGCACGGTTTAGCCGTGGCGTTACACGCTACACGTCCGCTTCGCGTCCCGCCAAGCCGTCCCCATTTAACTGTGCGGCCTGCAACGGAGTCAGGTTTATACCGTTCAATGAGCATCAGTGACATAGGTTACCTTGCCAGATGACGGGAGATCACCCTACGGGAGGGGTCCGGGAGTCGGCGCAAGGTGCGGTCGGTACTGCACCGTCGTCCTCCCGAACGAGCGAGGAAGCGACACCGTTGGTGCGGTGGGTATCGAGTCGGTCGCCGGTCTCCCGGACGAACGCAGCGAACCGTACCGATGAACGAACCGGGCCCGTCGGACGATCCGAACACGCGGTGCAATCGGACCGGAGACGGCGGGCGCATCGAACACGCTGATATCGAACACATGAGCGAACTACACGGACTCGACGACGAGTACAGTACGGAGGAAACGCATGGCTGAAGCCGAAGCGGACGACACGGACCAGGCAGGCGAGATGTCGGACGGACTCCAAGTGGAACTGTTCCATCCGGAATCCGACCGATCGGTCGGCGATACCAACAAGGAACTGTTAGGAGGCCGGTTCGACATCCATCCCGTCGTTTTCCCCGGCGCGATAGCCCTCATCGCGGTGTTCGTCGCGGTCGTCTTCCTGTTGGGCAGCCAGGCCGAAGCCGCCTTCGCGGGGACCAAGTCCTTTATCGAATCGACGTTCGGTTGGTTCTACCTCCT
>PXRY01000046.1:0-571 GCA_003022925.1 Halobacteriales archaeon QS_8_65_32 | reverse complement strand
TCAGCAACCCGCCGGCCTTCTTCGGTGCCGAAGCCGGGACGGCGGCGGCAGGGACCGCGGCGCTGGCACAGACCTTCTTCCATTGGGGGCTCTCCCCGTGGGCGGTCTACGGACTGGTCGGACTCGGGTTGGCCTTCTTCTCGTTCAATCGGGGGCTTCCCCTGACGTTCCGGTCGGTCTTCTGGCCGCTGTTGGGCGATCGCATCTACGGCTGGCCGGGCCACGTCATCGACCTCGTGTCGGTGTTCGCGACGCTCTTTGGCCTGTGTACCTCGCTCGGCCTCGGTGTTGCACAGGTGAACACCGGCTTCTCGTACGTGGGCGGCGACATGCTTGGGCTCATCAGCGTCCCGACCGGGACGATCCCCCAGATCACCCTCATCGCGGGCATCACCGCCATCGCGACGCTGTCGGTCGCCGCCGGTCTCGACGGCGGGGTAAAACGCCTGAGTACGATCAACCTCTACATCATGCTCGCGCTGCTCGGCTTCCTGCTCATCGTGGGGCCGACGCTCTACATCGCGGGCTCGTTCGCGGAGGGACTCGGGGCGTACCTGAATAACTTCCTGGC
>PXRY01000045.1:1192-44757 GCA_003022925.1 Halobacteriales archaeon QS_8_65_32 | reverse complement strand
GACTCGGACGTCAACGTGCTGTTCGAGGGCGTTCACCTCTACGAGGAGATCGACGACGAGACCGTCGAAGTCGCGGCGGTCACCGGTACCGACGGCGGCGACGTCGCCGCGAACAGGAAAGTAGGGAAAGAAGTCGATACGGTGCTCGCGACGCTTGCGACCGGCGAGGACGTCCGCGCGCTCGTCGTCACCGACGGCGCACAGGACGAGTCCGTCGTGCCCGTGATCCGCTCGCGGATCGCCATCGACGGCGTCCGCCGGGTGGTCGTCCGCCAGGCCCAGAACTTAGAGTCCGTGTACTACACGACGAAGCAGGTCTTGGACGACCCCGAAACCCGGGGCACGATCCTCGTCCCCCTCGGCATCTTGCTTCTCATCTACCCGATCGCGATCCTCGCGGACTACTACGGGGTGACCGGCGCGGCGGTGTTCGGGCTCACCTCGGCGCTGCTCGGCCTGTACGTCCTCTTTCGGGGGCTCGCGTTAGAAGAACGCCTCGACGCGCTCGCCGAACGCGCCAGGTCGGGGTTGTTCGCCGGCCGGGTGGTCATCACGACGTACGTCGTCGCCGCGGCGCTGATGGTGATCGGCGGCGTGAACGGCGTTGCCCTCGCCGAGGGCGTCCCGGGAACGATCGGCGGCAGCGCGAGCGCACCGCTGGCCGTAATCGCGGCGCTCGTTCGCGGGTCGGTCGTCTGGTTCGCCACCGCAGGGGTCACCGCGAGCCTCGGGCGCGTGGTGGACGAGTACCTCGCCGACCGGTTCGAGTGGCGGTATCTCAACGCGCCGTTTTACGTGCTCTCGATCGCCGTGGTCCTGTACTCGGTTAGCGGCTACTTCTTAGGCAGCGTCGCGCTCGATACCCTCGCGGCGGCGCTCACCGGCGGCACCCTATTAGGGCTTGCGAGCACGCTCACCTTTGCGATCGCCGAATCGCGCTTTCCGCGCGGGCCCGAACCGACCTAATCGGGCCCGAACCCGACTCGACTCGGCCTGACCTGGCTCGGCCGATCGGGTCGACGCGGAGGGCGATCGGTCCCGACCGATGCCACCGACGCGCGCCGGTGGCGAGCGGTCTTTGAAGCTACCGCCTATACCGTGTCCCATGTCGGCGACGACGAGCGGCGTGTACCGAGTGCTCCGAAGCCCGCGCGACCCCGACGAACTGCTGTTGTGCGACGTTTCGAGCACGGACCCGACGTACGTCCCGGTCGAGGGCTACGACGACCCGCTCGGCGAGCGGATCGCGTCGCTCGAAGCGGGCAACCGGATCGAGGCGACGATCGAGTGGGACGCGGCGGGCGAACCCGAAATCGGCGACTTCGAGGTGCTGACCCGCACCCGCATCGACTTTCTCGACGGTGTGACCGGGATCTTCGAAGCCGCACGCGAGACGGCCGAGGAGGCGACCGTACAGGGCGAGGCGATGAACTCGCGGGTCACGAAAAGCACCGACGACGAACGCAACGGCGTCTGTTACACGTTCGCGAAACAGCCGGGTAGCCGCGACCTCTACGAGGAGTTTCGCGAAGGCATTACCCCCCTCGAACCGCTTCTCGATCGGGTCCGGGAAGGCGGCGTCGACCCGCCGTACGACGTCTTCGTGCTCCGACCGGCCGACGAGACGTTCCTCGTCGTCTACATCGCGCTCGAACGCGACGGTCTGCTCGCACAAACGATGCGGGATACCTACGAGTGAGGGCTCGCTACGGTCTCGGACGACCGATCGACGTTTCGAGCCGACTCGATCGTTACCACTCAGCCGTGGGTGTAGCCGCGGTCAGGGAGTCCCTCGCCGTCGAAGGAGATCCCCTCCGTGACGACGCGGCCGACCTCCGTCACCTCGACGGGGAGCGAGCGCGCCTCGGCGGCGTCGATAGCCGACTCGGGAACGGTGATCAGGAGTTCGAAGTCCTCGCCGAACGTGGTCCCACGATACCGAGCCTCCCCGGAATCGAAGCGCTCGAACAGACGGTCGTCGATCGGCAGCGGCGATTCGATCTCGAACCCGCAGTCGCTCGCCGTGGCCAACTGGTGCAGCGAGCGCGCGAGGCCGTCGCTAATATCCATCATCGCGCTCGCGTGCGAACCGAGGGCGACCCCCGCGGCGACCCGCGGCGTGAACCGAAACAGGTCGTTCGCGCGCTCGATGGTGCTGTCCTCCCTCTCGTCGCCGTTCCGTCCATCGCTCTCGCTGTCGTCGCTTTCGTCGTCGTTCCGCCCGCCACCGTCGCTGCCGTTCGTCTCGCCGGCTTCGAACAACGAGAGCGCGAGCGCGCTCCGGCCGAGCGTCCCGGTGACAAAGACCCGATCGCCCGGCATTGCTCCCGAGCGCCGGACCGGCGAGTCGACCCGGCCGAGCGCCGTGGTTGAAACGGTGAACTCCTCGTGGGTATCGAGGTCACCGCCGACGTATTCGGCTCCGACCGCTTGACAGACGTCGCTCGCGCCCGCGAGGAAGTCCGACAACTCCCTTTCGTCGAACTCGGGGGCGGCGTAGACCGCCACGGCCGCAGCCGCCTCTGCACCCATCGCCGCGACGTCCGACAGCGACGCACCCACCGAGCGCCAGCCGGCGGTGTACTTGTTTACTCCCGCTGGGAAGTCCGTGCTCGCGTGGAGCATGTCGGTGGTGAGGACGTTCGTCCCTACTACTGCCGCATCGTCGCCCGCCGCCGGCAGCCAGGCCCCGATCGATTCCAGCGCGTGGCGTTCGTCCATGCTCCTCGATCGCGCGCGGCGGGTGAAACCGGCTTCGACCCGGCGTGATTCGAGGCCGTCAGTAACGAGTACGAACGCATGGGAATCCCGGACGGCATGGTTGGTAGGTTCAGATATCGTTGATTCACACGGCCGCCGCCTGGCACACTCTCGAAGCGTTTAAACTTCGTTCGAATGGATTCGACGGTATGCAACGCCTCATCATCCGCGGGGACCCCGGGATCAGGAAGGGCGGGATCATCGACTACGACGGCGCAGAACAGGTGCTCTTCCAGGTGACGCGAAACGGTGACTGGCACGGCCCCGATCGCGTCCAGCTATGGTGTGTCATCGGTCCCGAAGAGGAGCGCGAGGACTTCGAATTCCGGAACTTCATTCCGATGCACCTGCCCGTCGAGTCGGTCGACGCGGAAGCCATCAGCGTGGTGCAGAAGAGAGGCAAACCCGCGGCGCAGGGCTGAGTACGGGTTCGACCGACGTGGCCCACGAGAACTCGGGAGGGCCGAGCGCGCGAACGAGAGCGTTATCGAGCAGGCGAGACGCGAGATCGAGGCGATCGCTACGTGAAACGGCATCACGATCGA
Organism: Halobacteriales archaeon QS_8_65_32; assembly: GCA_003022925.1. GTDB lineage: Archaea > Halobacteriota > Halobacteria > Halobacteriales > Halococcaceae > PXQR01. The sequence continues at coordinate 41,452 of PXRY01000045.1, read as the reverse complement.
TCGGATCGTCGTCTACGGGTCCCGAGCCCGCGAGGACTACCATGAGAACAGCGACGTAGATATCGTGCTCGTGAGCCCCGATTGGGAGGGAGTCACCTACTATGCTCGTCCCGAACGGTTCAGCGTCGAGAGATCGTACGAGGATTTCCCGTCGGTCGACATCGTTCCGCTCACGCCGGCGGAGTTCGAGCGACGCTCGCGCGAGAACCACGACGTCCGGACTGCCGTCGAGACCGGCGTCGTGCTTGACGCCCCCGACACGTGATCGGTAAGGACCGGCCCTTCCTTCCAGTCGCTTCCCCGTCTCGCACGACCGTCCCTTTTCGATCGTCCGCTCGTTCGCTCGTCCGATAACGCAGACGTCATCTGGTTACCCTCGCGTCACAGAACCGCTATATATCCTACCGACCGAGAGATGGTCGTCGTGAGAGCACTGATCGACGACGACCGCGACCGCCGTATCGCCCACGAAGCATCGATCCCGCCAACCGCGCTGGCCGCGCCGGTCACGTCGGAGGACCGGTAATGGCTCCGTCCCGGCTCGGACGGCTGCTCTACAGCGCCGTCTTCCTCGGTTCGGCGGTCGAGCACTTCCAGGACATGGAGGGAACGATCGAGTACGCGGAGGCCAACGACGCGCCGATGGCCGAGAAGCTAGTGCCCTTCTCGGTCGGGATGGCGCTCTCGGGGGCCGCTGGCGTCGTGTTCTGGCGCTTCCCGAAGCTCGCACTCGGCGCGATCGCCTCCTTCCTCGCCGGCGTGACGCCGGTCATGCACGACTTCTGGAACCTGGAGGGCCAGAACCGCGAGATACAACAGATCAACTTCATGAAGAACCTCTCGCTGCTCGGCGCGGCGATCGCCATGTTCTCGCTTTCGGAGGGCTCGACCGACGGGAATCGCGACGACTCGCAATAGTCATCCCGACGGTCCGATGGTCCCCCGCTGACGCCATCGCCGGAGACGGCCCGTCAGTCGAACCGAGTGGCAGATAGCCAACTAGCTCGATGGGGTGACACGGACGTTACTGGGGGCGTTTTGTTCCTCGCGCTCGTATACAATACCATGGCAACGGACCAGGACGACACCGGTATGGACGCGAATTCGGACACGGAGCGAGCACCGATCGACGCCGCTCGCCCCGAGAGCGTGATTTCGACGACGGGCACGGACCACGTTACGCTCATCGGCTCGAACGAGGAGGACACGATCTCCTTCTACCGCGACGTGTTGGGAATGAGCCTCGTGCTCCGCCAGCCGAACTTGGACGACCCGAGCTCGACCCATCTCTTTTTCGATACGGGCGACGGCCGGATCATCACCTTCTTCGTCGGCGACTACTCCTCCGACGAGTCCCCCCAGCGCCCCGGGGTCGGCGCGGTCCATCACCTCGCCTTCTCGCTCGACCCCGAGTCGTTCGTCGAGGCCAAGGAATCGCTTCGTGAGGCGGGGTATCGCTTCAGCGAGTTCGACCGCGGGGCCTTTCACTCGCTGTACACCCGCGATCACAACGGGCTGACGATCGAGCTCGCGACCGACAAGTACGAAATCCCCGACGACCGCCGCGGGGAGGTGCTCGCAGCAGCCCATCACAACCGCGTCGAACGCGGTGCGGAGTACGTCGACGACGAGGACTTAGAAGCCGCTTTGGAGGGACTCGATATGCCCGTCGAACGCTACGAGTTGCCCGACGCCGCCACTGGCTCCGCCGTCGACGGCTGATCGGAGTCCACGCACTGCCAACGCCGAGTCGACCGCTCAGTCGATCTCGTCGCCGGCTTCGGGGTTGTCTTCGCCTCCACCCTCGCCCTCACTCCCGGCGTCGTCACCGGACGCCGACCCCGAATCGGGCCGCTTCAGCGAGAGAACAGTTCTGTTGAACTCACAGACGATTTCGTTCTCTTGATTCGCGACCTCGACCCCCATTTCGACGATCCCGCGCTCCCTGTCGGACGTTTCGCGCTTGTCGAGGACGGTGGTCCGAGCACCGATCGTATCGCCGTGAAACACCGGGTTCGGATGGGAAACCTCGTCGTAAGAAAGGTTCGCGACGATCGTCCCATCGGTAGTCTCGGGGATCGTTAAGCCCACCGCGAGGCTCATCGTATAGAGGCCGTTCACCAGGCGTTCGCCGAACTCGGTCCCGGCGGCGAACTCGCTGTCCAGATGCAACGGCTGTTGGTTCATCGTCATATCGCAGAAGCGCTGGTTGTCGCTCTCGGTGATCGTGCGGCGTTTCCCGTGATCGATCTCCTCGCCGATCGCGAAGTCTTCGTAGTACAGTCCGGTCATGGCTTCGCACTAGCGGCCCGGCTCAAAACGGTGGTGGTCGCGGTGGTCGCAATGGCAGCGATCGGGTCGGCCGTTCTCGACGGCGAGCGATCGACCCGAACGGCGAAGTCGGTCCGCTCCGACCGACGAAGCATGACACGCACGCGTCGGAGCGTTCTGTTCTCGCCGGGCGATCGGCCCGACATGCTACGGAAAGCGTCGGGAAGCGGCGCGGACGTCGTCGTCTTCGACTTAGAGGACGCCGTCGCGCCGAGCCGGAAGGACGATGCCCGCGAAGCGGTAGCGGACGCCCTCAACCGGATCGACCGCGACCACGATCACGACCGCGATCCCGGCCCCGACTCCGGTGCGGATCCCGAAGTCCTCGTCCGGGTCACGCCCGACGAGTGGGACACCGATCTCGACGCCGTGCTCGCAGGGGGGCCCTCGCCCGACGGCGTCATGCTCCCGAAAACGAGCGCGGCCGCCGACGTCGAAGCCCTCGCCCGCGGTCTCGACGAACGGAGCGAGGAAGGCGAGGGGGTCGAGGGGAGCGACCGAGGGCGCCGAACGCCGGTCGTCGCGCTGATTGAGTCCGCTCAGGGGGTACTGAACGCGCCCGCGATCGCCGACTCGGCTCCGGTCGACGCGGTGTGTTTCGGCGCGGAAGACCTCGCGGCGGACCTCGGGGCCGAGCGCTCGCCCGAGGGCACCGAAGTACTCTACGCGCGCGAACGGGTCGTCCTCGCCGCTGCGGGTGCGGGCATCGACGCGATCGATACCGTCTTTACCGCGATCGGCGAGACCGATCGCCTCCGCGAGGGGACCGCGTTCGCCCGGGGGCTCGGCTACGACGGGAAGATGGCGATCCACCCCGCACAGGTGCCCGTCATCAACGAGGCGTTCACCCCCGATGCCGACCGGATCGAATGGGCAAGGCGCGTGCTCAACGCGCGTAACGAGGCCGACGCGGAAGAACGGGGCGTCTTTCGCGTCGACGGCGAGATGGTAGACGCTCCCCTGATCGCCCAGGCCGAACGAGTCGTTACTCTCGCACGTGCGGCCGAGGAGGACCGAGCCGGAAGCGACCGAACCGGGAGCGACGACGCGTAACCAACCCCTGTTTCGGCGAGTGGACGACGGCCGATAGAACGCCGACGCTCGGCGGAGTCCTTTTTATCTTCCCTCGGCGGGAAACAATTGTACACATACTAGTTGTATGCGTAATATGAGTTCCGGCACGTTTATTTAGCGAGTAGGTGCCAGGAAGGGTAATGGCGACCGACGTCAACCCGTTCGAGAGCCTCCAGGAGCAGATCGACGACGCGGCGGCGCACATGGACGTCGGCGACGACGTCTTAGCGCGGTTCAAGCGTCCCGAGCGGGTGTTAGAGACTACCCTGTCGGTTACCCTCGACGACGGTTCGCTTGGCACCTTCGAGGCCTACCGTTCGCAATTCAACGGCGATCGCGGGCCGTACAAGGGCGGCATTCGCTACCATCCGAACGTCACCCGCGACGAGGTAAAGGCGCTCTCGGGGTGGATGGCGTATAAGTCCGCAGTCGTCAACATTCCCTACGGCGGCGGGAAGGGCGGAATCGCACTCGATCCGAAGGAGTACTCGTTAACCGAGTTAGAACGTATCACTCGGTCGTACGCCGCCGAGTTGCGCCCGCTCGTCGGCCCGGACACCGACATCCCCGCGCCGGACGTCAACACCGGCCAGCGCGAGATGAACTGGATCAAAGGCACCTACGAGACCCTGGAGAACACCACCGCGCCCGGCATCGTCACCGGCAAGGCGATCGAGTCCGGCGGCAGCGAGGGTCGCCTGGAGGCGACAGGGCGGTCGGTGATGCTCACCGCGCGGGAGGCCTTTTCATATCTCGGCACCGATTTAGCGGACGCGACAGTCGCGGTGCAAGGGTACGGCAACGCCGGGTCGATCGCCGCACGCCTGCTCGAAGCCGAGGGCGCGAGCGTCGTCGCGGTCAGCGACTCGTCGGGCGCGGTCTACGATGAAAACGGCCTCGACGCCGGCGCGGTGCGAGAGTACAAGACCGAGACCGGCAGCGTCACCGGTTACGGAGGGGTCGAGGAGCGCTCGAACGACGACCTGCTCACCGCGGACGTCGATCTACTTATTCCTGCCGCACTGGAGAACGCCATCGACGCCGACCTCGCAGAGGACGTCGAAGCCGACGTGATCGTCGAGGCGGCGAACGGGCCGCTCACGCCCGACGCCGACGACGTGCTCACCGACCGGGACGTATACGTATTGCCCGACGTGCTCGCGAACGCTGGCGGGGTTACGGTCTCGTACTTCGAGTGGGTCCAGAATCGTCAGCGCTTTTACTGGTCCGAGGAGCAGGTCAACGACGAATTAGAGACCGTGATCGCAAACGCCTTTGCGGACCTGACGAGCGCCTTCGAGGATCAGGACTTACCGAACTTCCGGATGGCGGCGTACGTGGTGGCGCTCCGGCGCGTGATCGACGCCTACGAACAGGGCGGCAACTGGCCGTAGTCCGGCGTTCGGTTCAGTCGACGTTGCGATGTGGAGCTATTGCTCGAACTGCCCGAGTTCCTCGACTACTGCACCGAGGCCCTCGCCCCACGCGAGCAAGCGCTCGTCGTCCATTGGCCGCGCCACACATTGCAGGCCGACCGGCAGGCCTTCGACGGTGCCCGCTGGTACGGTGAGCGTCGGCAGTCCGGCATGGGTCCAAGGAAGGTTCATGATCGGATCGCCGGTATCGTCGATCCCCTCGGGGGCCGGACCGGGTGCCGCCGGCGAGACCCAGACGTCGATCCCCTTTGAGCGCATTCGATCGACGACCGCCTCGCGAGTTCCCTTCCGGCCAGTTCTGGCGTCGGCGATCGTTCCGGCGCTGGCCGGCCGGCCCGCCTCGATTAGTTCGGCGGTGGTCTCGGCGTAACGGTCGCCGTACGCCGGATACCAGCCGCGCTCGCCGTGGACAATCGCCATCTCGGCGGCCATGAGCGTTTCGTGGCGTTCGGCTACTGTCTCGATGTCTTCCAGTAGCGGGACGCGACGGACCTCGTAACCGGCCGCGTCGAGCGCCGCCACGCCCTCCTCGAACGCTTCCAGGCCGGCCGTCGACGCTCGATCGAGATACGGGCCCTCGGGCACGCCGATCGTCGGCCGGTCGAGCGACTCGGGCCCGGCAGGTAGCCAGTCGTCACAGCAGATCCGTGCCGCTACCCGTGCGCCGGCAACGTCGGTGGTGAAGAAACCGACGTGGTCGAGCGATGGAGAAACGGGGATCACCCCCTCGGTCGGCACTCGGCCGTAGGACGGTTTGAAGCCGACCACACCACAGAAAGCCGCCGGGCGGATCACCGAGCCGATCGTTTGGGAACCGAGCGTTAGCGGACACTCCCCGGCGGCGACCGCGGCCGCGGAACCGCTCGACGACCCCCCCGGGGTGTGGTCCCTATCGTGGGGGTTTCGCGTCGGAGCCGGCTCGAAGTACGCGAACTCCGTGGTGTGGGTCTTCCCACAGACGAGCGCGCCGGCCTCGCGCAGCCGCGTGACGACCGTCGCCTCCGGTTCGGCGAGAAGGTCCGGGGGGAGGTCGCTGCCGGCTTCCGTGGGAAGCCCATCGACGGCGATGATGTCCTTTGCCCCCATCGGGATACCGTAGAGCGGGCCCCGGTTCGCGGGGTCGGGATATCGGGATTCAAGCGTGCTCGCGGCGTCGAGAAGGCGTTCGCGGCGGGACGGCTCGGGGACGAACGCCCGGAGGTCGGGTTCGATCTCGTCGAGCCGGTTACACACTTCGGTCGCGTACTCGACGGCCGAACGGTCCCCGCTCCGCAGCGCGCGGGCGACATCGGCGAGCGGTTCGGGGCGAGAATTTACGGCCATGCCATCCGTCCACGCCGAGTCCACCTGGCTGTTGTGCCCTGACTCCTCGGCGAGGACGCCGGCAGAACTCCTACCGAGACGCTGCCGGTTCGACCCCCCGGCTTCCGTCCGACGGAGACGGAAACAACGGCTGAACGTCACTCGATCGACGCGAGACAAAACCGGACCACTTTCGCTCCGCTAAGGATCGCGTACTTACCTTCGTTCGACTACTGGAGAGTTGAAAGGGAAAACCACCGCATAACACTGAACACGCTCACTCCGAATCTCATGGTCGAAGACGTCGAAGCGACGATCGAATGGTACGGGCGCGTGCTCGACGCGAACGTCGCTGGAACGGTCCCCAAAGCCGACAGCGAAGAAGAGTTGTGGTGGGCACAGGTGATGATCGACGACGTCTCGTTTGTGTTCCAGCAACGTGCTAGCCTCGAAACGGAACACCCGTCACTGGAAGGCGCGACGCTCGGCGGTTCGCTGACCTTCTACATCGATGTCAACGACGCCGACGGGCTCCGCGACCGACTGAAAACGATCGACACCGATACCGAACTCGAAACCGTTCAGGAACTCCACGACACCGACGACGGACGACGCGAGTTCGCCATGCAGGACTGCAATAGCTACATCTCTGGTTCGGCGAGAAACTGGAGCAGTAGACGGCCTGGAGAAACGAGAGCAGAATCGTCGATTCGACGCCTTGGAAGTAGGGCGAGGATACTGCAGAGCGGACGAGCACGCTCGGCGTGAACGAGCGCGGTGTTCCCGTTCGCTCCTTTTAGTCGCTCACCTCCCACTCCCTGCTCTCAGCTCGCTCCGTTCGCCGAGAACGCCGGAGGCGCGAGTGAGCGTTTTTAATGTTCTCGTGAGCGAGCACAGCGAGCGAACGAGAGCGGGGAGCGGCTTCGCCGCGACCATCGCAGATTTTTGCTGGCCCGCAGTGAGCGCGAACGGAGTGAGCGCGAGCGAGGACGCCAGGAAAAAGGTCCTATTGGAACGCGACGGGTTCGGTCACGCTGTCGTCGTCGTCGATCTTCGCAAAGGCCTCGCGGAAGTCGTCCATCCTGACCTCGGTGCGCTCGTCGCGGATCGCGAACATGCCGGCTTCGGTCGTCAGGCTCTCGATCTCCGCGCCGCTCAGGTCGCCGGTTTCTGTGGCGAGCGCTTCGAAGTCGACGTCCGCTGCGAGGCTCATGTCACGCGAGTGGATCTCGAAGATGAGTTCGCGGCCTACCTCGTCGGGTTTGGGCACGTCGATGAGCCGGTCGAACCGGCCGGGACGGAGAATGGCGCGATCGAGCATGTCGAAGCGGTTCGTCGCGGCGATAATACAGATGTCGCCTCGGTCGTCGAAGCCGTCCATCTCGTTGAGCAGCTGCATCATCGTCCGCTGGACTTCGGCATCGCCGGAGGTCTTCGATTCGGTGCGCGTGGCCGCAACGGCGTCGATCTCGTCGATGAAGATGATCGCGGGCTCGTTCTCGGCGGCGAGTTCGAACAGGTCCCGGACCAAACGAGCGCCCTCGCCGATGAACTTGCGGACGAGTTCGGAGCCGGCCATCTTGATGAAGGTGGCGTCGGTCTGTTTCGCGACCGCTCTGGCGAGCATCGTCTTGCCGGTGCCCGGCGGGCCGTGCAGCAGTACGCCGGTCGGGGGATCGATGCCGACCTCGTCGAACTTGTCCGAGTCCAGCAGCGGGAGTTCAACGGCTTCGCGTACCTCGCGGATCTGGTCGTCGAGCCCGCCGATGTCCTCGTAGGCGACCTCGGGGCTGTGTTCGATCTGCATCGCCTGCGCGCGGGCGTCGGTTTCGGCCGACAGGTCGGTCTGAATCGAAAAGGAATCGTTGACTGCAACGCGGTCGCCGGCTTCCAAGTTCTCGCGGCGCTGAGGGGCAATCTCGGTGAGGATCTCCTGGTTGGTGCCGTGTTGCTTAACGACGACGCCGTCGTCGGTGACTTCCTCGACCGTCGCGACGTACAATGAGGAGGTCTTTAATGCGCCGTTCTCGCGTTCGAGTCGATCGACTTCCTCACGGAAGTCGTCGCGGCGCTCTTCGGCGACGTCGAGTTGGTCTTCGAGTTCGTCGTTGACGCCCGCGATCGTGATGAAGTGCTCGCGGAGCGCTTCGAGGCGCTCTTCGGTGCTCATCTCGGGATCGAGGTCGAGACGCGGTCGATCCGGAATAGAGGGGCTGCGTGACATCTGATGGCGGATCTACGGGACAGACCTAAAAGTGCTTTTGGGTCGAAGTCACGGTCGCCGGGTCGCTGTCGGTCGGTCGGCCCGGCGTCCGGCGACGTCGAGATGGCGGCCGCCGGGCAACGGCGAAACGACGGTCACCGGGCCGGTCGAACGACATCGCCGGTCGCCGACGGCTCGCCGTCGAACCGTCGTCAAACCGCTGCCGGTCGCCGGTGCCCTTCGACAGGGTGTCCCCACGTCGGCGCTCGGTCGGTTTCGGCCACCGGCCCGATCGTAGCCGAAACGGTGGACAGGGGACGGTTAGTCGAGATCCCCGAACGCGGCGAGGCGCTCGTCGTAGGCGTCGATCGCCGCCTCGATCGGCTCCGACGACGTGACGTCGACGCCGGCGTCACGGAGCAGTTCGACCGGATAGGCTCGGGACCCGCGCCGGAGGAACTCGCGGTACTTCTCGGCGGCCGGTTCGCCCTCCGCCAAGATCCGCCGACTGAGCGCGAGCGCCGCGCTAATGCCGGTGGCGTACTGGTAGACGTAGTACGCCCGGTAGAAATGCGGGATCCGCATCCACTCGCGGGCAATCCGGTCGTCGAGTTCGGCCGGTTCGTAGTAGGTAGCCTTGAGATCGTGATAGCACTCGTCGAGGCGATCGGGCGTCAGCGCCTCACCCTCGGCGTTCAACTCGTGGGCGCGGAGTTCGAACTCGGCGAACATCGTCTGACGAAAGAGCGTCGAGCGCACCCGCTCTAAGTACTCGTCTAAGACGTGTTCGCGCAGGTGATCGTCGTCGAGCGTGCTCAGGAGGTGTTCGGTGAGCAGCGCCTCGTTCAGCGTGCTCGCGACCTCGGCGACGAAGATCTCGTAGCCGCTGTAGACGTACGGCTGGGCCTCGCTCGCGAGTTCCGAATGGAGCGAGTGGCCGAGTTCGTGGGCGAGCGTGTACATCGAGGCGACGTCGTCCTGGTAGTTCATCAGGATATACGGTTGGGAGTCGTACGTCCCGCCCGAATAGGCTCCGGACTGTTTGCCCCTGTTCTCGTAGACGTCGACCCACCGCGAATCGAGTCCCGTTGCGAGCCGATCCTGATAGTCGTCGCCGAGCGGTGCCACCGCTTCGATAACGTACTTCGACGCTTCCTCGTAGGGGATCTCGGGCTCCTCGCCGGTCGCCATCGGGGTATAGAGATCCCACATCCGGAGTTCGTCGACGCCAAGGGAGTCGCGTTTCGCCTCGGCGTGACGGTGCAGCGGCCCTAAGTTCGATCGAACGGTATCGACGAGCGTGTCGTAGACTTCAGTAGGTATATTCGCGCCGTCGAGGGCGGATTCCCGCGCCGTGTCGTAAAAGCGGGCCCCTGCGTGTTTCCGGTCGGCTTTCACGCTGTTGCGATAGGCCGCACCGACGGCGTTTCTGACCGACTCCCACTCGTCGTAAAACCCCTCGTAGACCGCCCGGCGAAAGTCGCGGTCGGGGTGTTTCTGGAGCTTGGTGAAATTGCTCAGCGTGATCTCGATCGGTTCGCCGTCGGGGTCGTCGATCGCCGGAAAACGCATGTCGGCGTTCGCGAGCAGGTTGTAGACCTCGCCGGTTCCCTCGGTGACTTCCCCGAGGTCCGACAGCAGTTCTTCGATTTCAGCCGAACGGGTGTGGGGTTTCATCCGCAGGATCTCGTCGAAGTAGTGGTCGTAGGTCTCCAAAGCGGGTTCGTCCTCGACGAACTCGTCTAACCCCTCGCGGTCGAGTTCCTGGAGTTCGGGTTCGACGAAACTCGACGCGCTCGACGCGTCGGCGGCGAGCGACTGCGCGCGGGCGGCGAGCGCCTGGTACTTGCCGTCTCTGGTGTCCTCGTCGCGGCGCATCCGGGCGTAGGCGGCGACGTTCGCCACCTCGCGCATGACCTCCTCGCGCGTCTCCAACACCGATAGCAAGGCCTCCGCACTTTCGGTGATCTGGCCCTCGTAGGTGCGCAGCTCCTCGATGCGTCCCTCGACGCTCTCGTAGGCCGCTTCCCAGTCGTCGTCGCTTGCGAAGATGTCCTCCAGCTCCCAGGTGTACTCCTTGGAAACATCGCTGCGGGCGGGTACCGAACTCATACCTGAGAAGGGGAACCGAACGGTAAAAATTACCCGTCCCGCGACCGCCCGCGCCGGATGGTCGAGAGCACAGGAAGCGCCGGGGTCGCGCGGCGGTCGGGCCCGCCCTTTGATTCTGCCGTCGAAACAGTCGTGTTTGGTGAAGCGATGAAGACCGACGGGAGTCGCTCGGGATGGGACTGGAAGGGGCCGATCGCTCGGCGATGGCGGGCGAGGTAAGCACCGTGGTTCGAAACGGCGAAGCTCTCTTGAACCATGAGCGAGTGATGGCCCGGCAGTCGCAGCCCGCACAGTGACCGCAGGGAGCGAGCAGAATCGTCTTCCGTAATTCCCGTGAGCGGAGCGAGCGGGAGTTCAACGGACGAGCACCGCGAGTCCGGTCGTCAGTCGAGCGTGTCAGGGGCTTCCGAAACGATCTCGGCGGGTCTCTCCTGGAAAGCTGCTAACGAAATACGACTGTACGGCGTCGCCGTACTTTCTCGTGATGTGATCGGCTCTGATACCACACCGTATCGCGGCGGGATAGTGGCCCTCGAATAACCGATTCGTTCGAGGTACGTATCGCTGCGAACGGGGGTCTGTCACTTCGTGACTGGTTAGGTCCGTACTACGGAACCGCCACTATCGTTACAGTTAATTAGAAGATCAATTAACTAACGACGATAATGGTCGCAGTGGTGTCTTGCCGCCGGAAGCGAGACGAGTTATTCGCTCGAAAAAACGCTAGTTTCCGGGACTCACGACGATGAGCCAGAGCTTCGCGGGAACGTCACGCCTGCACTCGACCTATCGGAGCTTCGTCCCCCCGACGACCACCGACGTCTCCTCGTTCGCCTGGACCGCTACCCTGCTCGTCGGGTTGCTCGTCGGCGTCGTTCCTGTTCTCGCCCTAACGACGGAGTTCCTGCCGCTCGTGCTCGTCGCCGCAGCCGGCGTTGTCTACGGGGTAGTGATCCTCGCAACGCGAACCGGCTTCGAAGGGCTCGTCAGTGCTGTCGTGGTGTTCGCGACCTTCGACGTCGGGGTAACGCTCATGCAGGGACCAGGACGAATCCCCGTCTCGTCGCTCGACGTCATGGCCGTCGACGTCGTCGCCGTTCCCCTCCTGATCGTCTTCGTCTACTGGATCGGCGGGCGGGTCTCCCTTCGATCCCTCCGCCGCCCTCGCTTCGACGGGAAGACGATCGCTATCGCGGCGCTCTCGGTCTTCCTCGTCTGGACGGTCCTCTCGGCGGTCGTCGCCAACGGTCAGTCGAGCGTCGCCCCGCTGCTCGACACCGTTCAGTACCTCAGGTACGGACTGTTGTTCGTTCTCGCCGCGTTCGTCGTCCGGGCGACGAACCCCTGGTGTGTGGTCTACCCGCTCGCGATCGCCGTCTGGGGCCACCTCGCGTTCGCGCTCGCACAGATCACAAATCGGGGCGGATTCGGCTTGAAGGCGCTCGGCGAGACCCCGACGGTGATCTTAGGCACGTTCACCCTCGGCGACATGGCGATTCCATACGGCTCGTACGCCGGCGGGTTCGTCGGCCACTCCCGGGAGTTCACCATTATCCTACTCCTGTGTATCCCGCTCTCGCTCGCGATCGCGGCGCGACACTCCTGGCTCGGCCGCCTCGGCGTTCTCGGAAGCACTGCCGCCGCCGTGTTAGTTATCCGAACCGCCGACACCGACGCCGGCTGGGCGGCCCTCCTCCTGACCGGTGTGCTCCTCGCCACCGCCTTCGGGTACGCGGCGCTCCGCGAACGCAGCCGGGGTGTCGCCGTGGGCGTTCTCGCTGCCGGCGTTACGAGCGTGGTAGCGGCGACCGGGCTCGCAGTAACCGTCGCCGTGCGTGCGTCTGCGGGTGCCGTCCCGGCCGTCCCGCTGTTCGATACCCGGACGCTCGCGATACGCATCGAACAGTACGTCGTCGCCGTCGAGGTCGCCCGGGAGTACCCGCTGTTCGGCCTCGGTAGCGGGAACTTCTTTCTGGTGATCGAACGCTTCGGGCTCCCCGATCTCCGCGGCATCCACGGGATCGTCTTCTCGTATCTCGCCGCAACCGGGTTCGTCGGCGCGGCCGCCTACGTTCTCGGGGCGACGACAGTCTTGTTCGTCGCGTTCCGGCGCGTTCTCGAACGGACCGGGCCCGAACGACTCCTCTGGGGAGCGATCGTCTGTGGCATGGTTGGCTTTCACGCCTACTCGCTGTGGGACCTCGCACACCTCTGGGACGCCGCGCTGTCGATCTTCTGGCTACTGATGGGCGTCGTCGTCGGCGCGAGCCCACAGGACGGTGCGTCGGAGTGTGCGGCAGCCACTCCTCGCTGAGACCGTTCTACCGGTACACCGGGGTTTCGCGCTTTTGCACCCGTAGTCCGTCCCTCGACTGCGTCCGTTTCGGTGATCGCACTCGCCGCCGTGCAGCTGCGCGATCGCCCTGCGGCGATCGCGTAGTCAATTCGTCGCAGTGCGGGCGTCCGTCGCGGTACGGAGGGCCTTCGGGCGCGAAGTCGGACGCTACGACGCTGTTACCCGTGTCATGTTTTAGTATATTTCTGTTTTTCTGGAAGTGTAATGAAGCAAGGACGGCGGTGTCGGCTCCTCGTTGCAGGCGTAGCGATCTGTAGCGTCGCTCTCGTGGCGAGCGAGTATCTCGGGCACAGCTTCCGGTCGCCGCGGGCGACGCTCATGCTGGCCGGCACGATCGTCTGTTCGTTTTCCCTGCTACTCGCCGCGATCGACCGCCGGCCGAGGTCGGCGGTCGATCGGCAAATCGTCGTCGGCGACGACACCGGACGGATCGAATCGGTCCTCGATGGAACAGAGCGTCCGGCCGCCGGGTACATCCTGTCGTCAGGTCGGCGGGGCGACGATACCGAATCCGCGGGAGGGTACGAACGCGTTGACGACGGGTCGGCGGGAACGGTTGTCCGCCTCGCCGACGGCGGCGGGGCCACGAGAGTTCGTCGTGACGAACTCCGATATCTGGGCGGGGTCGCCGATCTCTCAGCGGTGCTCGCCGAACCCGAGGTCGACAGGGCGATCCTCGCCTTCTCCGGGCCGGACCGGACGGCCTTTTTCGGCGCGCTCTCGACGTGTCGGAGGCACGGGATATCGGTCGCGGCAAGCCGGGAGTGTGCTGACGCCGTGTTGACGAAGGGTTCGGACGGTGACACCGTCGAGGTCGACGTCGAACCGTGGGACCGGCGGAGCCGTGTTCTCAAGTGCCTATTCGACAAGACATTCGCTCTAGCCGGGCTCGCCGCGTCGGCCCCGATACTCCTCGCCGTCGCGGTAGCGATCAAGCTCGACAGTCCCGGGCCGGTGCTCTATAGTCAGGACCGGACGGCAATGTTCGGCGAGACGTTCCGAATCTACAAGTTCAGAAGTATGGTTACCGACGCGGAGACCGAAAGCGGTGCGCGGCTAAGCGACGAGGACGCCGGCGATGTCGACCCACGGGTGACCCGCGTTGGGCGGGTGTTGCGACGGACCCACCTCGACGAACTCCCCCAGTTACTGTCGATCCTGACCGGCGATATGAGCGTCGTCGGGCCCCGGCCCGAGCGACCGGCGATCGACGCCGAGATCGACGCCGCCGTAGCCGGATGGCCGCGGCGGTGGTTCGTGAAGCCTGGACTGACCGGTCTCGCTCAGGTCAACGATGTCTCGAGCGTGAACCCCGAACTGAAGCTACGTTACGACGTCGAGTACATCCGCCGCCGGTCGTTCGCGCTCGACGTGCGAATCGTCCTTGAGCAGCTACGAACAGTGCTGACGGACGTGTACCGTGTATTCTAATTCGGTGGTAAAAAGGATGATACGACCTACATGAATCAGACACACACCGTTGGAGTAACTGGCAGCGGCGGATACATCGGCTCGCGTGTCGTCGGGCAGCTACACGACGAGGGGTACGACACGGTGCCGATCGACGATTTCAGCAACGCACAGGTTGGATCGATCGACGGACGACGGATCGCCGACGTCGATATCCGCGACAGGAACGAACTGTGCAGGACATTCGAAGGCGTCGACGCCATCGCGCATCTCGCGGCCGTGAGCGGTGTCCCCGACTGTTCGAACGATCCGGAGCGGGCCTTCGACATCAACGTCGGAGGGACCGAAAACGTCGCGTGGATCTGCAACCAGTTACGGATTCCGTTGGTGTTTGCAAGCAGCGCAGCGGCGCTCGGACCGCCGACCGACTTTCCTATCACCGCTACCCATCCCCGGAAGCCAACCACGTTCTACGGACGAACGAAAGCGATGAACGAAGACGACGTTCACCAACTCGCTCACGACGCCTTCCCGGCACACGTCCTCCTACAGGCGAACCTCTACGGCGATCATCGTATCGACGGAAAGCGCATCGACAAGGACGTCGTGACAAACGTTTTCGTTCGACGGGCGCTCGCCGGCGAGCCCCTGGAGATTCACGAACCCGGAACACAGACGTTCGATTTCGTCCACGTCGAGGACGTCGCTCGGGCGTACTCCCGCTCGGTCGAGGCGTTGTTCAATGCCGATCCGGGTGCCGAGACGGTCGTACTGGGAAGCGGCGAGAACCTAAGCGTCCGCGAGGTCGCGGACTTGGTCCAGACGGCCGCCCGTGAGGAACGCGGGCTATCGGTCGACGTCACGTCCGTGGCGAACCCCCGCGGCAACGATACGACCGGCGGCAGAGACTTTACCGTTGAGACCGCCGAAGCGGCGGACGCCCTCGGGTTCGTCCCCGAGCACGACGTGGAAACGACCGTCAGGGGAATGCTCCGCAGGCGAACGCCGTCGCGATCCCGTCCGAGAACGCGATCGTGGAACCGCTCGCGGCGATGTCGCCAATGATCATGATCGTCGCCGCGATCGGACCCGAAGACGACGAGCGGAGTTCTCAGGGCCGGGATCGGACAGCGATGCTCGGGCGGATCGTCCGGGTTGACGGGCTCCGGATGGCGCGGTCGAGAGGCGAGGACGTGATACCGGCCCAGCCCGGTCCGTGCCGAACCTCAGTAGGAAGCTCTGATCCGAAGCCCGAAGCCGGTAGCGGACACCTTCCGTTCGAGTTATTACACTGTTAAAAGAAACGAATATATGCGGGAACTTCTTCGCAGAAATCGCCGTGTCGCTTCTTCCCGGGCGGGGGACTGGCACGATGAGCGGCGACTGGGGGTACCGTCGGCGGGTGGTCCCGACTCGGCTGTTCGAACGGGTAAGGGCAGCGGTTCCCGACCGGGGCGATCCGACCTGGGGCGTGCTCGCGCTCGCCGCGGCGCTGTTCGTCGGGTTCAGCCTCTACATGTCCGTTCTCTATCGGGGGTTCGTGCTCGGCGGTGCGGACTTCGGCAGCTACGTCCATATGTTCGCGACCACGCTCGCGGGCGAGGGCTGGCTCCAGCAAGGAAAGTACGTTGCGAGCCATCCCGGCGGCTCGTACTGGGGCGGGCACTTCACGGTGACGCTGCTCGCCTTCTTCCCGTTCTATGCGCTCGTGCCCTCGCCGTACACGCTGATCGTCGCGAAGGCGTTCTGTCTCGCCGCGAGCGTCCCGCTGTTGTGGGTGCTCGCTCGCGACCGGCTCGACAGCGACCGCCTCGCCGGCTGGGTGACCGCCTCGTACGCGCTCAACCCCTTTCTCTGGTCGGCCTGGTTGTTCCACTTCCAGGAACAGGTCCTCCTCCCGCTGTTGGTCTTCGGCGCGTACTACGCCTACCGAAAGCGCCGCTCGCTCGCCTTTCTGGGGCTGTTCGCACTCGCCTTGCTCACGAACGAGTTCGTCGTGATCATCGCCGTTGGCTTCCTGGGCGGGCTCTGTGTCGCGGCCTACCGAGAAGAACGACTGCGCGAGGAACTCCCGCTGCTCGTCGGCGCAGTAGTGCTCACGGTCGCCGTGCGCGTCGTCTCCTCGCGCGTCATCGCGGCCTTTAGCACGCTCTCGGGGATCCCGCCGGCCTCGATCGCCGCGCCGTTCCTGCCGCACGTCGAGGACGTTCGCGGGTCGATTGCCGAACTGATCGCGATCTCGCTCGCGAACCCGGGGGTCGCCTTCGAGGCGCTGTCGATAGACCTGTTCACGAAGTTCGCCTTTCTCGTGCTATTCCTAATGCCGGTGGCCTTTCTCGCGGCGACCGACGAGATCGCGCTCGGGGCGCTCGCGCCGTATCTCGCGTTCGGGTGGGTGTTCGCCGGCCGCGAGGTCTACTTCACCTTCGGCGCACACTACCCGCTGTACCTGCTGCCGTTCGTCTACATCGGGGCAGTGCGCGTGCTGGGCCGGATCGAACGCGCCGACGGGCTCTCGTTGCCCGCCATGCCGGATTCGAGTTTGCTCGCGATACCGGATACGGAGGCCCTGCGAGCGATCTCCCGGTCGAGCGTCGGGCGGGTGTTCGCCCTCGTGCTCGTGCTCAATCTCTTGGGGGCGACGTCGGTCGTCGCCGCCGGCCAGAACCCGGACCTGCGAACCGGAGCCGACCACGACGACCTCCGCCGGGAGGCGACCGACCTCGTGCCCGAGTCGGCCTCGTTGCTCACCCAGAACGACATCTACCCCCACGTCGCGACCCGCCCGAACGCGACGTTCATTCCCGTCGAGAGCACCTTCGGCTACTATCAGGAGCGATACGGGACGCCGACCCCCGAGTACCTCCTGTTCGATACGACCACCTGGTGGGCAACGCCGATCGAGAGCGTCTACGCCGACCGGATCGGCCGCTCGTACGGCCTCGTCGCCTACGAGGACGGTATCTGGGTACTGAAGCGCGGCCACGAAGGATCGCCCGAGGGGATCACCGGCGAGTACGCCGTCGAAGACCGCACCTACGGCGCAGATGCCTTCATTCCGAACGACGCCCGGGTGCTGTCGGGACGGGTCGTCGCGAGCGGGGGCAGCGCCGGGACCTACCTCTGGTACGGGCCCAACGCCTTGCTTCCGCCGGGCACGTACGAGGCGACCTTCCGGGTGGACGTCACGCGCGCGGGTGCCGAGCCCGTTCTCGGCGTTGACGTGGCGGCGGGGACGACCCACCGGCGGGTCGCGAACGCGACGGTCCCGGCGAAGGAAGGTCCACAGAACGTCACCGTCCGGTTCACGCTCGACGACGCTCGACGGAACGTCGAGTTTCGCGGGTATCGAACCGGCGGGAACGGACGGGTCACGCTGAAGGGCGTCGCCCTCGAATTCGTCGCCGGCCCGGAAAACGGGTCGAGGGCGGCGGCTCGAAACTGGGGCCTCGCCGAGCCTCGATCGACGGACACGGACTACCGACCGCCGACCGACGACGGGAGCGAGAGCGCGATCGAGGGTGATGACCGGACGGAGACCAGCGCCGTCCGAACGGTGCGCTCGGACGACGGGGGAACAGCGTGACGCCTTCGTCGTCGCGAGTGCTGACGCTGACGACGACGGTGGCCGCAGCGACGATCGCTATCGTCGGAGCCACGGTCTGGGTTCCCGGACGGACGCTGCCTGTTGTCGACGTTACCCCGCTCGCGGCGCTGTCGGTCATCATCTGGGGGGCGGCGGCGATACAGCTCGCGGCGGTCTCCTACTGGCTCTACGAGATGGTCGTCGTCTCACGGGGCCGACGGTTCGCGGCAGCGAGCCACGGCCTCGAAAACGTCCAGGTCCGTATCCTGACCGTCGACGGCGGCGGCGTCGTTCAGGCGAGCGTCGACGCCCTCCCCGACGGGATCGACGACTGTCACGTGATATGCGAGGAGCCGATCGCGGTTCGCGGCGCGACGGTCCACGTCGTCCCCGAGGCCTTCGAGTGTGCGGCGACGCGAAAGGGCCGCGCGCTCGAGTGGGCACGGCGGGTAATCCCCTGCGAGAAGGAGTACGTGCTCTTCTTGGACGAGGACACGATCACCAGCGACCTGGAGGGGATCCCCGACGGCGACATCGTCCAGTTCCGCGAGCGCCCGACCCGGAGCCGGTCGCTGCCGGCCTATCTCGCGGAGATCTACCGGATGGGATTTCAGACCGAACAGCTCGCCTTCGCCAGGCTCGCGGTGCCGCTGTACGCCTGGGGCGGCGGACTCGCGATCCGCACGGAACTCGAAGACCGGATCACCTGGGACAGAGAAACGCTCATCGAGGACACGAGCTTCGTCTGGAACGCGATGCGCGCCGAAGACGTCACCTTTCGCGTCGGCGAGACGAAGTTCGCTAGCCAGGCCCCGCCGTCGATGCGGGCGATGATCGGCCAACGGAGCCGGTGGCTCGCGGGCTCACAGGCCCAAAGCGGCGTTCTCTCGCCGGCGTATCGAGCGATCTGTACCCTCCGGAATGCCGCGTGGGCGACGTCTGCGCTCGTGCCTGCGCTCGTACTCGTCCCGCTGTTGTTGCCCGGAACCGGTCTGTACGGACCGCTGTTCGAAGTCCTCTCGCTCGCTCTGTTCGGGCCGACGATCGTCTGGTCCATGCTCGGGCTCGCGTACTACGACGAGTCGCTGCCGGTCGCGCTAATGCTGATCGTCCTCGCGCCCCTAGTCAGCGTGTTGCACTCAGCGGGCGCGTTCGTCGGCTTCGCGTACCCGCCGGAGGACTTCGACGTGACCAGAAAAGTGAAACCGGACATCATCGACGCCATCAACGGCGAGACCGACACCGACGCGGAGGCCGACTGAGGAGGGTTACTGTGATCGCTACTACTACCACACTTACGACCGGGCCGACCACCACGGCTACTACGATCGCCGCGACCACAACGGCTGCCACGACCACTGCAACCACGACCACCGTGACTACCGCGATCATGACTCCAGTACAACGACGACTCCGACCGTCCGTGTCAGGGGCAACGGCGCGACGACCGGCGGCCGCTCGGACGACGAGGAGGGCCACGACGTGAACCGACGCGCCTTCGTCCGTTCTATGGGGCTCGTCTGTGCGGCCGGCCTCGCCGGCTGTTCGTCCCGATCGGATTCGGCGTCGAGCTCGGGGTCGGCATCGGAATCGACCGACGGATCGACGAGGGCAACGGGGGCAGCCGACTCGGACCTCGCAGCGGCCTCGGATACGGCCCCGACTAGCGAAGACTCCGACAGGGAACGCGAAACCGACGGCACCGACGAAACGGATAGCACCGACGCCGCCGACGCTGCCGAGGACACGACGGCCGCCCCCGAACCCGAGCCGCGTTCGGGGGCGACGCTCTCGGGGCTCGCGATCGACGCCAAGCCGGACTCGATCGCCAAACTCGGTCCTTACGGGCGCTGGGTGGGCCAGCAGCCGGCGACGGTCGAAACGTTCGTCAACGGGCTCGAATCCCCCGATCAGGTACGGCGGTTCGTCGAGAAGCTGCTGACGCCGATCTGGGAGCGCGGCTCGGTACCGATCGTGACGTGGATGCCGGCCTATACCGAACCGCCCGAGGATTCCGACCCCTTAGTCGATCGGCGGATCCACGAGGGAGAGTACGACCGGATCATCGAAACCTGGGCCGAGGAACTCGCAGCGTGGACCGTCGGTTCCGACGGCGACCGCGCGCCCGAACGGCGGCTGTACTTCCGGCCGGCCCACGAAATGAACGGCAACTGGTTCCCCTGGAGCGCGACCGACGAGACCTCCGCCGAGGACTACATCGGGATGTGGCGATACGTACGCCGGATCTTCGCCGACACCGCGATGGACGAGACGAACATCCAGTGGATGTGGGCTCCGAACGCTGACGAGGTCGGCGACGTCGATGCAGAAGCGTACTACCCGGGAGACGAGTACGTCGACTGGATCGGCCTGGACGGGTTCAACTTCGGCGACGTCGAGTCCTGGTCGGACTGGCGGAGCCCCGAGGAACTCTTCGGCGGGATGTTGGACCGCGTGCAGGCGATCGCCGACAAGCCGATCGCGCTCACGGAGTTCGCCTCGACGTCCTACTACGAGGGCGAGTACCGCCCCGAAAAGAAAGCCGAGTGGATCGCAGACGCATACGCGATGATCGAGCGGGAGGACATCGCAATGGCCTGCTGGTTCGACATCGACAAGGACGGCACCGACGAGAGCGACTGGGCGGTCTTCGGCGGCGACCGGGGCACTGCGACCTACACCGATCTCCGGACCGCGAGCCGATACCCCGTCTACGAGGAGTACGAGCGGACGATCGACACCTCGTGGGTGCTCCCCGCGCGTCCGGAGTACCCCCGTGTGCTCTCCGACGAGGAGTTCCGCGGCGAGTTCTGAGCGGCCGCTTTGCGACGAGCGAAACGACGGACGAGTCGCCGATCGGAGACACGGTCGCTGACCGGGGCCGTCGGTCGCTCTCGGGGGCTGAACGCCGATCGGGAGACCGATCGGCGACGACGGTTCGTCATGTCACTCCTCCGGCGGGACGGCGAGCCGGGATTTCTCCCCGACGGCCTCGGCTTCGGGAAAGTCGCCCTCGGCCCCTAACAGGCCCCGTGCGGCGCGTTTGCCCCACTCGACTGCGGGCTGGGTGAACGTCTCGATGCCCATGAGTTCGCCGACGAGCACGCAGGCCAACTCCATCCCGTAGAGCAGGTCGCCGATTCCCCGAGCGTCGAGCCGGTCGATCTCGACGCGGACCGAGGGCCGGCCCGCCGCGGCGAGGCTGGCTTCGGTGGCTTCGAACTCGGCGTCGAGCAGCGTCCCCAGGTCACCGCCCCCGAGGTACGACAGCGCCTCGAAGTCGGTTTCGGGGATTGCACAATCGGGTCGTTCGCGCGGGCGGACGAAGGTGACCATCACGTTTCGGGGTCCGGCCCGGTAGAGTTGCAGTTGGGAGTGCTGGTCGGTCGCGCCGACCGCCTTCAGGGATATCTGTCCTAATCCGTCCTTGCCGAGGCTCTCGGCCCAGAGTTGGGCGAACCACTCGGCGAAGGATTCGAGATCCTCAGCGTACGGCATCATCGCGTCGACCGTCGCTCCCCGCTCGGCGAGGGCATACGTCGCCGCGCCGTAGGCATACGCCGGCGTCTCGAACAACGAACCACTGATCTCGCCGCGAGCCGTGTTCGCTGCAGCACCGGCGAGCACGCCCTCGATATCGGCCCCTCTGATCGCGGCGGGCACCAACCCCACCGACGAGAGCGCCGAGAAGCGCCCGGGGACGCCCTCGGGGACCGAAAGCGTCGGCAGGTCGTGCCGATCGGCGAGTTCGCGCAGCGGCCCCTCCTCGCCGGTCGTCACTACTACCCGCTCGGTCCAGTCGATGCCTGCCGACTCGAAGGCCTCGCGGACGACGAGGAAGTTCGCGAGGGTTTCGACGGTGGTGCCCGACCGGGAGACGACGTGGAAAACGGTGTCCCCGAGGTCGAGGTCGGCGAGCGTCGATCGTACTTCCGCAGGGTCGACGTTGTCGAGCACGTGGGTATCGGCGAGGTCGAGCGCTTCGGCGATCGTCGCCGCGCCGAGTGCGCTGCCGCCGATGCCGACGGTCAGCACGGCGTCCGAGGCGTCGAACGGCGCGACGGCCGCTTCGATCTCACTGGCGTCCGTCACGTGAGGTAAATCGAACGCAGCGTAGCCGAATTCGTCTTCCTTCCGTCCGCGTTCGATCCGCTCGTGGGCGCGGGCGACGCGCTCGTCGAGGCGCTCCAAACTCTCGCGCGAGACGCCCGGCGACGCGACCGACGCGAGCCCGTTGCCCAAGTCGACGTACATACACTCACCTCGTCGCCGGCTTACTAAACACCCCTGTCCGTCGTCCCCCGATCGGCGTCGGTCGCGTGCGTTCGACCGATCGCGCTCGACTCGCGGTCTCGGTTCTCCGGTTTCGCTTCCGTTAGCGACGCTCAGCCGCCGCAGGCCGAGGGCTCGCCGGGTTCGCCGGTCGCGACGGTCGATCACGGGGCTTAATCGGTCGCCGACCGAACCACAAGCATGTCGGAAGCGACGGCCGAAGGCGGGGAGCCGGAGGACGAGCGGACGTACTCCGGGCTGGTGAGCGCGTTTCCCTACGCCGTCCGACGGAGCGACTCGTGGCTGTTTAAGTCCTACGCCGTGGCCGGCGGGCTCGTCGCCGGCGTCGTTGCGCTGTTGTTCGTGCTCGCGCTCGTGGTGCTCATCGCCGCGACGACCGGCGGGCCCGGCGGAAGCCTCACTGTTTCGCGGGCGTTTTTCATCGTCACTGGGCTGTTCGTCGTTGCGCCGCTGTGCGCGCCGGTGCTCCTCGTCGCCCGTCGTCACCGCCGGGCGCACGCGACCCGGGGCTACGACGCCGCGCTCGCGCTCGCGGGCTACTGCCTTCTCGCTTCGTTGTACGTCGGGCTCGTGATCTCGGTCCCGTCCGAACAGCAGGCCGCCCCGACGGGACTCCTCGCGCCAGTGGTCGAGGTCCTCTACGGGCTGCCCGCGCTCGCCGGCATCCTGCCGCCGGCGCTTGCCGTCTGTGTGATCGCCCTGGTCCACCGAACCGCCGACTGACCCGGTGACCGATACGACTGACGCGACCGATACGGTCGACACAGCCGGGTATCGAACGACGAATCGGTTCGCTTCGTCGGAACCCGGCAGGGGGTAGCCGGGAGGGGATCGCCCGATTTATGCTGATCCGCCCTGTAACTGAACGCGCACAAAGGTAAGTCCTGGAAACCCTGCCGAACGGGGATCACAGATTCGCAACCGACGGAAGTTCGTGACTCGGACCGACCGCTTGGCTATAGCGAAAGTTCGTTATCGAATCAGACAATTTTAAGTTGTGAAAGCACCAACCCAGCCGTAATGCAGAACACGACTCAGGACTGGTGGGCGGATCGGTTGCAACTGGACATCCTCGATCGGAACGCCCAGCACTCCGACCCGATGGACGCGGAGTTCGATTACGCAGCAGCGTTCGAGTCGCTCGACCTGGACGAGGTAAAAGCGGATATCGAGGACGTGATGACCGAGTCCCAAGAGTGGTGGCCAGCCGATTACGGCCACTACGGGCCGCTGATGATACGGATGGCATGGCACAGCGCCGGCACGTACCGCGTCAGCGACGGCCGCGGCGGCGCGTCACGCGCCGGCCAGCGTTTCGCGCCCTTGAACAGTTGGCCCGATAATGCGAACCTCGATAAGGCCCGCCGGCTGCTCTGGCCGGTCAAGCAGAAGTACGGGAGGAGCCTCTCGTGGGCCGACCTGCTGGTTCTGACTGGGAACGTCGCGCTCGAATCGATGGGCTTCGAGACCTTCGGCTTCGCCGGCGGGCGCGAGGACGCCTTCCAACCCGACGAGGCCGTCTGGTGGGGGCCCGAGGAGGAGATGGAGACGACCTCCTCTGAGCGCTTCGACGAGGAGGGCGACCTCAGGGACCCACTCGGCAACTCCGTCATGGGGCTCATCTACGTGAACCCGGAGGGTCCGAACGGCGAGCCGGACCTCGAAGGATCAGCACACAACATCCGACAGACGTTCGGCCAGATGGCGATGAACGACGAGGAGACCGCGGCGCTCATCGCCGGCGGCCACACGTTCGGGAAGGTCCACGGCGCGGACGAGCCCGAGAACCTCGGCGACGTGCCCGAAGAGGCCCCGATCGAATCACAGGGTCTGGGCTGGGAGAGCGACCACGAATCCGGCAAAGGGGCCGATACGATCACCAGCGGCATCGAAGGCCCCTGGACGTCGGCACCGACCCGCTGGGACATGGGCTACCTCGACAACCTGCTCGACCACGAGTGGGAAGCCGAGAAGGGCCCCGGCGGTGCATGGCAGTGGCGACCGACCGACGGCGACTTGGAAGGGAGCGTCCCGGACGCCCACGACTCCTCGGAGACGGTCGATCCGATGATGCTCACGACGGACATCGCCCTGAAGGAAGACCCCGACTACCGGGAGGCCATCGAGCGCTTCCGCGAGGAGCCCGAGGCGTTCCAGGAGGCCTTTGCGAAGGCGTGGTACAAACTTATCCACCGTGACATGGGCCCGCCCGAACGCTTCCTCGGTCCGGAGGTACCCGACGAGGAGATGCTCTGGCAGGACCCGATCCCCGACGTCGATCACGGACTGATCGGCGCGGAAGAGGTCGCCGCGCTCAAAGAGGAGATCCTCGACTCGGAGCTGACTGTTCCCCAGTTGGTCAGGACCGCCTGGGCGTCGGCGTCAACGTACCGCGACAGCGACAAGCGCGGCGGCGCGAACGGCGCTCGTCTCCGGCTTCGACCACAGCGCGACTGGGAAGTGAACGAGCCCGAGGAACTCGCGACCGTACTCGATTCCCTACGGGAAATCAAAGCCGAGTTCGACGACTCGCGCTCGGACGGGACGAAAGTATCGCTCGCCGACCTGATCGTTCTCGGCGGGAACGCGGCCGTCGAGCAGGCAGCGGCGGACGCCGGATACGACGTGGAGATTCCCTTCGAGCCGGGCCGGACGGACGCCTCTCAGGAGTGGACCGACGTCGATTCCTTCGAGGCGCTTGAACCGGAGGCCGACGGGTTCCGGAACTACCGAAACGACGAGGCCGACCACGACCTTTCGCCGGAAGAAGCGCTGGTCGACCGGTCGGAACTCATGAACCTGACCGTGCCCGAGATGACCGTACTTGTCGGCGGCATGCGGGCGCTCGACGCGAACTACGAAGGTTCGGATCTCGGCGTCTTTACCGACCGACCGGGAACGCTGCACAACGACTTCTTCGCGAACCTGCTCGACATGGGTACGGAGTGGGAGCCGGTTTCGGAGTCGAAGGACGTGTTCGAAGGATACGATCGCGAGACGGGCGACCTCGAATGGCGGGGCTCCCGGGTCGATCTGATCTTCGGGTCGCACGCCCGGCTCCGAGCGGTCGCGGAAGTGTACGGAGCCGACGATGCAGAGGAGAAGTTCGTCCGTGACTTCACCGACGCGTGGCAGAAGGTGATGACCAACGACCGCTTCGACCTCGATCGATCCGAACAGCCCGATCGCGGGACGGTCGACACTACGGCTGCGGCGGCCGACGACGACTGAGACGCACCCCCTTCGCGGCGTCGTCGCTCGTGGTTCGAGAGAGCGAAGCTTTCTCGTCATCACGAAACGGCTTTGCCGTTTCGAACAACTTCGTTCGCGCTCGTGACGGAACCGCTCGCCCCGGTGGAACGCACGTCTTCTGCCTGACTAAGCGACGAGGGGAAACCAGCATCCGCGAGCACGATCGCAGCAGAGTGGTCCAGAAGAGCTTCGCTCGTCTGTCATTGCGGGAAATCGAAGATTTTCCCGCTTGCAGCAAAGACGCGAAGCGTTTTTTTCACATCTGCTCGCGGGCGAAGCCCGCTCGCATGGTCCATAGGACTCCGAGAGTCCCACGCTCGTCACGAAACGATTTCGACAGCCTTCCTCCCCGAAGCCGTCGGTCGAACACGACCGGCACGAGCGCCCCGTGGTCATTTGTCGTCCGGATCCCGAACCGGGATATGTCATGGACGCTCACCGAAGGCGACGAAGGAAAGACCGTCGTGGACACGAACGGCGAGACGGTCGAAACGGTCGATCGAGTCGAACACGGCACGGCGTACATCGATGCCGACGAGGGCCTGCTCGAAGGCGTCAAGTCGATGTTCGGGAACGAAGGGGACGGGACCTACACCCTCGTCAGCACCGAGGTCGAACGCATTACCGACGACATGCAGTTGCGCGAGCACTCCTGAGCCGGAACCGGTACCGGTCCGGAGCTACATCGCGATCGGGGTCCCGGGGTCGGAGCCGGAGTTCGAGTCCTAGTTGAGGTCGAAATCGAAGTCGAGTTCGGCTCCGAGCAAGCCGGAAGCCGATCGGCGATCAGTCGGCGAGTGCCTCTTCGGGACTCGCGGCCGTCGCCGGCCGCTCGATCCATAGGTCGCCGAACAGTTCGTCCTGATCGAGGCGTACCTGTCCGCGATGCGAGAGGAAGAGCAGTCCTAAGAAGGTCTGAACGCGAGACCCACCGGCGGTCTCGATCTCCGCGTAGAGCACCTTCTCGCGGCCGGCCTCGTATCGTTCGTAGAGCGCGCGCTCGACGTCGGCGATGATCTCCTCGATGTCCTCGGCGTGGGCGGTGCCGGTAACGTCGGCGGCGGTCGGTTCGTCGTCGATGCGGAGGTCGTCGCCCGAACGGTAGTCGAGCGTCTGGGTCCCCCGCGAAAAGCCACGCGGCGAGTCGGTCGTATCGTAGGTTCGCGCGGGCTTCCAGATGCGCCGGCGTTCGGCGTCGCGCAACTCCCGCACTAACTCCTCTAGAGTTTCGGGGGTGCCCCGAGCACGCTTGCGGTCGAGCCGGCGGTCCATCTCGCGTTCGAGTGCGTCGATCGGGTCGGGGGCCGACCCTTCCGCCGGAACCCCATTGGACCCGTCCCACGCGCCGAACGGGTCGTGTTCGGGCTCTGCCTCCTCCGCGTCGTCGGCCTCGATGATCGCGTCGCTTTTCATCCGCAGGAGAACGCTCGCATAGAAAAGCGCCCGGCCGGAGGTCCTGAGATCGCCAGCGTCCAGGTGGGCGAGATAGGCGTCGGTCACCGAGACGACGTCGATGTCCCACGGTTCGATCTCGCCCCGCTCGGCCAGTTGAACGAGCAATTCGACCGGCTCGACCTCTTCGACCTCCTCGGCGTCGACCGTTTCCTCTCCGTCCGCAGCGTTCCCGGCGTCGGCGACGTCGCCGATACCGTCGATGTCTTCGTTACCCGCCGGCTCCCACCGGTCGTCCGCACCCGGTTCCTCAGTCATCGGCGGGCACTTCCCCCTCACCCTCTCGCTCGCGCGACCCGGCGAGGTCGATACCGGTCACCGCCGAGACATTGTTCTCGCCCATCGTGACGCCGATCGCCCGCTCGGAGCGTTCTAACATCGCCGCGCGGTGGGTGACGACGACGAATTGGGCCTCGCTCGCGAGTTCGTCGACGAGTTCGCCGACGCGTTCGGCGTTCGCCGCGTCGAGGAAGGCGTCGATCTCGTCGAGCGCGTAGAAAGGAGCGGGATTGTGTCGCTGGAGCGCAAAGATAAATGCAAGCGCCGTGAGCGATTTCTCCCCGCCGCTCATCGCGTCGAGACGTTGAATCGGTTTGTCACCGGGTTCGGCTTTCATCGTCAGCCCGCCGTCGAAGGGATCACTCTCGTTCTCCAGGTGGAGTTCGCCGGTGCCCGCCGACAGGCGCTCGAAGATCTCCCGGAAGTGCGAATCGATCGCTTCGAACGAGTCGAGAAAGGTCTCGCGTTTCCGTTGCTCGTAGGAGTCGATCCGATCGGTAATCGCCCCGCGTTCGTTTTCCAGGGTGTCCTTCTTCTCCTGAAGGTCGTCGAGGTCGGCTTCGACCGTGTCGTACTCCTCGATCGCGAGCATGTTGACCGGCTCCAGGGAACTCATCTCCTCTTCGAGCTCCGCGATCCGTGAGGTTACCTCGTCGTGGCCGGGGATCTCCTCGCTGTCGTACTCGCCGACCTCTTCGGCGAGGGCGTCTACCTCCCATTCGAGGCGGTTACGTTTCTCACGACGGTCTTCGAGACGGTTTTCTACCGTCGTTGCCGCCTCTTTGGCCTCGTCGCGGGCCGCCCGTGCCTCACGGAGGTCGCCCTGGAGGGCCCCTCGCTCCGCCTTGAGGTCGGCGAGTTCTGCTTCCAAGTCGG
Source organism: Halobacteriales archaeon QS_8_65_32 (assembly GCA_003022925.1). Taxonomy (GTDB): domain Archaea; phylum Halobacteriota; class Halobacteria; order Halobacteriales; family Halococcaceae; genus PXQR01. Next base: position 13,490 of record PXRY01000045.1, on the reverse strand, counting down.
CGATCGCCTCGCGTTTCTCGGCGAGCAGCGCCTGCTGTTCGTCGATCGTCCCTTCCAGTTCCTCGATCCGCTCTTCGGCCTTCGCTTTTCGATTTTGAGCGCTTTCGACGTCGTCGTGGAGGCCTTCGATCGCCTCGTCGGCGTACTGTTTTTCGAGTTGGTACTCGTTGAGTTTCCCGTCTAAGTCGTCCATCCGCTCAGTGCGCTCCGTGATTTCCTCGCGCAACTGCTCGGCTTTTGCGGTGAGGTCGGGGATATCCGATTCGGCGAGGTCGGATTTCAACTCGGCGATCGCCTCGTCGATTGTCGCGATCCGCTCGTCGTCCGCGGCGATGTCGGCTTCGATCTCGTTCATCCGCTCGTCGACCGCCGCGCGCTCCTCCCGGAGGTCCGCGAGGTCGCCTTCGAGCTCCGTAACCTCCGTTTCAGCCGCTTCGATCGCTGCCTCCTTGCGTTCGGCGTCGTTTTCGAGCGACGTGACCGTCTCCTTTGCGTCGGCCCGCCGGTCACGGGCAGAATCGAGGCGGCGCTCGGTCTCGCCTACGTCCTCGTCGAGCGATCGCCGCCGTTCTTCCAACTCGGAGATCCGGTCGGCGACCTCTTGGAGGCGGCCGGAACTCGATGTAAAGGAGTACCGCGAACCGCTCGACGATCCGCCGGTCATCGCGCCGCTGCGCTCGACGAGATCGCCGTCTACGGTCACCAATCGGAAGTCGCCCATCAGCGAGCGCGCCGTCGCCATGTCCTCGACGACGACCGTCGAGCCGAGTACATACGAGAAGATCCCCTCGTACCGCCGGTCGAACTCGACGAGATTATAGGCGAAGTCGATCACGCCCTCGCGGTCGGGCAGTCGGGGGCGCGATCGGTTGTCCATCTCGGTGATCGGGAGGAAGGTCGCCCGACCGGCGTTCCGTGATTTGAGGTACTCGATACACCGTTCGCCGACGCCGTCGTCCTCGACGACGACGTTCGCGAGCCGGCCGCCGGCGGCGGTCTCACAGGCGGTCGCGTACTCGCCGGTGACGCTACCCAACTGGGCAACGGTGCCGTGAACGCCCGGCTCGTCGCTTCGGAGAATCGTCGAGACCGCCCGGCTGTACGACGAGCCGTCCGAATCGGTCTTCGCTTCGAGGTCGGCGTATTCGTTCTGAGCCGCCCGCAGCGTCTCCTCTGTGTCATCGAGTTCGTCGCGCAGCTCGTTCCGTTCCGCCTGGAGGTCCGAAACCACCTCGTCGATGCGCGCCTCGTTCTCACGGGCCCGTTCGAGTTCGTCGGCAACGTCCTCGCGCTCGGCTCGGAGCTCCGGCACTCGCTCTTCGGCGGCTTCGATCTCGGCTTCGAGCTCCTCTTCTTCGGTCGAGCGCCGCCGCACGGTGTCTAACAGGCGGTCCTGCTCGCGCTGGCGTTCTGCCTTTTCATCCTTCAGGTCCGAGCGCGTCTCACGCTTTTCGGCTAAGGCGTCGCGCGTCTGCTCGTATTCGGAATCGACGGCTTCGATCTCGGCTTCGACCTCCTCTAACTCGTCCTCCAAGTTCTCGATCTCGCCTTTGAGCGAGGCCTTCTCGACTTTCGTCTCGCGCACGCGGGTCGCTAAGTCCTCTGCGGTCTCCTGTTTGCGATCGAGTTCGACGAACGCCTGGCGGCGTTTGCTCTCTGCGTCGTCCGCACGCTCGCGGGCGCTCTCTGTCGCGTCTTCGAGCCGAGCGATCTCGCCTTTGATCTCCTCGATCTCGCCCTTGATCGCAAGCTGTTCGTCCTCACCGGTGCGTTCGATCTCCGCGTTGACGTCCGCCAGGTCTTCTTCGAGGCGCGTGACCTTCCCCTGGCGCTCGTCGAGCGTCCGTCGGCGCTCCTCTAAGTTCCCTTCGACGTCTTCGATGGTCGCCTCGACGTCGGCGAGGTCGTCGCGCTTGCCTTCGAGTTCGGCGGCTTTCCGGTAGCCCTCGTATTCGGCCTTTTCGTTCTTGAGGCCCTGATATTCGAGGGCAGTCTCGCGCTCGTCGGCGAGCTGTTCGAGGCGACTCTCTTTTTCATCGATGCGGAGCGCGGCCTCCTCGACGCGCTCGGTAACGGTATCGAGTTCCGAAAAGGCGTCTTCCTTTTTCGCGTCGAAGGCGGCGACGCCGGCGATCTCGTCGATGATCGTCCGGCGCTGGGCGGGCGTCATGTTGATGATGCCCGTCACGTCGCCTTGCATTACGACGTTGTATCCCTCGGGCGTGACGCCGGCGGTCTCCAGTAGGTCCTGAATGTCCGAGAGGTTGACCGACCGGCCGTTCAGGTAGTAGTACGAGTAGTAGTTCGAATCGGTCTCCTTCACTCGGCGTTTGATGTGGATCTCGTCGGCGTCTTCCACGCTGTCGACGTCCATCGCGGCGGCGATCTCGCTTGCGGTGAGCGTCCGATCCTCGTTATCGAGGATCACTTCGACGCTCGCCTCGCGGGCTCCCGTCTCCGCGTCGCCGTGGTCGCCCGGATTGTAGATGAGGTCAGTGAGCTTTTCGGCGCGGATGCCGCGGGCACGCGCGAGCCCGAGCGCAAAGAGGATCCCGTCGATGATGTTCGACTTGCCCGACCCGTTCGGTCCGCTGACGGTAGTGAAATCCTCGTAAAAAGGGATCTCGGTCCGGCGACCGAAGCTCTTGAAATCGTCCAGGATCAACGAATCGATGTGCATTGGGTGGGCGTCGTGGGTTGCGATCCGTCGCCGGCAACGATGGCGGTCGGGCCTGACTCGACTCAGGCGACGATGATGCCGTCGGAATCCGAGTCGGCGTTTTCGCGCTCGGTTCCGTCACTGCTCGTTTCTTCGGGCCCGGCGTCCGTAGCCGTGTCGCTCCCGCGCTCTCCGGCGGTCTCGCCGTCATTGCTGTCACCGTCGCCGTCGACCGGCTCGCGTTCGTCCGTCGCGTCCCGGTCGTTCTCGCCGAGGAGTTCGCCCTCGACGATGTCGCTTCGCCGGCCGGCCGAGTTCTCGGCAGCGCTCGCGCGTTCTATGGTCTCCAGGCGGTCTTTGGTGTCGACGAGTTCGTCGGTGAGACCGCTCAGAGTCGCTTCGAGTTCCCTGACGCGAGATTCGAGTTGCTCGACGCGTTCGCCGGTCATATATAAACGGGACGACCGTGTCCATATAAATCCGCGTCAGACACGCCTCTAAAGGTTGATCGATCCCGCCGGAGGGCGGCGTATATCCGGTGAGCGAGACGACCGACAGGCGAGGCGATCGGGGAGCCACCGACCGGACTGTCGACGATCAAACCATCGATGATCGGGCCGTCCGGCGAGCCTATGTCCCCACGTGACCGAGGGAGGACATGGGAACCGAGGGCATCGACGACGACGCGTCGCTGCTGGACTCGCTCGACGGCCAAGTCGCGCTCGTCACGGGCGCGAACCGGGGGATCGGCGCGGAGATCGCGTCGCGGCTCGTCGACCTCGGCGCGACGGTCTACGCCGGTGCACGCGACCCCGGAGACGTGACGGCCGACGAGCAGCGGCCGCTAAAACTCGACGTCACGAACGAAGGGGAAATCGAGGCAGCCATTGGGGCGATCGTCGAGGAGGCCGGCCGCCTCGACGTGCTCGTCAACGATGCCGGTATATACGGTCCGTCGGGGAGGTTCGCGGACCTCGACCCGGCGGACATCGAACGAACTTTTGGGGTAAACCTCCACGGGCCGGCACTGCTGAGTCACGCCGCCCTCCCCCTGCTCACCGAGCGGAAGGGGAGCCGGATCGTGAACGTTTCTTCAGGTGCCGGCCAGTTCGAGAGCGGCATGGACACGTCCCATGCCCTCTACGGAATCTCGAAAGCCGGGTTGAACGCGCCCACGAACGTTCTGGCTCACCAGTACCCCGACTTGCTTGTTAATTCCGTCTGTCCGGGGCGGGTCAGAACCGATATGAGCGGGGAAAACGCCGCGCGAAGCGTCGCCGAGGGTGCACAGATCCCGATGTGGCTCGCGCGCTTCGCATCGGGAAGCCCGAGCGGCTACTTCTGGCGTGACGAGGTCGTAATCGAGTGGTAGCAGCGGTAGCGGTACTCACTCAGCCCTCGGCCGAACCCGAAGTCGACTCGACACGCTCTCGGCTGACCGCTTCGATCGCCAATTCGACTCCGAACCCCGCCATCGCAAACCCGGTGCCAATGATAAGGAGACTCATAGCCAACCTCGCTCCGTCGGACAAACTGTGCACGAACTGGACGCCGAACAGCGAGACGGCTAAGGGTACTCCACCCATGGCATCGCCCCACAGGCTGCCGCTCGTCGTCCACACCGACCACTGGCGGAGGAGAAGCCAGACCGCAAGCGCGTACACGGCCCCGAGAAGAACGGTCACGCCGAGGTTTGGGTATACCAGTAGATAGACCGCTGTTGCAGACACGGTTCCGACGACGAGACCGACCAGCGCAGCAGCGATACGCCGAACCATCGTATCTCCAACAGTTGAGAGTGGAATAAACGGTTACCACACTTGAAGAAGGCTAATACTGAGACGTGTCCTCTCCCACCATCAACGGTTTACCACTCGAGAACCCAGAACGATCCATGTCCACCGTGCTCCGACCGTTTCGTCGGATCACTCAACGAGCAGAGAACCTGTCCTGGCCCGAATGCGCGGTGGTCACGACGACGGTATTCTTGCTCCCAGCGGTATTCGATGAGGTTTTCTCTCCGCCGGCGGGATAGACACCTGAATCTTGACGTTTTTTGCTCTCGTGTCTTTTGTAATGAATTACGCTGCCTACTCGTGGAAAGTGGATGATTGGAGTTTTCCGACGAGTTGGCCCGAACGAGAGGATAGACGGGTACGTAAAGACGATTAGAAGCGTTCGGTTCTGGAGCAACCGTTCCGATCGGTCACCCCAGCAACCGAATTCCGTGACGATCGTTCGATGCTACCGTTTTAAGAGTCGGAATGTTACATCAGCCCTCGGCACGGGAGCGGTACGGGTTTCGTTTCGATCGATAGATGCGTCGTCCCGAACCGTCGGAGGTGGGCGACCATCGGACACGGTGACAGTGAAAAGCGACGGAGACAGGCGGTTCCAGGAGGTATTTGTCGGTCTAGGCCCCACAATCGACATGGACTTACTGGATGAATCGGTCGTCCCTGAGTACGCCCGCCCGGTCAAGCGCGAAGCCCGCGAGTTCGCCGCCGAACACATCGAACCCCGTGCGGAGGAGTACTTCGAGAGCGGCGAGTACCCTTGGGAGATACTCGAAGCGGGCCAGGACGCCGGCCTCATCGCCCAGGACTTGGGCGAGGACCTGGGAGGACGGAACTTGGATCTCATGGAGGTGCTCGCGATCGCCGAGGAGTTCTACCGAGCCGACGCCGGTATCGCCCTCACACTACAGCTCGCGAGCTTTGGCGCGGAGATAGTGGAAAAATACGGCAGTGACGACCAGCACGAGCAGTTCCTTCGCCCCGTCGCCGAATGCGAGCAAATTACCGGCCTCGCCGTCTCGGAACCCCAGACCGGCAGCGATCTCGCCGGGATGACGACGAGCGCCGAACTCGATTCGGAAAACGGCGAGTGGGTACTCGATGGCGAGAAGTACTGGGTCGGCAACGCTGTCGAGGCCGACTGGCTAACTCTCTATGCAAAGACCGGCGATGGTGACGACCGGTACTCGAACTACTCGATGTTCATCGTGCCCACCGACGCACCGGGCTACGAGGCCGAACACATCCCCGAGAAGATGGGGATGCGCGCCTCCAAACAGGGCCATATCGTCATGGACGACTGTCGGATCCCCGAGGCGAACTTAGTGGGAACCGAGGGGGCGGGCTTTTATATGCTCGCGGAGTTCTTTAATCACGGCCGCATCATCGTCGGCGGCCACGGCTTGGGACTCGCTGCGGCGGCGGTCGAGGAAGCCTGGTCGTTCGTCCACGACCGGGAAGCCTTCGGCCGCGAAGTAAGCGAGTTCCAAACCGTCCAGCACATCCTGGCCGACATGCGAATGGAGTTCGAAGCTGCCCGGGCGCTCAACTGGCGGGCCGCGCGAAAAGTCGCCGCGGAGGAAAACAGCGGCCTGTGGGCCGCGATGGCGAAGACCAGATCCACCGAGACGGCGATGGAGGTGGCCGAACGCGGCATGCAACTGCACGGCGGGCGGTCGGTGCTGTCCGAACGACGGATCGCCCGCGTCTACCGCGATGTCCGTATCCCCGTGATCTACGAAGGCTCGAACGAGATCCAGCGCAACCTCATCTACCGTCAGTCGCAGTTCTAATCGGCGACCGCTCACTCTTCACGTGTCCGTTCTCGTAGAACAGTGAGCCAATAGACTCGAACCGCGCCGCGGCGTGCTCGCTTCGCTGCGCGCATCAGGTTCATCTCGTGTATTTAACCCGGTTTTGCCGCTCACCGTTCGGCTCGCGGCAGAAACGTGGGCGCTATAGGATTTGAACCACGGTCGCACGGTCCGCTCGCCTCGCTCCCGGCTGCGTGCTCCCTGATTCAAATCCTTCGACCCACTCGTTTCTCGCTCACTTCGTTCGCGAGAGAACTCATGGGCGCTGCAGGATTTGAACCCGCGACAACTTGGTCCGAAGCCAAGCACTCTGTCCAAACTGAGCTAAGCGCCCTCACTGCGGAATAGGCCGTCGTCCGCTGATAAACCCCGTGGTTTATACTTCCTCGAAGGTTCCGAAGGGGATATGGCCAGCCTCGGTGACGGGTACACCTCATCCGATTCCTCCGATGGGGCTTTCTCCGCGCGCGAGCGAGCGCGGGGCTTTCTCCGGCTTACCCGTCCGGGCAACGCGGTCGCCGCCGCCGCCTTCACTGCCATCGGTGCCTTCGTCGGCGGCGGCCTCCTCTCCGGTCCGCTCGCCGCGAGCGGGGCGGCCCTCGCGACCGCTCTCTCGGTCGGTGCCGGCAACGCGATCAACGACTACTTCGACCGGGAGATAGACCGTATCAACGCCCCCGACCGCCCGATCCCGAGCGGCCTCGTTGCCCCCCGCGAGGCGCTCGTATTCAGCGGGTGTCTGTTCTGCGGTGCGATCGTCGCCGCCCTGTTTCTCCCGCTTCTCGCGATCGTAATCGCCTTATTCAACCTTCTCGCGCTCGTCGCCTACACCGAACTGTTCAAAGGTCTCCTCGGCGTCGGCAACGCCCTGGTTGCCTATCTCGGTGGAAGTACCTTCCTGTTCGGCGGCGCGGCGGTCGGCGACCTCGGCGTTGCGGTGATCACCCTCTTTTCCTTCGCCGCGCTCGCGACGTTCGCCCGCGAACTCGTCAAGGACGTCGAAGACGTCGCCGGCGACCGCGAGAAGGGCCTTCGGACCCTGCCGATCGTCGTCGGCGAGCGCCCCTCGCTTACCCTCGCCGCCGGAGTGCTCGCCGTTTCCGTGCTCGCGAGTCCGCTGCCGTACCTGCTTGGCGTCTTCGGGCCGGCGTACTTCCTCCTGTTGGTTCCGGCCGACGCCCTGTTACTGTACGGCGCGCGCGAGGGGTTCGCCGACCCGAGCGCTGGCCAGGCCCGTATCAAAACCGGCATGTTCCTCGCCGCCGGCGCGTTCGTCCTCGGGCGCTCGGCGCTCCTCGCCTCTTCCTTTCCATAGCCACACCTTGCCAACAAAAACACTATATTCAATCGATTCCAAGTAAGTTACAATGTATTCGCTGCCGGAGGGATTCGACGAGGCCGACCTCGATCCCGGGACGAGTCTACTGATCACCGGCCAGCCGATGACTGGAAAGCGCCGTCTCGGCCTCGACGTGCTGGCGAACGGGGCCGCCAGCGGGGACGGCGCGATCGTGGTCACCACCAAGGACGACGCCGAACGCGTGCTCGACGACTTCCGCTCGGCTGCCGGCAGCGGTGACGGCGACGGCAACAGCAACAGCGACGGCAGCACGGGTCTCGACGGGACGAACCTGGGGATCGTCGATTGCGTCTCGCGCCAGCAGGGCGTCGACGAGTTGGCGGACGCGCGGGTCACCTACGTCTCCTCGCCCGAGGACATGACCGGGATCGGGATCGAGTTCTCCGAGTTGTTAGAGGAGTTCCGCTCGAATCGCGGCCTCGAGCGGAACCGAGTGCTCTTTCACTCGATCACTGCTTTGCTGCTCTACTCGAACCCCGAGACCGTGTTCCGATTCCTCCACGTCTTCACCGGCCGCATCCGGTCGGTCGGCGGCCTCGGCGTGTTCGTGATCGAATCGACCGTCCACGACGACCGCACGATGGGTACCATCCAACAGCTGTTCGACGGCGTCATCGCAGTCGACGACGGCGTCGAACCCAACGTCCGGCTCCCCGGCGTTACCGACTGAACCGCCGCGCTGACTCGACCCCCCACTATCGAATCCCCGGCCCCCCTTCCTAGTGCTTCGGTTCCTGATGCCCCAGCGCGTCGATCCCCGTGTTTCGGCGGCACGCTTTTACTCGCGGGTCGTCTGGCTCGGGTATGGCGATCGAAAGCGACGACGACCTCCGCGAGGTACTCGCAAGCGATGTCGTGGCCGTCGTCGGCTGTTCGACCACGCCGGGTAAGGACGCCCACGAGATCCCGCGATACCTCCACGAGAACGGCTACGAGGTGATCCCGGTCAACCCGAACGCGGACGAAATCTTCGGCCGGCCGGCGTACGACTCCCTGGCCGATGTCGAGGAAGACATCGAAGTCGTCGACGTCTTCCGGCCGAGCGAGGAGGTAGGCGAAATCGTCGACGCGGCGCTCGCGCGCGAGGACGCCCCGGTGGTCTGGACGCAACTGGGCATCCGTGACGACGAGGCGCTCTCCCGTGCCGAGGAGGGCGGTCTCCGAGTCGTCGCGGATCGGTGTATGAAAGTCGAGCATAGCCGACTCGCCTGATCGGCCGGCTCGTCGGCTGTAACGGTGATCACCTCCCGGACAGCGTACTGTCGTCGTGCTACCGGCCGTCATGCGCCGCTGGTCGTCTCACGCTCCTCGCCGTTCGTGCTACTCGTCGTTACGCGCGTCGGACCTGTCGCCGGCCGTAGCGCTCGTGACGGCCGTTCCGTCGTCGTTAGTCGCGACACCCGGCGTTGCCGCGTCGTCCGCCGCTGTGTCCTCGTTCGCCGCCGTGTTCTCGGTCGCCGCACCGTTAGCACTGGTAGCGTTGGTCGTCGCCCCGGTCGCTTCGCCGCTACTGCCGGTCTCGCTCGCCGGCGTCGACGACTGACTTGCCGGTGTTCCCGCCGCGTCCGTGGGTTCGGCTTCCTCGATACTGCCCTCCGCGAGCACCGCCTCGGCGTCGATGCCTTCCTTCTCGGCGAGCGCGACGAGCAGCGCCCGCTGGCTCCGGACGTCGGTTTCGATGCGATCGACCTGTTTTGACGTCTCGTCGACTTTCCGACGCACCGTCCGGACCTGTTCGCGCAGTTCGTTGACGTGGGCGTAGAGCTTTTCGGCTGTGTCGGCGACCATCTGGACCTTCTTGGCCGTGTCTCCGAGTCCCATAGGAGACTGTTAGCGTCGACGCACCTGGGTGTTCCGCTCGGCGGCCGGCGGTCGACGATGGCCGGTGATCGACGTCGTTCGACTTCCCCTCACGTTCGGCAGTCAGCCGGAAGCGTCGATCCGCTCCGGGTCGGGCACGTGACGCCGCGATTATTAGCCGGGCCGTCACAACGGGATTATGGACGCTCAGCAGCTCGCTCCGACGCTCGGCATCGGCTTTTGTCTGCTCGTACTGGTCGTGCTCGCAGTGCCGTACCCGATCGTCGCTGAGGGGACGACGGTGGACTTCTACTACGCGAACGGAGCGATCGACCCGCTCGTTGCGGGCTTGCTCTGTGCCGTCGCGGTCGTCGTCTTCGCCGCTGGCCGGCAGGGACGGACCGACCCGGGCACCGCTGCGGGCGTGGCGCTCGCCTTCGGCGCGTTCGTCGCGCTGGTCGCGATCGCCTGGGCGCTCACCGTTCCCGAGCAGTTGGTCCTCCAGCTCTCTCGCAACGCCCTGCTGGGGTACCATCGCGCGGCGCTCGTCGTCTCGTCGCTCGGCGTGCTCGCGAGCGGCCTCTGGTACGTTCGGGCGCTTTCGCTGGTCTGAGCGCTCGGCTTCCCGGTAGCGTCGGCGTCGGGGCCGGGCCGGTCGTCGCTGTCGCTATCCCTATCCCATGGGAGCCAGCGTCCGGTTGGGGTCGGCGTCCGCATAATGGTGTGCTATCGAAGACGAAAAGCCCTTATCACCCTCGGCGATTACGTTCGACTCGGACTAGGCCGGGCAGTTAGGCCCTGCTCGTAAACCCGCTCTACGGTCTTCAGCGGGGGCCGAAACCCGAGTGCGTCCGGTCCGCCCGGTGTGGGCCCTGCAAGCCGACGTCGAAGCCTCGTCCTGCGGGGGCAGCGGCCCGCGTGTACACGCCTGCAAGGGCGTTGTCGCGCGGGTAATCGAGGTCACCCCGTCAGGCGCGGAAGCGAGCAGCGGCCCCCCGGACACCTGTCGCTCGCAGGGTCGCGGGGTGGAGGAAGCGAGCGGGATACCCCCCACCGGAACGCCGGGCAATCTCGGGCGTCCATACTCATCGACCTTTTGCGCTACGTGAGGTCGCCGAAGGCGACCTCACTCGGCAAAATCTCGACTAAAAGCACTCCTCACTCCTGTCGCGCTCGCTTCGTTCGCGCGGTAGTCGTTCGTCGGCCCGCTCCTTCGCTCGTCTCCGACTCGCTCAGTCCCGGTGAACCGCTCGCGCCTGCGGTCGTCTGCTCGCGGGCCGCAGGCCCGCTCGCACGGTCCGAGGGGCCGGAGGTCCCTCGCTACTCGCGGATGCGATGGCTTCCTCCAATCGATGGGGCCTCATGATTGACCTGGTCAGTCCTCACCACAAAGCTCCTGTCACAGATATGTAAGCGCGTGAAACCAGGCATCGGCCTCAGCGAAGGCGTTTCCAGCGCGCGTGCCGCCCAAACGATCGACCAACCTCTCGCTCGGCGGCTCGTATGGGCTCGCGATGCTGTGGCCTGCCGCCGGATACCGGAGATGTTCGTATGACCACCGATGATCGTGCTCGGAGAGTCGATCGGTGAGCGTCGCCGCGAACCGTGCGGACGGCCACGTGGCGTCGTCCCCGCCGGAGACGAGCAGCACCGATCCCGACATCGATTCGACCGGCAGCGTTGCGCGTTCGAGTGCGTCGGCTGATGCTCGCTCGACGGTTCGGCGAAAGCGGACGAGTGAGGACTCGTTCATGTCCTCTTCGATGCCGTCGTACGGCGGGACGAACGGGACCGGTTCGCCCTCTTGCGACCAGGCCGACACCGATCCATCGCCTGGTTCGTTTCTCGGCAGGCCGGGGAAGACGTACGCGCTCGGCACGTAGGCGATAGTTGCACCGACCCGATCGTCGCGCGCGGCGAGCAGGAACTGCGCTTCCGTTCCGCGCGACCACGCGACAGTGCCCACCTGTTCGGTCGAGACCTCCTCTCGTCCGGTTAGCCAGTCAACAGCGCGGACGAAATACTCGATCGGCACCTCGACGAGGTCCGGCGACATCCCGAGCGCGTCGAAGTACGCGAGATCGAATACCGTGTAGCCGTGATGGGCGAGCAAGCGCGCGTACCGATCCGTGTACCCCCGTTCGTCGCTCGCCCCGCCGCCATGCAAGACGAGTACGCCCGGCCCCGACTCGGCTCCGAGTGGTCCGTAGAGCCGACCGGAGAGGTCGTCCGGCTCGATTTCACGGCTTTCGATGATTTCACTCATGACTTCTTCACCCATCTGGCCTCCGTTCTTGCGGGGAGGTAGTTAGCATTGTGACCGTGATTACCTGCTATGGCCCGGTTTCCGACTACTGGTAACTCGGTCACGACATACCGCTGTTCGACCGACAGGGCAAACAGCATCCGCGAGCCAGTCGAAGTGCTCGTGAGCGTAGTCGTTCGAGACGGCTTCGCCGTTTCGTGATGAATCCTCGATGAGGATCTCCGCGGCGCGGTCGACAGCCGATCGTCCCGACTTGCCAGACCTGCTCGATCGACGCGCACCGAAGAGTCACTACTGCGTAGCCCGAAGGTATCAGTAATGAAGCGGTGTGAACTCTGCGGGCGTGCGGTCGAAACGACGAAACACCATCTGATCCCGAAGAACCGCAGGGACAGCCCGATCGCTCGGCTCTGTTCGCCCTGCCACGAGCAGGTCCACGCCGCGTTCACCCACCACGAACTCAAGCAGGATTTCCACACTGTCGATCGGCTCCGAGACGCCGATCGCCTCCAGTCGTTTCTCGCTTGGATCAGGAAGACGGACAAAACCGATATCCGCGTCAAAGAGACCGAACGCGTCCGGAAGTGGCGCGAGTAGCGCGAG
>PXRY01000045.1:0-1130 GCA_003022925.1 Halobacteriales archaeon QS_8_65_32 | reverse complement strand
CCCGCTATCGGTCGGCTTCGCGGGTGATCGGGTTCGCGAGGCCGATCGAAACCGACGGCCATACCTTACGCGACGGGGAACGTCGGTCGAATGTTGGTTCTCGGCGACGCCCACGCGGACGACCCGGACAATCGGGGCGCGCGCTGCTCGCGGCCTACTGTGCGGCCGGCGCGGGCGTCGCGCTCCAGGCCGGCGATCTCACCTACTACGACCTGCCGTATCGAACCTATTTCATCGCCGGCAACAACGAGGACCTGGATGTCATCGGTGCACTCAGACGCGGCGACGCGTCGCTCGACGGTCCCGGGCTGAACGACCGAAGCGAACGGAACGAAGCGGGCGACCAAAGCGAGCGGCCACGCCTGCTCGCAGGCTCGGTAGCGGAGATCGGCGGCCTTCGCGCGGCGGGGCTGTCGGGCAACTACGCGTCGACACAGTACGAGAAGTCGAGAAACGAACTCGTCGGCGACCGGCGACGACACTTCACCCACGACGACGTCGACCGACTGCTCGCGCTCGCCGACGCCGACGTCGCGGTCGACGTCTTCCTTGCCCACGAGGCTCCCCACGGACTGATCGACGACGCAGCCTACGAGGTCGGCTGCAAGCACATCGACGCGGTTCTCGACGCGCTGTCGCCCCGGCTCTGTCTCATTGGCCACCACCACCGCCACGCAGAAACCACGTTCGGCGCTACCGAAATAGTCTCGCTCGCACCGGTCTGGGAGTCGTACTACCGCCTCGATCCCGAGACACTGGCGCTGTCGCGTTTCGAGACCCCGGTCGGGTCGGCCTGAGAACCCGACCGATCGGTACACTGGCCAATGTCGGCGTTGGCCGGTCGCAGCCGGTCGTATTCGGTCGTATCGGTGCCGATTCCCGCCAGTGTCGATCGCAACGCTCGTGACGATCGGGACGACTGGTCGCGATCGCCGAGTCGATTCGGCCGTCAGTCGCCGGGGCCGAGGCCGTGGTCGGTTCGATCCCGGCCCTGGTCTCGGTTTCGGCTCCGAGTCCAGTTCAGGAGGAGGGCAACGACGAATCCGCCGAACTCGACGAGAACTGTGACACCGAGCCAGAGCGCGACCAGTCGCGCCGAGAAGGCGGCCGTATCGGCAGGATCGGCGACG